>NZ_JBHSKO010000018.1:0-172026 GCF_042657305.1 Pseudonocardia zijingensis | reverse complement strand
TCGAGTCGTACTTGAGCAGCCCGGCCAGCGTGGCGTTGTCGGTGATGTCGTTCACCGCCACGATCTCGATGTCGGTGGAGCCCGCCGCCCGCTGCGCGTCCACCGCCCGCCAGAAGTTGCGGCCGATCCGCCCGAACCCGTTCACGCCGATGCGCACCGTCACGCCGTGCCTCCCCGTTCGCCACTCGTCGCGGTCCCGGCGGTCCACCACCGCCGGTGCAGGGCGCGGCAGCGCTGCGCGCGCAGCGGCTCCGGCCCGTCGAACCCGGGCAGCACGGCGGCCGCGCCGGTGAAGTCCTGGTCGGCGGTGTAGCCGTTCGTCACCACGACGGTGGCGAGGCCGGCCGCGGTCGCCGCGCGCAGCCCGACCGCCGAGTCCTCCACGGCCAGCGCGTCGCGGGCCTCCAGCCCGAGCGCGGCGAGTGCGCGCAGGTACACCTCGGGGTCGGGCTTGAGGTCGGCCACGTCGTCACCGGTGACGATCACCTCGACCGGGTGGGGTGCCAGCAGCCGGTCGACGAGCGGTTCGACCCACGTCCGGCGGCCGGTGGTGGCCACCGCGAGCCGGACGCCGCCGGCCGCGAGGTCGGCCACCAGCTCGGGCAGGCCGGGGCGGGCGACGATCGCGCCGCTCGTCACGAGCGAGGTGAACAGGGCGGTCTTCGTGCGGTGCACGCGCGCGGCGAGCTCGTCGGCCTCGTCGCCGGCGACGCCGCGCTCGCGCAGGTCCGCGGCGATCCGCCGGGCGCCGCCGGTGATCGTGAGCAGCCGGCCGTACTCGGCGGCGCCCCACTCCACGTCCAGCCCGTGCTCGGCGAACGCGGCGTTGAACGCGGGGCGGTGGCCGTCGCGTTCGGTGTCGGCGAGGGTGCCGTCGACGTCGAAGATCACCGCGCGCAGGTGCGGCGCCACGCCTACGCCCCCAGCACCCGGACGGCGGTCCGGGCGACGGCCTCGGCCGACAACCCGAGGTGCGTGGCGACGTCGGGGCCCTTGCCGCTCTCCCCGAACCGGTCGATCCCGACCACGGCGTCGCGCGGGCCCGCGACCGCCCGCCACCCGGTGCGCACACCGGCCTCGACCCACACGACGGGCGCGTCCGGGAGCCGGAACGTCCCTGCCTCGAGGGCCTCCTCGAACCGTTCGCGCCACATCACCGACACCACCCGCGCCGCGATGCCGCGGTCCGCGAGCACCGCCGCCGCCTCCCGGGCGAGCGCCACCTCCGACCCGCTGGCGGCCAGCACGACGTCGGGAGCTCCGGGCGGGTCGGCCACCGTGCGGGCCCCGTGCCGGCGGGCGTCGTCCAGGCCCTCGTCCCCCAGCACCGGCAGGTTCTGCCTGCTCAGCACGAGCGCGGTGGGGCCGCCGAGGTTCGCGGCCGCGAGGTCCCAGGCCAGCTGCGTCTCGGCGGCGTCGGCCGGGCGCAGCACGGTGAGCCCCGGGATCAGGCGCAGCGACTCGACGTGCTCGACGGGCTGGTGGGTCGGCCCGTCCTCGCCGACGTGCACCGAGTCGTGGGTGAAGACGTGGACGACCGGGAGCCGCATGAGGGCGGCCAGGCGCAGGGCGGGGCGCAGGTAGTCGGAGAAGACGAGGAACGTGCTGCCGAACGGCCGCAGCCCGCCATGGAGCGCGATGCCGTTGAGAGCCGCCGCCATGGCGTGCTCGCGGATCCCGAAGTGGATCGTGCGCCCGGCGTACTCCCCCGCGGCGACGTCCCCGCCGGGGATCGCGGTGCCGGTCGACGAGGCGAGGTCGGCCGACCCGCCCACCAGCGCCGGGTAGGTGTCCGCCAGTGCTGTGAGCGCGGCGGCCGACGCCTTCCGGGTGGCGATCGCCCCGCCCGCCCCGGGGCGGTCGGCGGGCGGGGCGAGGTGCGGGGGCGCCGGGATCCGGTCCAGGGGGAACTCCGCGGCCAGACGGGGGTGCTCGACGCGCCAGCGGGCGTGTGCCCGTTCCCATTCCGCCCGCTCGGCGGCCCAGCGCTGACGCCGCCCGGCCACCGCGGCGCGCACGTCGGCGGGCACGTGGAACGGCTCGGACGGCCAGGAGAACCGGCGCCGCATGGCCGCGAGCGCCTCCTCCCCCAGCGGGCTGCCGTGGGCCTTCGGCGTGCCCGCCACCTCGGGGGCGCCGTGGCCGATCGTGGTGCGGACGGCGATGAACGTGGGCCGCTCGTCGTCGGCGGCCGCCTCGGCGTAGGCCTGGTCGAGCGCGTCGAGGTCGGTGCCGTCCTCCACGCACAGCGTGCGCCAGCCGTACGCCCGGAACCGAGCCTCGACGTCGTCGGCGCAGCTGCGGCTCGCCGGGCCGTCGATCGTGACGTCGTTGTCGTCGAAGACGACCGTGAGCTTGCCCAGGCCGAGCCGGCCCGCCAGGGACGCCGCCTCGTGGCTGATCCCCTCCATGAGGCAACCGTCGCCGACCAGCGCCCACGTCCGGTGGTCGACGACCCGGTGCCCGCCGGTGTTGCAGCGGGCGGCGAGCATCCGCTCGGCGAGCGCCATCCCCACCGCGTTTGCCAGCCCCTGCCCGAGCGGCCCGGTGGTGGTCTCGACGCCCGGCGTGACGCCGTGTTCGGGGTGCCCGGGTGTGCGGGAGCCGAGGCTGCGGAACCGCCGCAGCTCCTCGACCGGCAGGTCGTAGCCGGTGACGTGCAGCAACGCGTACAGCAGGGCGGACCCGTGGCCCGCCGACAGGACGAACCGGTCGCGGTCGGGCCAGTCCGGGTCTGCCGGGTCGTGGCGCAGGTGGCGCGACCACAGCACCCACGCGGCGGGGGCCGCCCCGAGCGGCAGCCCCGGGTGGCCGGAGTTCGCGGCCTGCACGGCGTCGGCGGCGAGGAAGCGCAGCGTGTCGACGGCCAGCTCGTCGACGGTGTCGGCCTGCGCGCCCGGTGCGGCCCGCTCGGTCACGCCCGTCATGCGATCGCCTCCTCGGCGGCCGTGCGCAGCGCGCGGGCGCTGTCGGCCATCGTGCGGGCGAACAGGGCGGATCCCGCGCAGAACACCCGCGCTCCGGCCCGCGCGGCCCCGCCGATCGTGGTGGTGCCGATCCCGCCGTCGACCTCCAGTTCGATGTCCAGACCACGGCGGTCGATCTCGCCCCGGGCCGCGGCGATCTTGCGCTCCATCCCGGCCAGGTAGGCCTGGCCGCCGAATCCCGGGTTCACGGTCATCACCAGCAGCAGGTCCACCAGGTCGAGCACGTGCTCGACAGCGGCGAGCGGCGTGGCGGGGTTGAGTGCGACGCCGGCCCGTGCGCCGAGCTCCCGGATCCGGCCCAGCGTGCGGTGCAGGTGCGGGGTCGCCTCGGCGTGGACGATCACGATCTCGCACCCGGCCTCCACCCATCGGGTGAGCATCCGATCGGGTTCGGAGACCATGAGGTGCGCCTCGAACCCGATGTCCACCCGGCCCCGGCACGCCGCGATCACGTCCGGCCCGAAGGTGATGTTCGGGACGAAGTCGCCGTCCATCACGTCCCACTGGATCCGGTCCACGCCGGCCTTCTCGATCTCCTGGACCTGGCTGCCCAGCTCGGCGAAATCCGCGGGCAGGACCGATGCGACCACCACGGGCGAGACCGTCTCCGCCATCACGCCACCTCCTTCGTCCCCGGTGACGCTAGGTAGGCGGGACGGGATCCTCGTCCCCCGCCGCGGGGGATCGACGGGGGAGGCCGGGCCGCGACGCGACCTACGCTTCTCCCATGGTGACGCCGGAACGAGGGCCCGTCCGGGTCGTGCTCGTGGACGACCACGAGATGGTGATCGAGGGGCTCAAGGCGATGCTCTCGGCATTCCGGAGCCGGGTGCGGGTGGTCGGCGAGGCCGTCGGCGCGGAGACCGCGATGTCGGTGATCGACGGCCTCGCGCCCGACATCGTGCTGTGCGACGTGCGGATGCAGGGCTCGAGCGGGCTGGACCTGTGCCGCGCGGTGCGCGAGCGCACGCCGGAGCGCAAGGTCGTGCTGCTGTCGGTGTACGAGGACGAGCAGTACCTGTTCCAGGCGATGCGGGCGGGTGCGTCCGGCTACCTGCTGAAGCGGATCGGCGGCGAGGAGCTCGTGGCGCAGCTCGAGCGCGCGCACGCCGGCGAGACCGTGATCGACCCCGGGATGGCCGCGCGGGCCGTCGACACGGCGGCGCGGCTGCAACGCGACGAGTACTGGCCCGGCGCCCGGCACGGCCTCACGCAGCGCGAGAGCGAGATCCTCTCGTTCATGGTGGCGGGCCTGTCCAACCGGGCGATCGCCGCGAAGCTGGTGATCGGCGACGAGACCGTGAAGAGCCACGTGAGCTCCATCTACCGCAAGCTCGACGTGGCGGACCGGACGGCCGCCGTCGCCACCGCGCTGCGGGAAGGGATCTTCCAATGACGCCCCGCCTCCCGATGTCCCAGCACCGCAACGGGCCGGCCCTCGTGCGCGGGCTGGTCGACCGCGACGGCGAGGTCGCGCTGCTGCTCGACGTCATCCAGCTCACGGCGAGCGGGCCGGAGGTGGAGCCGCTCGCCGCCGAGGTCGCGCGACTGATCACCGATGCGACGGCCACCGACGTCTGCTTCGTGCACGTCCTGGACGACACGGAGGGGTCGCTCACCCTCGCCGGGGCCACGCCGCCGTTCGACCAGCAGGTGGGGCGGGTGCGCCTGCCGCTCGGGGTGGGGGTCTCCGGCTGGGTGGCGAAGCACCGCACGCCGGTGGTGCTCCCGGAGGGGAAGGGGTCGGACCCGCGCTACGTGCCGATCGCGGAGCTGCGCGGGGCCGACTTCGTCTCGATGGCCTCGATCCCGATGGAGGTCGACCCCGGCGGCCTGGTCGGCGTGCTCAACGTGCACACGGTGGAGCGGCGCGAGTTCCTGCAGCGCGACGTCGAGCTGCTGCGTGTCATCGGGCGGCTGGTGGCGGGTGCGCTCAACCAGGCCCGCCTGCACCGGCGGCTCGCGGCCCGCGAACGCATGCACGAGCGGTTCGTCGAGCAGGTGATCGCCACCCAGGAGGCCGAGCACCGGCGGATGGCGGGCGACATCCACGACGGGATCTCGCAGCGCCTGATCAGCCTCTCCTACCACCTCGACGCCGCCTCGCACGCCGCGGGCGGGGGCGACCCCACCGAGGTCACCGCGCAGCTCACCCAGGCCCGTGAGCTGCTCGGGCTCGCCCTCGACGAGGCCCGCTCGGCCATCGGCGGCCTGCGCCCGCCGGTGCTGGACGACCTGGGGCTCGCCGGTGGCCTCGCGAGCCTCGCCCGCTCGACGCCCCAGATCGAGACGGAGGTCGAGCTCGCCGACCACCGGTTGCCCGAGCACGTCGAGATCGCGCTCTACCGGATCGCGCAGGAGTGCCTGCAGAACGTCGTGAAGCACTCCCGCGCCTCGTCGGCCACGCTGCGCTTCGACGTGGTGGACGGCAGCGCCCGGCTGGAGGTGGCCGACGACGGGACCGGGTTCGACACGGCGGCCACCGGCGGGCCCGGCCGCGACGACGTCCGCGGCTACGGCCTGCAGTCCATGGTGGAGCGGGCCGAGCTGGTCGGCGGGCACCTGGACGTCCGGTCCCAGCCGGGGGCCGGCACGACCGTGACCGTCACGGTGCCGTACCGCTAGGGCGCGTCTGGTGGGTCAGGTCACCGACGCCGGTAGGCCGAGCGGCGCGAAGTGCTCGCGCCCGACGAACGAGGTGACCTCCGCGATCCGCTCCTCGCGGAGCGTGAGGACGTCGATCGACCAGGCGACGTGCGCCCCGGCCCGGTCGTCCCACAGGTAGCACGCGATCGCCGGCTGCCCGTTGGCCCCGGCGGGCAGGTGCCGCCACGAGCCGCACGTCATCGGTACGGCGGTGGTGAAGTCCATGACGGCGGCGACCCCCCGGTACCAGGTCGGCAGGGGCGGCATCGACCAGGTGACGTCGTCGGAGAGCAGCGCGACGAGCGCGTCGGCGTCACCGCGTTCGAGCGCGCCGGTGAAGCCGGCGACGATCTCGCGCAGGCGGGCGTCGTCGAGGTCGCGGAGCGTCTGCTGCTGGGTGCGGGACGGGACGCGCTCGGAGACGAGCTTGCGGGCGCGCTGGAGCGCGCTGTTCACCGACGCGGTCGAGGTCTCCATCATGGCGGCGATCTCGGCGGCGGAGAAGCCGAGGACCTCGAAGAGCAGCAGCGCCGCCCGCTGGTTGCCGGGCAGGTGCTGCAGCGCGGCGACGAAGGCCAGCTCCACGGCCTCCCGCTGTTCGGCCACGAGCCCGGCGTCCGGGTAGGGGCCGAGCCACGCGATGTCGGCGCGCGGCGTGTCGCCGACGACCGCGTGCTCGCTCGACGGGCCGAGGTCCATCGGCAGCTCGCGCCTGCCGCGCCGCGCGATCGTGTCGAGGCAGGTGTTGGTGGCGACGGTGTAGAGCCACTTGCGCAGCGAGCTCCTGGCCTCGAACTTCTCGATGCCCCGCCAGGCTCGTACGAGCGCGTCCTGCAGGGCGTCGTCGGCGTCGTGGACGGAGCCGAGCATGCGGTAGCAGTGGGCGTGCAGCTCCTGGCGCAGCGGCTCCACCAGGCCCGCGAACGCGCCGTCGTCGCCCGCGCGGGCACGCTCCAGAAGTTCTTCGCTCACGGGCGATGATTCTGCCCGGGCCCCGGAGTCAGGTTGCGCGACCGGATCCGCCGATCGCTCCAGGAGGAACGAGATGACCACGACGACGCAGCCCGCGGTGGGTTCCCTCGAGGTGCCGAACGCCCGCCTGCACTACGAGGTGCGCGGCGCGGGGCCGCTGGTCGTGCTGGTCGGGGCCCCGATGGGGGCCGCGGCGTTCGCGCCGCTCGCGGACCTGCTCGCCACCGACCACACCGTGCTCACCACCGACCCGCGCGGGACCGGCCGCAGCCCGATGACCGATCCCGGGCAGGACTCGACGCCGGAGATGCGCGCCGACGACCTCTCCCGGCTCATCGCCCACCTCGGCGTGGGCCCGGCCGCCGCCGTGCTGGGCTCCAGCGGCGGCGCGGTGAGCGCACTGGCGCTGGCGCAGGCCCACCCCGATCAGGTGCACACCGTGGTCGCCCACGAGCCGCCGCTCACCGAACTGCTCGCCGACCGCGAGCAGTCGCGCGCCGCGACCGAGGAGATGATCGCCACCTACCTCGCGGGTGACGTGGTGGGCGCGTGGGTGAAGTTCTTCGCCCACGCGAACATCGTCATGCCCGACGGCGCGCTCGAGCAGATGTTCGGCGGCGAGCGCGACCCGCAGGACGTCGCGGACGAGCGCCACTGGTTCGCGCACGAGCTGCGCCCGACGGTGCGCTGGGAGCCCGACGTCGCCCTCCTGCGCGGCGGCCGGACGCGCATCGTCGTCGGCATCGGCGAGGAGTCGACCGGGCAGATCTGCGACCGCACGTCGACCGCGCTCGCGTCCGCGCTGGACATCGAGCCCACGCTGTTCCCCGGCGACCACATCGGGTTCGTCGGCGACCCCGGGGCGTTCGCCGTCCGGTTGCGCTCGGTCCTGGCCGGCGGCTGACCGGCCCGCTCAGGCGGGCTGCAGCTGCGCCCGCCGGCGCACCGCCGCGGCGTTGGCGGCCACGCGTTCGGCGAGCGCGGCCTGCCCGGCCTCGACCAGCGCGGGCTCGCCGTGCCACGCCGCCAGCGCCGGGTCCACCAGCGCGCGGCCGAACGAGAACGTGAGCGGCCAGGGCGTGGGGTGGTGCTGCATCGCCTCGAGGTTGGCGGTGGCGCGCTCGGGCGGCTGCCCGCCGGAGAGGAACGCGACGCCGGCCAGCCCGGCGGGCCAGGCGCGCAGCACCTCGACGGTGGACTCGGCGACCCGCTCCGGCGAGGAGGGCTCGGGGTGGTCCTTGCCCTCGACCACCATGTTGGGCTTCAGCACGATCCCGGCGAGGTCGACGCCGAGCAGCTCCAGCTCCTCGCGGACCGCCGCCTGCACCACGGCCGTGACCTCGGCGCAGCGCTCGATCGGGTGCGCACCGTCCATCAGGACCTCGGGCTCGACGACCGGCACGAGCCCGGCCGCCTGGCAGGCCGCCGCGTACCGGGCCAGCGCGTTGGCGTTGCTGCGGATCGCGCCTGCGCTGGGCAGCCCGTCGCCGATGACGTACACGGCGCGCCACTTGGCGAACGCCGCTCCGATCCCGGCGTAGTGCTCCAGCCGGGCGGGCAGCCCGTCGAGACCCTCGGTGACCGTCTCCCCGGGCAGCCCCGGGCACGGCTTCGCCCCGGTGTCGACCTTGATCCCGGGCAGCACGCCCGCCGCGCGCACGGCCTGGGCGAACGGGGTGCCGTCGCTGAAGTCCTGCCCCAGGGTCTCGTCGCAGAAGATGATCCCGGAGGCGCCGTCGGCCAGCCCGGGCGTCGAGGCGAGCAGCTGCCGGTACCGGCGCCGGTTCTCGGCGGTGGCCTCGACCCCGGCCTTCTCCAGCCGGCCCGACATCGTGGCGATGCTCTCGTCCGCGGCGAGCACGCCCTTCCCGGGCGCCACCAGCTGCGCCGCGATCTGCCTGCACGAACCCATGGCGGAGCTCCTCTCGTCGGCGAACATCGCGGCGAACGTACGGACGGGTGCCGGGGCCGGACCTCACCCAACCTGGGGAGCCGCCCGGGGGATCTCCATGACTCTTAGGTGATCGCTCAAGTGTTCGCGGGGAAGTCTCGATGGACATCCAGGTATCCGGATCCGAGCATCGATGCATGGCAGAGCGATGGAACGCGGGCGTCATCCCCTACGCCGAGATGGGCTACTGGCAGCCCGACTACGTCCCGAAGGACTCCGACGTGCTGTGCGCCTTCCGGATCACGCCGCAGGACGGCGTGCCGCCGGAGGAGGCGGGCGCCGCGGTGGCGGGCGAGTCGAGCACCGCGACCTGGACCGTGGTGTGGACCGACCGCCTCACCACCTACGACCACTACCAGGCGAAGTGCTACAAGGTCGAGGCCGTGCCGAGCTCGCCGGGCCAGTACATCGCCTGGATCGCCTACGACCTCGACCTGTTCGAGGAGGGCTCGATCGCGAACCTGACGAGCTCGATCATCGGCAACGTGTTCGGGTTCAAGCCGCTCAAGGCGCTGCGGCTGGAGGACATGCGGATCCCCACCCAGTACGTGAAGACGTTCCAGGGCCCGGCGCACGGGATCGTCATGGAGCGCGAGCACCTGAACAAGTACGGCCGCCCGCTGCTCGGCGCCACCACCAAGCCGAAGCTGGGGCTCTCGGCCCGCAACTACGGCCGCGTCGTCTACGAGGCGCTGCGCGGCGGCCTGGACTTCACCAAGGACGACGAGAACATCAACTCGCAGCCGTTCATGCGCTGGCGCGACCGGTTCCTGTTCTGCATGGAGGCGGTCAACCGCGCCCAGGCGGCCACCGGCGAGATCAAGGGCCACTACCTCAACGTCACCGCCGGGACGATGGAGCATATGTACGAGCGGGCGGATTTCGCCAAGGAGCTCGGCTCGGTGATCGTGATGATCGACCTCACGGTCGGGTACACCGCCATCCAGTCGATGGCCAACTGGGCGCGCGCGAACGGCGTGATCCTGCACCTGCACCGCGCGGGGCACGGCACCTACACGCGGCAGAAGACCCACGGCGTGAGCTTCCGGGTGATCGCCAAGTGGATGCGGCTGGCCGGCGTCGACCACATCCACGCGGGCACCGTCGTCGGGAAGCTGGAGGGCGACCCCAACACCACCGCGGGCTTCTACGACACGCTGCGGCTCAACAACGTGCAGGCCGACCCGGTCAAGGGCCTGTACTTCGACCAGGACTGGGCGTCGATGCCCGCGGTGATGCCCGTGGCGTCCGGCGGCATCCACGCCGGGCAGATGCACCAGCTGCTCCACCACCTCGGCGAGGACGTGGTCCTGCAGTTCGGCGGCGGCACGATCGGGCACCCGATGGGCATCGCGGCGGGCGCCGAGGCCAACCGGGTGGCCCTCGAGGCGATGATCAAGGCCCGCAACGAGGGCCTCGACTACTACGCCGAGGGCCCGGAGATCCTCAAGCGGGCCGCCTCCCGCAACCGCCCGCTCGACATGGCCCTGGCCACGTGGGGCGACATCACCTTCAACTACGAGTCCACCGACACGCCCGACGTCGTCGCCACGCCGACGAGCGTCTGAGGGAGGCAGTCGTGCGCATCACCCAGGGCACCTTCTCCTACCTGCCCGACCTCACCGACGAGGAGATCACCAAGCAGGTCGAGTACTGCCTCGCCAACGACTGGCCGCTGGCGGTGGAGTTCACCGACGACCCGCACCCCCGCAACACCTACTGGGAGATGTGGGGCCTTCCGATGTTCGACCTGCGCGACGCGGCCGGCGTGCTGATGGAGGTCAACGCCTGCCGCAGCGCCAAGCCGAACACCTACATCAGGCTCACCGCCTACGACGCGAGCCTCGGGCGCCAGACCACCGCGCTGTCGTTCATCGTGCAGCGGCCCGCCGAGGAGCCGGGCTTCCGGCTCGACCGCCAGGAGCTCTCCGACCGGCGGATCGCGTACACCACGCACGCGTACGCGACCGAGCGTCCCGCCGGGGACCGGTACCCGGCGCCGTGAGCGGCGCGCCGTTCGGGTTCCGGCCCGACCAGCCGGAACCCGATACCGACGAGGAAGCGACCGAGCAGCTGCCCGCCGACGCCGTGGTCGACCTGGCCGCGGCGCGGCGGGAGGCCGGCATCGACGAGGTGCTGGAACGGCTCGACACCGAGCTGGTGGGCCTGGCGCCGGTGAAGACCCGGATCGCCGAGATCGCGGCGCTGCTGCTCGTGGACCGGATGCGGGAGCGGTACGGCATCGCGGCGCCCCGCCCGACGCTGCACATGTGCTTCACCGGCAACCCCGGCACCGGCAAGACCACGGTGGCGCTGCGGATGGCCGACCTGCTGCACCGGCTCGGCTACCTGCGCCGCGGCCACCTGGTGAGCGTCACCCGCGACGACCTGGTCGGCGAGTACGTCGGGCACACCGCCCCGAAGACCAAGGACGTGATCAAGCGGGCGATGGGCGGCGTGCTGTTCATCGACGAGGCCTACTACCTTTACAAGGCCGAGAACGACCGGGACTACGGCTCCGAGTCGATCGAGATCCTGCTGCAGGTGATGGAGGCCCACCGCGACGACCTCGTGGTCGTCCTGGCCGGCTACGCCGACAAGATGGACACGTTCTTCGCGGCGAACCCGGGCATGCAGAGCCGGATCGCCCACCACATCACGTTCCCGGACTACACGGTCGACGAGCTCGAAGAGATCGCGGTCCTCATGACCGACGGCCTGCACTACCGGCTGTCCGACGAGGCACGCGAGGCGCTGCGCCGCTACCTCGACCGGCGCGTCGGGCAGCCCTGGTTCGCCAACGCGCGCAGCGTCCGCAACGCCGTGGAACGGGCCCGGTTGCGGCAGGCACGTAGGCTCGTCGAGCAGGACGACCCGCGGGTCGACCTGGCGGCCCTGACCACGATCGAGGCGCCGGACCTGCTCGCGAGCCGCGTGTTCCGCGAGGACGCCGAGCCGGGGGCCACGGTGCGCTCGGCCTGACGGGAGGACGGCGGTGACCACCAACTCCCGGCTGCGCGCGCTGGTCGAGCTGGCCGACACCGGCTCGGTCCGCGGCGCGGCCGAACGCCTGGTGGTCACCGAGTCGTCGGTGTCCTCGGCCGTCAGCGCACTCAGCGCGGAGGTGGGCACCCCGCTGGTCACCCGGCACGGGCGCGGCGTGCGCCTCACCCCGGCCGGGGAGCGCTACGCCGAGTACGCCCGCCGGATCCTGGGCCTGCACGCCGAGGCCGTGCTCGCCGCCCGCGCGGAGGCCGACGCCGAGCACGGCGAGGTGCGGCTCGCGGCCGTCACCACCGCGGGCGAGTTCCTCATCCCGGGGCTGCTCGCCTCGTTCCGCGCGAAGCACCCCGGCGTGATGCTGCGGCTGGAGGTCGCGCCCCGCGGCCGGGTCTGGCCGATGCTGGCGCGTCACGAGGCCGACCTCGTGGTGGCCGGCCGCCCCCCGGACGACCTGGTCTCCGCCCGGGTGCGCGCGGTCAGCCCGAACGCGCTGGTCGTCGTCGGGCCACCGGAACTGCTCACCGGGTTCGATCCCGCGCGGGCCACCTGGCTGATGCGCGAGCCCGCCTCGGGGATGCGGGCCACCTGCGAGTCGCTGCTCGAGCGCCTGGACATCGCCCCGCCGCGCATGACGCTCGGCTCCAACGGCGCCGTCATCGCGGCCACCGAGGCCGGGCTCGGGGTCACCCTCGTGTCGCGCGAGGCCGTCCGCAGGCCCCTCGACTCCGGGGCGCTCGTCGAGCTACCCGTGCCCGGCCTGCCGCTCGACCGGCCATGGCACCTCGTCAGCCAGCCGGAACCGACGCCGTCCACCCGGCTGCTGGTCGAGCACGTGCTCGCCGTGCCGGAACTGGGCTGGCACGAACCCTGATCCCCCACCCGCCCCCCGACGAGGGGGATGGCCGCGGCCTCACCCGCAGGCAGTGTGGGACGCCACGGACCCGTGGGAGGACGCCATGCTCGCCGATCGCACGACGCTCACCCGGTTCCTCGCCGAGGACCGGCGCCGCCACCCGGCCGACGGGGAGGACCCGAGCCCTCTGATCCTCGAAGTGGCACAGGCGTGCAGGGAGATCGCCGCTCGCGTCGCGCTCGGGGCCCTCCGGGACCCCGCGACCGGGGCGGGCGAGGTCAACATCCAGGGCGAGGTGCAGCACGCACTCGACGTCATCGCGAACGACCACTTCCTGTCCGCGGGCGAACGCAGCGGCCACGTCGCCGGGATGGCCTCGGAGGAGCTCGCCGAGCCCGTGTGCCGCACCCGCGGTGGGTTCCTGCTGGTCTTCGACCCGCTCGACGGGTCGTCCAACATCGACGTCAACGTGGCCGTCGGCAGCATCTTCTCGGTCCTGCGCGCGCCCGAGGCGGCCGTGGCGCCCCGGGACTTCCTGCGGCCGGGCACGGCGCAGGTCTGCGCCGGGTACGCGCTCTACGGCCCGGCGACGGTGCTCGTGCTGACGGTGGGCCGCGGCGTGCACGCGTTCACGCTCGACCCGGGCAGCGGCGAGTTCCTCCTCACCCGCGAGTCCGTCCGGATCCCCCGGCACGCGCGCGAGTTCGCCGTCAACGTGTCGAACCGGCGGTTCTGGGAGCCCGCCGTGCGCCGGTACGTCGACGAGTGCCTCGCCGGCCTCGCCGGGCCGCGGCACAAGGACTTCAACATGCGCTGGGTGGCCTCGCTCGTGGCCGAGGCGCACCGCATCCTCACCCGCGGCGGCGTGTTCCTGTACCCCCGTGACACCAAGGAACCGGCCAAGCCGGGCCGCCTGCGCCTGCTCTACGAGGCCGACCCCGTCGCGTTCCTCGTCGAACAGGCGGGCGGCGCCGCGAGCACCGGCCGCGACCGCGTGCTCGACGTCGTGCCCTCCGACCTGCACCAACGCGTCCCGTTGATCTTCGGGGCAGCGGAGGAGGTCGCGCTGATCGACCGGTACCACCGCCAGTTCAACGACGGCCCGCACGACTCACCGCTGTACGGCACCCGCGGCCTGTTCCGCGTCGCGGTCGGCTGAGAGGAGGCAGAACCGTGTCACGCAAGTACCCCATCATCTCGGTCACCGGGTCGTCCGGCGCCGGAACGACCTCGGTGATGCGCACCTTCCAGCAGATCTTCCGGCGCGAGGGCGTGAGCGCCGCGTTCGTCGAGGGCGACAGCTTCCACCGCCACGACCGCGCCGCGATGAAGGCGGCGATGGCCGACGCGCACGCCCGCGGCGACTACTCGTTCAGCCACTTCGGCCCCGAGGCCAACCTCTTCGACCAGCTCGAGGACCTCTTCCGCACCTACGGCGAGACCGGCACCGGCAAGGTGCGCCGGTACCTCCACGACGAGGAGGAGGCCGCCCCGTACGGCCAGGAGCCCGGCACCTTCACCCCGTGGGAGAGCCTGCCCGACGACACCGACCTGCTGTTCTACGAAGGCCTCCACGGCGCCGTCGTCACCGACACGGTGGACGTCGCCCAGCACGCCGACCTCCGCATCGGCGTCGTCCCGGTGATCAACCTGGAGTGGATCCAGAAGCTGCACCGCGACAAGGAGACCCGCGGCTACACGGCCGAAGCCGTCACCGAGACGATCCTGCGCCGCATGCCCGACTACGTGAACTACGTGTGCCCGCAGTTCTCCCACACCGACGTCAACTTCCAACGAGTGCCCGTCGTCGACACATCCAATCCGTTCATCGCCCGCACGATCCCAACGGCCGACGAGTCGATGCTGATCATCCGGTTCCGCGATCCCCACGGCATCGACTTCCCCTACCTCCTGACGATGCTGCACGGCTCATTCATGTCCCGCGCGAACACCATCGTCTGCCCCGGCGGAAAGATGGACCTCGCCATGCAGCTGATCTTCACCCCCATGATCCTGAGGCTGATGGAACGCCGCCGCGCCGAACTGGCGGCCTGACGGAAGAACCACCTGCATCCGCCATTCCGCGCGGTTCTCGGAATCGCGCAATGGCTGTTGCGGACGTTCCTGCGGCACCGCACAACGCGGCTCGGGACGGTGGATGATCAACTTCCGTCCGGGACGGGTGTCCGACCCGTGATCGCCGACCGGGAGCAAACCCGACACCTGGCGTCGGGAGACGCGCCAATCCAATGATCAAGCTCCAGCAT
The DNA here is from genome assembly GCF_042657305.1 of Pseudonocardia zijingensis. Lineage (NCBI taxonomy): Bacteria > Bacillati > Actinomycetota > Actinomycetes > Pseudonocardiales > Pseudonocardiaceae > Pseudonocardia > Pseudonocardia zijingensis. Next base: position 157,347 of record NZ_JBHSKO010000018.1, on the reverse strand, counting down.
GGCGCGACCGCCTACCCGAGCACCGGTGGTCACACCCCGCAGGACACGGGGAGACCAGACGTGGCGCATCTCCGACAGCCCGACGCGAGCCGCGGTCGAGAATCGGCCACCCCCGTCAACCAGGCGCCGGCCCCACCGCCAGCAGGACCACAGGCGCGAGCCGCACACCAGCGCTGTCGCCCCAACACCGGTGTGCGGCTCGCGGTTCAGGGGGTGCTCAGAGCACCACCACCGAGCGCAGGACCTCGCCGCGTTCCATGCGGTGGAAGGCCTCCTCGACCTTGTCCAGGCTGATGGTCTCGCTCACGAACCTCTCCAGCGGGAGCCTTCCCTGCAGGTGCAGGTCGACCAGCATCGGGAAGTCGCGGCTGGGCAGGCAGTCGCCGTACCAGGACGACTTGGTGGCACCGCCGCGCCCGAACACGTCGATGAGCGGCAGCTCGATGGTCATCTCCGGGGTGGGCACGCCGACGAGCACCGCGGTGCCGGCGAGGTCGCGGGCGTAGAACGCCTGCCGGAAGGTCTCCGGCCTGCCGACGGCGTCGACCACCACGTCGGCGCCGTTGCCGTCGGTGAGCTGCTGGATCGCCTCGACGGCGTCGTTCTCCCGGGAGTTGACGGTGTGGGTGGCACCGAACTCCTTGGCCCACTGCAGCTTCTTGTCGTCGATGTCGACGGCGATGATCGTGGTGGCGCCGGCCAGGTTCGCGCCCGCGATGGCCGCGGCGCCGACGCCGCCGCACCCGATGACGGCGATCGAGTCACCGCGCCCGACGCCGCCGGTGTTGATCGCGGCGCCGAGCCCGGCCATCACCCCGCAGCCGAGGAGCCCGGCCACCTCGGGCTTCGCCGCCGGGTTCACCTTCGTGCACTGCCCGGAGTGCACCAGCGTCTTCTCCGCGAACGCCCCGATCCCGAGGGCGGGGCTCAGGGCCTCGCCGGAATCGAGCGTCATCTTCTGGGCGGCGTTGTGCGTGGCGAAGCAGTACCAGGGCTTGCCGCGCCTGCAGGCCCGGCACACCCCGCACACGGCCCGCCAGTTGAGGACGACGAAGTCGCCGGGCGCGACGTCCGTGACCCCCTCCCCCACGGACTCGACGACGCCGGCGGCCTCGTGGCCGAGCAGGAAGGGGAACTCGTCGTTGATGCCGCCCTCCCGGTAGTGCAGGTCGGTGTGGCAGACCCCGCACGCCTGGACCGCGACCACCGCCTCGCCCGGCCCCGGATCCGGCACGGTGATCGTCTCCACCGACACCGCCTCGCCCTTCGCGCGGGCGACGACCCCGCGTACCTGCTGCGCCACGTTGCACTCCCTTTCGTGTCCGTTCTGGGGTATGAGTCAGCGCGCGGCCACCGCGCGCCGGATGCCGGCGGCGTGTCCGGCGCTGCGGGCCCGCTGGACCACCGGTCCGATGGCCCGCGCCACGGCGGCGACGTCCGCCGCCGTGGAGGTGTGCCCGAAGGAGAACCGCAGCGAGCCGCGGGCCACGGCGTCGCACGCGCCCATCGCCCGCAGCACGTGGCTCGGACGGGGCACCCCGGCCGTGCACGCCGAGCCGGTCGAGCACGCGATGCCGCGGGCGTCCATCAGGACGACGAGGCTGTCGCCCTCGCAGCCGGGAAAGGACAGGTGCGCGATGCCCGGCAGGCGCGACGGCCCGCCGTCGACGCACCCGCCGCCCCGGTCGCCGTTGACCACCGCATCCGGGACCTCGGCCAGCACCCGCCCGACCAGCTCGTCGCGCAGGCGCGTCAGCTCGGGCGCCCGGCGCGGCGCCGCGGCCACGGCGTGCCGGATCGCCGCCGCCAGCGCGGCCACCGCCGGGACGTTCTCGCCGCCGCCGTGCAGCAACGGGACGCAGGCCAGCTCCCGGCTCAGCAGCAGCACGCCCTGGCCGTGCGGCCCGCCCAGTTTGTGGCCGGTCAGGGTGAGCGCGTCGGCGCCGCAGCGGGCGAAGTCGACGGGCAGGACGCCGGCCGCCTGCACCGCGTCGGTGTGCAGCGGGACGTCGAACTCGTGGGCGACGGCGGCCAGTTCCCGGATCGGGTTGACCGTGCCCACCTCGTTGTTCGCCCACATCACGCTGACCAGCGCCACGCGGTGCGGTGCCGCGGCCAGCGCGGCCCGCAGCACCTCGGGGTACACGCGCCCGCACGTGTCGACGGCCACCCGCTCCAGCTCGGCGCCCTGGTGGCGGGCGAGCCACTCCGCGGCCTCCGTCACGGCGTGGTGCTCGGTGGCGGAGACCAGCACCCGGGTGCGCCGCGGGTCAGCGGCGCGGCGGGCCCAGAAGATGCCCTTCACCGCCTGGTTGGCCCCCGCGGTGCCGCCCCCGGTGAACACCACCTCGGACGGCCGCGCGCCCAGCCCGGCCGCGATCGCCGACCGGGACTCCTCGACCACCCGGGACGCCGCGCGTCCCGCTGAATGCCTGGACGAGGCCGCGCCGGTGCACGTCATCGCCGCACGCATCGCGACCACGGCCCCGGGCAGCATCGGTGTGGTGGCGGCGTGGTCGAGGTACGTCATCGCGGCCGCGTCCCGCGGCAGCACGCCGTACTCCGACATTTCGCCTCCTCGGGCGGTTACCGGCCGCGGTTCCCGGGCCACGTCACTCACGGGCGGCGCCACAGCGCCTTACGCCGAACGGCCGGTGCCACAGTCCGGTGGCGGCGCAACCGGCGCAACCGATCGCCCGCCAGCGGGCCGGAAGCCCCTACGAACGGTAGGACTTCGCCAACGAACGGAGCGCGGTCACGCTCCCCGGTACCGACGCTTGCCCAGCCAATCGAGCAAAGTGTACGGTACATTTCACGGATTCACACTGAGACAAAGGGGTTGCAGTGGGAGTACCTCTCCGGCGCAGTCACAGATTCCTTTTCCGGACAACGCGCATCCGCGTAGTGTGACAGTCCCGCCGTAACTCGATCCCATTCTCCCGGGTCGAGCACTCCAACTTGCAACGCAGCAGTATCCAGGCAGGCGATCTCGCGTTCCACGAGATCGCTGGTATCGGTGTTCCCGAGCCGACGGAGAAGGGTGCTCAATGACGACCATTTCGAATGACAGATCGGCCGAGTTGGCAGCGGCCGGCCTCGACGGGCAGAACAAACTCACCCTGGGCCGGTTGCTCGGCACCGGGACCATCGGGCACGCCGAGGAGGGACCGGACGGCGTCATGCGGGCCACGGTCCGCATCCCCGAGGACGAGATGTGCTGGGAGCCCGGGATCCTCATCCTCCCCCACGGCGGCACGCTCGAGCTCACCCTCATCAACGACGACAAGAACACGCACTGCTCGGTGCTGCCCAACATCGGGGACAACCTGGTGATCTGGATGGTGAACCACTCCAAGGGCACGGCCACGCTCAACCTGCAGGGCCCGGGCATCTACTGGTACGGCTCCGCCACCGGCAACGACGAGGGCCGCGGCCTGACCGGGGCGATCGTCATCGGCGGCGAGGTGCCGCCGGAGGCGAAGCTCGACCGTCCCGCCCAGCCCCGTCCGTAGAGCAGAGAGGAGCAGCTGATGACCGAGTACGTCGACGCAGGCCAGGCCATCCCCCTGTCACAACTCAGCGCCGTGAAGGGGAGCGCCCCCGCGGTGGCCGAGAGCGTCAACTACGAGCGCATCCTCCAGGCGCGCTCGGAGCCGCAGAACTGGCTCACCTACTACGGCGCCTACGACGGCCAGCGCTACAGCACGCTGGACCAGATCAACAAGGACAACGTCAAGAAGCTGGCGCCCGCGTGGGTGTTCCAGGCGGCGATGGTCGGCATGCACTCCGGTGCGTCGACCTTCTCCTTCGAGGCCTCTCCGATCGTGGTGGACGGCGTCATGTACGTCTCCGGCCCGGACGGCAAGGTCTGGGCCCTGGACGCCAAGACCGGTGAGGAGCTCTGGCGGTACAAGCACGCCTCGCCGTACGACGTCTCCCTGTGCTGCGGGAACGTCAACCGCGGCGTGGCGGTGGCGCACGGGAAGGTGTACCTCTACACCCTCAACGCCCACCTCGTGGCACTCGACGCGACCACCGGCCAGGTGGTCTTCGACAGCGTCAACGGCGACGTGCGCGCCGGTGAGAGCGGCTCGGTCGCGCCGCTGATCGTCAAGGACATGGTCATCGTCGGGAGCGCGGGCGGCGAGTTCGGGGTGCGCGGTCACCTCGACGCGTTCGACGCCCACACCGGCGAGCGCCGCTGGCGCTGCTACACCGTGCCCAAGCCCGGTGAGCCCGGCTCGGAGACTTGGCCCGCCGACGGCGAGGCCTGGCAGCGCGGCGGCGCGAACTGCTGGGTCACCCCCACCTACGACCCGGAGCTGGGCCTGCTCTACCAGGGCACGGGCAACCCGGCGCCGGACTTCGACGGCGGGGTGCGCGAGGGCGACAACCTCTACACCGACAGCGTCGTCGCGGTGGACGTGGACACCGGCGAGATCCGGTGGCACTACCAGTTCACCCCGCACGACCTGTGGGACTACGACTCCACGATGGAGAACCTGCTGTTCGACGCTCCCGACGGGCGCAAGCTCCTCGCGCACGCGGACAAGAACGGCTACTTCTTCGTGCTCGACCGCACCAACGGCGAGCTCGTGCGGGTGTTCCCCTTCGTCGACCGGATCACGTGGGGCGAGATCACGCCCGACGGGAAGGTCACCCCGAAGGTGTACCCGGACAAGGAGGGCGAGCCGGTCCACTTCTGGCCGGGTCCCGCTGGGGGCAAGGAATGGACGCACATGTCCTACAACCCCCAGACCGGGCTGATCTACGTGCCGGTGCAGGAGGTCGGGGCCACCGCCACCCGCCGCCGCCGCGAGTTCAAGGAGAGCATGCCGTACTGGGGCGCGGCCGTGGCCGTGGACCTCGAGGACTTCTACGGCTTCGTGGCCGCCATCGACCCGCTGACCGGCGAGGAGAAGTGGCGGTGGCGCAACGAGTACCCGATGTGCGCCTCGACGCTGACCACGGCGGGCGGCCTGGTGTTCCAGGGCACCCCGACGGGTGAGTTCGTGGCCCTGGACGCGGAGACCGGCGAGAAGCTGTGGTCGTTCCAGTGCGGCAGCGGGCACCACAGCAGCCCGACGCCGTACACGGTCGACGGCCGCCAGTACATCGCGGTGCCGACCGGGTGGGGCGGATGGCTCGAGGGCTTCCTTCCCGGGCTGCTCGGGGGTAACAAGGGAGACGCGCTGTTCGTGTTCGCCCTGCCCGAGTCCTGATCCGGACGAGCACCACCGGGACTCGCCGCGGAACCGTGGAAGGGAGGTGACGGCGTGGAGTCCACGATCGAGTGGGAAGCCCCCGAGTTCGAGGAGATCGGGTGCGCCCCCGAGGTGACCATGTACATCGCCCGCTCGGAGGCCTGATCCGACGCAGGTGAGGAGGAGGGGCACCGGACGCGAAGGGTCCGGCGCCCCTCCTTCCGTTCGCCACTCACGACACGCGCGAGGGCGCGGGAAGAGGAGGACGCGGCGATGTGGCTGCGGGTGCTGGGCTCGGCCGCCGGAGGCGGGTTCCCGCAGTGGAACTGCAGTTGCCCGGGGTGCGTCGCCGTCCGGGACGGGTCCCGGCCGGCCCGGCCGCGCACCCAGTCCTCGATCGCGGTGAGCCCTGACCGGAAGCACTGGTTCCTCTTCAACGCCTCCCCCGACATCCGCACCCAGTTCGAGGCGTTCCCCGGCCTGCACCCCGGCGACGGCCGGGTCACGCCGCTGCAGGCCGTGCTGCTCACCGACGCCGAGATCGACCACACGCTGGGCCTGCTGCTCCTGCGCGAGGGGCGCGGCATCCAGCTGCACGCCACGCCCGCCACGCACACCACGCTGCGCGAGGGCACCCGGCTGCTGGAGACGCTGGAGCGCTACTGCCCGGTCGACTGGCACCCGGTCCACCCGGCGCAGGAGGTGTCGCTGGGCGGCATCTCCTACCGGGCGTTCGACGTGCCCACGGCCAAGCACGACCGGTTCGGCACCGGCACCGACCTAGGACGGGTGGTCGGCTACCGCCTCACCGACGAGAGCACCGGCCGCGTGGCGGTCTACCTGCCGGGCGTGCAGGAGCTCACGCCCGCCGTGCGCGACGAGCTCGACGGGATCGACTGCCTGTTCGTCGACGGCACCACCTGGCACGACGACGAGCTGATCCGCCTCGGGCTGGCCGAGAAGACCGCCCGCGACATGGGCCACCTCGCGATCGGGGGGCCCGGGGGGAGCCTCGAGCTGCTGTCCCCCCTGCCGATCGCACGCAAGATCTACATCCACATCAACAACACCAATCCGATCCTGTTGGAGGACACTCCGGAGCACCGCCTGGTGGAAGAAGGCGGCATGGAGGTGGCCCACGACGGGCTCGAGGTGGAGGTCTAGGCGCGATGACGACGACGGCTGCGACGGAACGCGACGCGATGACGGCCCCGCGGACCGCGGCGTTCCTGGAGCGGTTGCGGGCCCACTCGAAGGCGTACCACAGCGCCCACCCGTTCCACGTGCGGATGAACGAGGGCACGCTCTCCCCCGCCCAGATCCGCGGCTGGGTCGCCAACCGCTTCTACTACCAGGAGAACATCCCCCGCAAGGACGGCGCGATCCTGTCCAACTGCCCCGACGTGGAGGTGCGGCGGCGCTGGATCCGCCGGATCGTCGACCACGACGGCACCGCCGCCGGCGAGGGCGGCATCGAGGCCTGGCTGCGCCTCGGCGAGGCGTGCGGGCTCACCCGCGACGAGATCCTCGACCACCGCCACCTGGTGCCCGGGGTGCGGTTCGCCGTCGACGCCTACGTGACGTTCGCCCGCACGAAGCCGTGGGTGGAGGCGGTGGCGTCCTCCCTCACCGAGCTGTTCGCGCCGGACCTGATGGCCGAGCGCCTCGCCGCGTTCGAGCGCTGCTACACCTGGATCGACGCCGACGGGCTGGCCTACTTCCGGGCCCGCCTCGAGCAGGCGCCGCGCGACTCCGAGCACGCGCTGGAGGTCGTCAAGGCCCACTGCCTGACCCCCGACCAGCAGGACCGCGCCGTCGAGGCGTTGTCGTTCAAGTGCGACGTGCTCTGGTCCATGATGGACGCGATCGACCAGGCCTATGCCGAATGACGCCGGGCTCACCCCGCCCGCCCCACCCGCGCTGCCGGACACGGCCCGTCCCCGTCTCGGGCCGCACCTGCGGCTGCGGTTCGACCGCTCGCGCGGCAAGCACGTGCTGCTCGGCCCGGAGTCGGTGATCGTCCTCAACGGCACCGCCGCGGACGTCGTCGGGCTGTGCGACGGCGACCGCACCGTCGCCGACATCGTCGACGAGCTGCGCACGCGCTACGAGCGCCCGGTGGACGACGAGGTGCGGGACTTCCTGGCCCGCATGGCCGCCCGCCGTCACGTCACCGTCGAGGAGGCGAAGTGATGGAGAGGCCCTTCGGGCTCCTGGCGGAGCTCACCTACCGCTGCCCGCTGGCCTGCGCCTACTGTTCCAACCCGCTCGAGCTCGCCCGCTACGACGACGAGCTGCCCACGGCGGACTGGCAGCGGGTGTTCGCCGAGGCGGCCGAGATGGGCGTGCTGCAGTGCCACCTGTCCGGCGGCGAGCCGCTGCTGCGCCGCGACCTGGTGGACCTCGTGCGCACGGCCGCCGACCTGGGCATGTACACGAACCTGGTGACGAGCGCGATCGGGCTGTCCCGCCCGCGGGCCGAGGCGCTCAAGGCCGCCGGACTCGACCACGTGCAGGTCAGCGTGCAGGCCGACGAGCCCGAGACGTCAGACCGGATCGCGGGCATCCCGTCGTTCGAGCGCAAGCTGAAGGCCGCCGCCGTGGTGAAGGACCTCGGCTGGCCGCTGACCGTCAACGTGGTGCTGCACCGGCAGAACATCGACCGGATCGCCGAGATCGTGGCGCTGGTCGAGGAGCTGGAGGCAGACCGCGTCGAGCTGGCCAACACCCAGTACTACGGGTGGGCGTGGCGCAACCGCGCGGCGCTGCTGCCCGGCCGCGAGCAGCTCGCCCACGCCGAGGACGTGGTGCGCGACGCCCGCTCGCGGTTGGCCGGCCGGATGGAGATCGTGCACGTCCTGCCGGACTACTACAGCGAGTACCCGAAGCCGTGCATGGGCGGCTGGGCGGCACGCCAGATCATCGTCACGCCCAACGGCGACGCGATGCCGTGCCTGGCCGCGCACACGCTCCCGCTGCCCGCGCCCAGCGTCCGCGAGAACAGCCTGGAGGCGATCTGGGACGACTCGCCGATGTTCAGCGCGTTCCGCGGCACCGGCTGGATGCAGGACCCGTGCCGCACCTGCGAGCGTCGCGAGATCGACTTCGGCGGGTGCCGGTGCCAGGCGTTCCAGCTGACCGGCGACGCCACCCGGGCCGACCCGGTCTGCCACCTCTCCCCCGACCACGGGCTCGTCACCGAGGCGGTGGAGCAGGCCAACGCAGGATCGCGTCCGGCGCTCGAACTGCTGGTCCCCCGCCCGCATCGCGGCTGATCAGCGAACCCGGCCCCGCCGGGCGGTTCGACAGAACGAGAGGAGGTTGTGCCGGCATGAGCGCACTGACCCGGGTGGATCCGGAGATCACGCAGTGGATCTGCGATCCCTGTGGCTTCATCTACGACCCCGACGAGGGCGATCCGGACAGCGGCATCCCGCCGGGCACGCCCTTCGAGGACATCCCCGACGACTGGATGTGTCCCATCTGCGGTGCCACCAAGGCCGACTTCAGGAAGCTGGAACCGGGCGAGTTCGTGTGAGGAGCTGAAGAGTTGATCAGCGGGTACGACCACTTCGTGCTGCTCGCCGAGTCGCTGCAGTGGGACGAGAAGGACATCGACCACACGGCCGACCGCGCCGCGTGGCCGCAGCTCACCGACACCGAGCGCAGCAAGGTCCTCGGGCTCATCGCGGGTTTCGTCATCGCCGAGACCGCCGTGTCCCTGGAGCTGGGCTCCTACGAGGCGGCCGCGCGCGACGACTCGATGGAGGCGGCGTTCCGCGCCCAGGCCAGGGACGAGGCGCGCCACGCCCGGTTCTTCGACCTCGTCGCCGCCGAGGTCGCCGGGATCCCCGGCGCCGACGCAGCGGCGCGCCGCGACGTGCTGCGCACCCACGTCGGCCCCGACCTCGTCGACCTGTTCGAGGAACGCCTGCCCACCACCGCCCGGCGCCTCGCCGACGACCACGGGGTCCTCACCTCCGCGGTCGGGCTCTACCACATGGTGATCGAGGGCGTGGTCCTCCTGGCCGGGCAGCACGCGATGCTCGACACCCTCGAAAGCCTGTCCACCCCGCTGCCGGGCCTGCGCAAGGGCGTCGAGCTCGTCCTGCGCGACGAGCGCTGGCACATCGGGTTCGGCTCGCGGATCGTCCAGAACGCCGACATCGGCCGCGACGAGGCGGACGCGCTGCTCTCCCAGGGCGAGGCCGCCGCCAAGGTGTGGGGCGACCTCATCACCACCGAGGCGATCGACGCCGCCGTGCGCCAGCACAAGCGCCGGCTCAAGGCGGCGGGCATCAAGTTCTGGTGACGGGCGGCCTCGTCAGAGGCCCAGCGCCTCCCGGACGGCCGGCGTGTTGCGCCGCGACACCGGCACCACGTCGCCGCCACGGCTGTCCATCACCAGGAACAGCTCGCCCTTGAAGCCGCGCTCGATCTCCCGGATGCGGCTGAGGTTCACCACGTAGCGGCGGTGCACCCGCAGGAACCCGGCCTCGGCCAGCTCGTGGGTGAGCTTGTCCAGCCCGGCCGAACTCGCGCGCAGCCGGCCCTGGTCGGTGGACAGCCACACGTCGTTGCCGTCTGCCTCGGCGAAGGAGACCTCCGGCAGCCGCAGCAGCACCATCCGGTCGCCCCGCACCGCCACGATCCGGCGCATCGACATCTTGGCCGCCGACATCGCGGACATCATCATCGGCGCCGCGGAGGGGCACGGCTGCCCGTCGTCGGAGTTGCCGAACATGATCAGGTGCCCCGCCAGCTGGCCCGAGAAGAACACCGGGCGCACCGTCACCGGGGTCGGCTCGTCGCCGAGGTGGGTGTAGATCTGCGTGGAGCCCACCCAGTCGGGGTCCTTCGCGGCCCGCCCGCTCGCGTACTCGGCCACCCGGATCAGGTCCGGCAGGCTGGTGTGCCACCGGATGGCGGGCTCGACGGCGGGCGCCTCGGCCGGCACTCCCATGAGCAGCCCCGCCCGCTCGTCGGCGATCACGACCTTGCCCGCGGTGTCGATCGCGGCCACGGCGGGACCACGCCCCTTGGCCTGGGCGAACGCGGCGATCAGCTCGCCGGCGCTGTCGCGGGCGCGCCCCTTGAGCGCACCCTGCGTCTGGGACACCGCATGGGACAGCCACCTGCCCGTGATCTCGGGCAGCGGTGTGCGCCAGCAGGAGATGTTGAGCACCGCGATCGGATCGCGCGTCACCACGTCCCGCACCGCGATGCCCGCGCACGCCCAGCCGTGGAAGGCCTGGCACCAGTGCTCCGCACCCCGGATCAGGACCGGGCCGTGCGTCTCCAGCGCCGTGCCCATGCCGTTCGTGCCCGCCGTGGACTCCGACCAGCACGACCAGGTGGCGAGGTTGGCGTCGGCGGCCCGGGCCACCGTGGCCTGGTCACCCCACGTGGCGAGGATCCGGCCGGTGGCGTCGGCGACCGTGACGATGCCGTTGCGGCCCTCGACCTCCCGCGCCACGCTCGCCGCGAGCCCACCCAGCTCCGTGAGCACCACGTCCTGCTCGAGCGTGTGATCGCTGTGTGCCGCCGCCAGCGGGGCCTCGGTGAGGTGCGGGTCGACCCGGTACTGCTCGCGGCAGCGATGCCAGGACAGCAACACCTCGGGCCGAACGCCCCGCACGTGGTCCTCGCCCTGCACGAACTGCTCCCACGCCGCGAACACCGATCCCTTGCCGGTGCTCACCGGGGCGGAGTCGAGTCGCTGTCCATCGCTCATGCCGAAGAACCGCCTTTGGTTCGTCTCCGGCGCCGCACAGCACCGACCCAGCTCCGATCGCCGACCCTCCTTGCCGCCAGGCCGACCCCAGCCAGGCACCGCGCGGCGCACGTCCCGCTGGTCCCGCTTCCCTGTGCAAGGCACAGAACAGCTCTGACAACCATGTGTACCCCGGCCACAACGGTGTGTAAAGCGAGCCGGACCGGGTGGCGCGCGGTCCCCCTCGATCGTGATCACGCAAGATCACGATCGTACGGCTCGAGGCCAGGTCGGGGCGGTAGCGGGGCCGGAACGCGGCGGCCCCGGATCACCGGAAACGGTCGTTCTCACCGCTAGCCAAGTGGGCAGGCCCGCCCGGCGGGGCGTGCAGCTCGGCAGCGTTCCGCGGAACCCATGATCAGCGGAAAGGGACGTTGGCAGGGGTGGGGACGTGGCCGGGCACCCCCGTCCTGGACAGAAGTTGATCATCCGGCAGCAGGCCCGGAACGGCACCACAGCCGGTCGAGTGGCCGCCCACGCGACGGTCGGGCCGGGACCGGCGTGCCCCCGCGCCGTGGACGGCCGTCAGAGTGCCCACGGGATCCGGCAGTGATGCCCACCCAGCCACCCCACCAGCAAGGGGCCGACGGCCGGACCCACACGCTCGCCCGCGGAACAGCGGCCGGGAAGAGGGCCGCGACCTGCACGCCTGGTACGGCGCGCCCACCGCAGCCTCACGACCGGGTTCCGCGGACCCCGCAGCCCCACCGCACACACCCGCTAGGGACCGCACACACTCCCCACCATGTGCGCCGTCCCGAGCCGGGTTGCGCGGCGACTCAGCCGGCGTCGACCTCCGCGGTGAAGGCGTTGATCGCCTCGGCCACCGCGGCGGGGGCCTCCAGCGCGGCGTAGTGCCCGACTCCGTCGAGCGTGACGGACCGGACCTCGCCCGCGGCGACCTGGGCGAGGGTGTCGGCGGTGAAGGGGCCACCGCCGGCTCCGATGGCAAGCACGGGAACGCGGAGCGGGGCCGTCCGGGCGAGTTCGCGGATCTCGGGGCCCTCCCGGAGCATGGAGGCGTAGAGGCCGGTCGCGCCGCGCCAGCCGTCCGGGCGGGAGTAGGTGCGGGCGAACTCGGTGACGTCGCCGGGCAACAGCCCGCCGAGGAACTCCTGTTCCCGCCCGGCGAGCAGCATCTCCGGAATGCCCGGCGTCGCGAGGACGCCCGGGTACCAGGCGCCGCCGCGGGTGACGTCCGCCAGCGCCTCGAGGCCGAAGCCGGGCAGGCCCATCTCGATCGCGGTGAAGCTGAGCACGTCGTCCGGCTGGGTGGCGGCCAGCCGGAAGACGGCAGCGCCGCTGACGTCCTGCCCGACGAGGTGGACGGGGCCCATGCCCAGGTGGCCGATCAGCTCGTGCAGGTCCGAGGCCGAGGCGGCACTGCTGTGATCGCCGGGCGGGTTGCCGGAGTCGCCGAACCCGCGCAGGTCGACCGCCACCACGCGATGGTGGACCGCGAGCGCCGGGATGACCTCGTGGAAGGCCCACCAGGTCTCGGGAAAGCCGTGGACCAGCAGGATCGGCGACCCGCCCGTTCCCGCGGTGACGTGGTGCAGCGTCGTGGCGTTGACGTCGACCCGGTGGTGGGCGACTCCCGGCACCGTGGCGCCGGGTGGGGTGATGACCATGAGCTCTCCTCGGATCGACAGTCTGGGTGTCGAATATAGACACCCTGGCTGTCGTTCGTCGCCACCACTCCCCTACCCTTCCCCCGTGACCCGCTCCGGTGCCGACCTCGCCCTGTCGCTGCTCGGCGGCTTCCGAGCGCTGGTCGACGCCGCGACGGCCGAGCTGGCCCGGCGCGGCCACGACGACGTGCGTCCCGTGCACGACTTCGCCATGCGGGCGATCGCGGCGGGCGCCGACAGCGCCTCGGAGCTGGGTCGCAGCCTCTCGATCTCCAAGCAGTCCGCCGCACGGACGATCGCAGTGCTCGAGGAGCGCGGCTACGTCGCCCGGGAGCCGGACCCGGCGGACGCGCGCCGCAAACGCCTGCAGGTGACCGAGCTCGGCCTGGAGGTCCTGCGCACCGGCGAGGAGATCTTCGACGAGCTGCGCGCGCAGTGGGCGCGCAAGATCGGCGCCGCCGACTTCGAGGCGTTCGAGGCGCACCTGTCCGCACTGGTCGGGGCCCAGCCGGTGCGCTTCGACACCCCGGGCTGGCTGGCCCGGGGCACGAGCGGCTGAGCCGTCAGGACGACGACCGCCGCAGGTGCGCGATCACCTCGCGGTTGACGGCGTCCGGAGCCTGCTGGTGGACCCAGTGACCGGCACCGTCCACCACCGCCGTGCGCAGGTCGGTGAACGCGCGCTCGCTCGTGTCCACGCGCATGAAGGTGGCGACGGGATCGGCGCTGCCGGTGAGGAAGAGCGACGGGCGCCGGATGACGTGGTCGGGGCGGGTGCGCGCGTGCCGCCAGTTGTCGTCGATGTTGCGGTAGTAGCGCAGGCCGCCCGCGAAGCCCGTGTGGCGGAAGTGGGCGACGTACTCCGCGAAGACCTCCGGGGGCAGCCAGTCCGGCGGCGGAACCTCCTGCGGCCCGTCGAGCAGCTCGAACCGGTCGCGGAAGATCGTCGCCAGCGTGCGCTCCACGTCGCGCTCCAGCGCCGCCTCGGCGACGCCGGGCTCCTGGAACCGGACCTGGTAGAAGTCCTCCCCCAGGCGGGCGCGCAGGATCTCGACGGGCGGCGCGGGCGCCGGGAGCACGTGGGGCACGCTGAGGCCGGTCAGCGACGCCACCGCCTCCGGGTGGTCGATGCCCACCTGCCAGATGCTCGCCGCACCCCAGTCGTGGCCGACGAAGTGCGCCCTCGGCACGCCCTCGTGCTCCAGCAGGCCCACGAGGTCGCGGGCGACCTCGCGCAGGGCGTACGCGGAGCGGTCTGCGGGCCGCGCGCTGCGGCCGTACCCGCGCATGTCGAGCGTGAGGACCCGGAAACCGGCGGCGACCAGCGCGGGCACCTGGTGCCGCCAGGTGATCGCGAGATCCGGGAAGCCGTGCACGAGCACGACGAGCGGACCGTCGCCCTGCACCGACACCGCGAGGTCGATCCCGTTGACGCGCCAGGCGCGGGGTGTGCTGGTCATGCGCGCTGCCGTCCGGACGCTCCAGGCCACGGACCCACCGTGTTGCACATTCGGAATTGTAACATCTCCGGTCCTCTCGATAGGCTCCGCGGCGTGCCGGACCGCACCGACCGCAGGGGCCCGCAGCCGCGGGGACGCGAGGCGGCCGTGCAGCTGGCGCGCCGGCACTTCCTGGCCGGCAAGCGGATCGAGATGAAGGACATCGCCGACGAGCTCGGGGTCAGCCGGATGACCCTCAACCGATGGGTCGGCAGCCGCGACAGGCTCCTCGGCGAGGTGAACTGGTCGCTCGCGCGCCCCACGTTGGAGCTCGCCCGGAAGAAGGCGGGCGGCTCCGGGGTGGAGGCCGTGGCCAGGACGCTGCAGCACTTCATCGCCGCCGTGCTCGCGGCGCCGTTCATGCAGACCTTCCTGCGCCGGGAAGGCGAGATCGCCCTGCGGATCCTCACCACCCGCAGCAGCGACACCCAGGCCAACTTCATCGCCCACGTGCGGGCGCTGCTCGAGGAGGAGCTGCCGGGCATCGACGTCGGGATGCCGCTCGACGACCTGGCCTACCTGCTCGTCCGCATCGCCGAGTCGTTCTGCTACGTCGACCTGATCACCGGCGACACGCCGGACGCGAGCAAGGTCGGGCCCGCGGTGCGGCTGTTGCTGTCCGGCGCCCGTCGCTGAACTCATGAGAGCTCCCGCTTGAGGATCTTGCCGGTGGACGTCATCGGCAGTGCGGTCCGCAGCTCGACGATCCGCGGGTACTTGTAGGCCGCGAGCTGCCGCCGTCCCCAGGCGACCAGGTCGTCGGGCCGGAGGGACCCGTGGCCTTCCGCTGGCACGACGACCGCCTTGACCTCCTGCCCGTGCGACTCGTGCGGCACGCCGATCACGGCCACCAGGGACACCGCCGGGTGCTCCATGAAGACCTCCTCGATCTCGCGCGGGTACACGTTGTAGCCGCCGCGGATGATCAGTTCCTTGGACCTCCCGACGATGTGGAAGAAGCCGTCGGCGTCCTTGCGGGCGAGGTCGCCGGTGCGCAGCCAGCCGTCGCGGATCACCTCGGCGGTGGCCTCGGGCCGCTCGTAGTACCCCTTCATGACGTTGTGGCCACGGATCACGATCTCGCCCACGGCCTCGGGGTCGTCCGGCAGCGGCGTCCAGTCGCCGGCGATCAGCGCCATCTCGACGCCCTCGACGGGGCGGCCCACGGACCCCGCGCGGACGGGCTCGCCGAACCGGGTGTGGGCGGCCATCGGCGAGGTCTCGGTCAACCCGTAGCCCTCGAGGACGGCCGTGCCGAAGCGTTCCCAGAACTCCTGGTGGATCTCGATCGGCAGCGCCGACCCGCCGGACGCCGCGACGCGCAGCTGCCCGTGCAGGCGCTGCGCGTCCGGTACGCCGTCGAACGCCCGCAGCAGGCCCCAGAACATCGTGGGCACCCCGGCGAAGATCGTGACGCGTTCGTCGATCATCGTGCGGAGCGCCTCGGCGGCGTCGAACCGGCCCGTCATCACCACGGTGCACCCGAACACCGTCGACGCGTTCTGCACGCAGGTCTGCCCGAGCGAGTGGAACAGGGGCGCGACGAGCAGGTGGATGTCCGGGCGGGCGGGATCCAGCTCGTAGACCGCCCCGGCCGCCCGGGCGTTGAGCAGCAGGTTGCGATGGGTGAGCTCGGCGCCCTTCGGCTGTCCCGTCGTGCCGGAGGTGTAGATGACGACGGCGGTGTCCTCGTCGTCCCGGGCGACGGTGCCGACGTGCACGGGGTCCGCGAGCGGCTCGCCGCACCACGTCGTCCGGCCCGCGTCGTCGACGCCGAGGGTCCGGATTCGCCCACCGGCCTCACGGGCCGCCGCGAGGAGGCCGGGGTCGTCGTGCACGAGGTGGGCGACGGCGTCGGAGTCGTCGAGGTGGTAGGCGATCTCCCGGGGCCGCAGCATGACGTTGAGCGGCACCACCACGGCGCCCGCCCGCAGGATCGCGAAGTAGGCGATCGTGAACTCCGGGACGTTCGGGCACGACAGGGCGACCGCGTCGCCCGGCGCGACCCCGGAGTTCACCAGCTGCCGCGCCAGCGCGGCCGCACGCCGTGCGACCTCCGCGAAGCTCAGCCGGCGGTCACCCGCGACGAGGAACTCCCGGTCGCCGAACCGCTCCGCGGCGGCGTCCAGGACGGTGGCCAGGTTGGTCACCGCGTCACCCCCCGTGCCGCGCGAGGAAGTCGCGGAGGGGACCGGCCAGCGCCTCGGGCCGCTCCTGCGGCACCATGTGGCCCTCGCCCTCGAGGCGCACCACGGTGGCGTCCGGCAGCAACTGCGCCTGCGACACCTGGTGGTGCTCCGGCTCCGTGCCGTCGAGCGTGGGCACGAGGAACAGCCACGGCTGCGTCAGGTGCGGCAGGAGCTCGGCCGAGTCGTCCCGGTAGAACTCGGTGGCCGTGATGGGGACGATGACCTCGCGCGGGACGAGCGCGCCCGACCGGCCGCACTCCGCCACGAGCGGGTCATCGGGGGCCGTGTGGACGAACAGCCCCGCGAGCGCCGCGGCGAGCGCATCGGCGTCGCCGGCGAGGCCGATGAGGGAGCCGACGTCGGCGCGCGTCTCGTCGAGCTTGCCGGTGACGGGGATCCCGGCGATGCTCACGCCCGCCCGGACCACGCCGGGGTGGCGGGCGGCGAGCCGGACCCCGTTCGCGCCGCCCATCGAGTGGCCGACGTAGAAGAAGGATTCGAGCCCGGCCGCGGTGGCCACCGCCCACAGGTCGTCGGCCATCCGGGTCAGCGTGGGCACGGCCGTGCCCGCCGCGGACCGGCCGTGTCCCCGCGTGTCCGGGATGACGTGCCGGTACCCCGGCAGCAGCGCCAGCAGGTGCGCGTACAGCGGCGTGGACATCAGGAACCCCTGACCCCACAGGATCGCGGGCGCACCGGACGGGCCCGGGACGTCCTCGTAGTAGATGGCCGTGTGGTCCACGTCGACGGTGGGCACATCCAGCTCCTCTCCCACGTTACGTATTCAGATACGTAACGTAGCGCGGGCCCCGGAGAAGTCAACCGGCCGCAGGAAGGTCGACCAGCTCGGCCAGCCGCGCGCGGTGCGCACCGGGCGTGCCGAACGCGATCTGGTCGGCCTTGGCGCGCTTGAGGTACAGGTGCGCCGGGTGCTCCCAGGTCATGCCGATGCCGCCGTGCAGCTGGACGGCCTCCTCGGCGGCGGTCACCGCGAGGTCGCTGCAGTAGGCCTGCGCGACGGCGACGGCGAGCTCGACGTCCGGATCGTCCGCCGCCAATGCCGCGGCGGCGTGACGGGCCGCGGCGTTCGCCCCGTCCACCGCGGTGGCGAGGTCGGCGAGGCGGTGCTTGAGGGCCTGGAAACCACCGACGACGCGCCCGAACTGCTTGCGCTGCATCAGGTAGCCGATGGTCTCCTCCAGGCACCACCGCGCGACGCCGAGCTGCTCGGAGGCGAGCAGGGCCGCGCCCGTCAGCAGGGCCCGGCGGATCGCGGGCTCGGCGCCCGCGACGACCGGGGTGCCGGCGACGCCGTCGAGGTGGACGTCGGCCAGCTGCCGCGCCATGTCGAGGGAGACGACCGGGTCGCGGGTGGTGTCCGTGGCGGTCACCGCGTACAGCGCGAGGCCGTCGGCGGTGCCTGCGGGCACGAGCAGGACGTCGGCCTCCAGGGCGCCGGCCACACTGGTGACCGTGCCGGTGAGCCGGCCGTCGGCGGCCCGCACCGCGGGCAGCGCGCCGTACGGGGTGGTGGACAGCGGCACGGCGAGCGCCGCCGTGCGCTCCCCCGCGGCGAGCTGCGCGAGCAGCCCGCCGGCCGTGTCCGCCGACGCCGTGTCCGCCAGCGCCGTGGCCGCCACGACCGCGCTGGTGAGAAACGGCACCGGCGCCATCGCGCGCCCCAGCTCCTCCAGCACCACGGCGGCCTCACGGGCCGTGGCGCCCGCTCCCCCGCGCGCCTCGGGCACCAGCAGCCCGGCCAGGCCGAGGTCCGTGGCGATCGCCTTCCACAGGGGCGCCACGAGCGAGCGGTCGCCGTCGTAGAGGGCGATCACCGCGCCCGGGTCGCACCGGTCGGCGAGCAGGCCGCGCACCGAGGACCGCAGGTCGTCCTCGACGTCGGTGTAGAGCAGGTCCAGTTCGCTCACTTGGCCTGATCCTTCCAGGGGACGTCCTTGTCGACGCGCGGCTCGGGCGGGAGGCCGAGCACGCGCTCGGCGACGATGTTGCGCAGGATCTCCGAGGTGCCGCCCTCGATGGAGTTGCCCTTGGAGCGCAGGTACCGGTAGCCGGCGTCGCGGCCGGTGAACTCAACCCGCTCGGGCCGCACCATGGTCCAGTCCGAGTAGCGCAGCCCCTGCTCGCCGAGCAGCTCCAGCTCGAGCCCGGACAGCTGCTGGTTCAGCCGGGCGAAGGTCAGCTTCATCGCCGCCCCCTCCGGACCGGGCCGGCCCTGGGCGAGCTTCTGGCGCAGCCGCAGCCCGGTGAGCCGGGCGACCTCCGCGTCCACCCACAACCGCAGCAGCCGGTCGTGCAGCTCCGGGGTGCGCCGTTCGGGGTGCTCCCGCCAGGTCTGCGCGACCAGGCCGACCATCCCGCCCTCACGCGGGGCGGCCCGGCCGCCGATGGCCACGCGCTCGGTGTTCAGCGTCGCGGTGGCCACGGCCCAGCCCTGGCCGACGGCGCCGAGCCGGTGGGCGTCCGGGATCCGCACGTCGGTGAGGAAGACCTCGTTGAACTCCGCCTCACCGGTGATCTGCCGCAGCGGCCGGACGTCCACCCCCGGGTCGGTCATGTCGCACAGGAAGTAGGTGAGGCCGCGGTGCTTGGGAACGTCCGGGTCGGTGCGGGCCACCAGGATCGCGAACCGGGCGAGGTGGGCGCTGGACGTCCACACCTTCTGGCCGTTCACCACCCACCCGTCGCCGTCGCGCACCGCGCGGGTGGCGAGCGCGGCGAGGTCGGACCCCGCGCCGGGCTCGCTGAACAGCTGGCACCAGATCTCCTCGCCGGTCCACAGCGGGCGCAGGAAGCGTCGCTTCTGCTCCTCGGTGCCGAACGCGAGGATGGTGGGCGCCGCCATCCCGAGACCGATGACGTTGGAGTGCGGGTTGTTGTCGGGTGCACCCGCCGCCGCGAACTGCTCGTCCACCGCCAGCTGCCACGCCTGCGGCAGCCCCAGCCCGCCGTGGCCCTCCGGGAAGTGCACCCAGGCCAGCCCGGCGTCGTAGCGGGCGCGCAGGAACGCGAGCCGCTCGGTGGTGGCGGGGTCGTGCTCGGCGAGGAACCGCTCGACGCGCTCCCGCAGCTCGGCGGGGCCGGCCGGGGGTGTCATCGGGCCTCGCTCCGCGCGGTGGCCTGGCGGCGCAGCTCGGCGCGGGCCAGCGCGTTCTTGTGGGTCTCGTCCGGGCCGTCGGCGAAGCGCAGGGTGCGGATGCCGGCGTAGGCGTTGGCCAGCGGGAAGTCCTGCGACAGGCCGCCCGCCCCGTGCACCTGGATCGCCTTGTCGAGGATCCACTGCACGGTGGCCGGGGTGGCGATCTTGATGGACTGGATCTCGGTGTGGGCGCCCTTGTTGCCGACGGTGTCCATCAGCCAGGCGGTCTTCAGCACGAGCAGCCGCAGCTGCTCGACCCGCACCCGGGACTCCGCGATCCAGTCGCGGATCACGCCCTGGTCGGCGAGCGGCTTGCCGAACGCGACCCGGGCCTCGGCGCGGGCGCACATCAGCTCGATCGCCCGCTCGGCCACGCCGATGGAGCGCATGCAGTGGTGGATCCGGCCCGGCCCCAGGCGGGCCTGCGCGATCGCGAACCCGTCGCCCTCGCCGCCGATGAGGTTCTCGGCCGGCACCCGCACGTCGGTGAAGATCAGCTCGGCGTGGCCGCCGTGGTCCTGGTCGTCGTAACCGAACACCTCCATGCCCCGCACGACCGCCACCCCCGGCGTGTCGCGCGGCACGAGGACCATCGACTGCTGGCGGTGTCGCTCGGCGCCCGGGTCGGTCTTGCCCATCACGATGAGGATCCGGGCGTTGGGGTTCATCGCCCCGGTGATCCACCACTTGCGCCCGTTGACGACGTAGTGGTCGCCGTCGCGCTCGATGCGGGTGGCGATGTTGGTGGCGTCCGAGGAGGCCACCGCCGGTTCGGTCATCGCGAACGACGAGCGGATCTCGCCGTCGAGCAGCGGCTCCAGCCACTCCTTGCGCTGCGCCTCCGTGCCGAACATCGACAGCACTTCCATGTTGCCGGTGTCCGGGGCCGAGCAGTTCAGCGCGGCCGGCGCGAGGTGGAGGCTGCGGCCGGTGATCTCGGCCAGCGGGGCGTACTGGAGGTTGGTGAGCCCCGCGCCGTGGTCACCGGGCAGGAACAGGTTCCACAGCCCGCGCCGGCGGGCCTCGGCGCGCAGCTCGGCCAGCACCGGCACCGAGTCCCACGCCCACCTGTTCTCCAGCGCCTGCAGCTGCTCGTGGAACACCGGCTCGGCCGGGTACACGTGGCTTTCCATGAAGTCCAGCAGCCGGGCCCGCAGGTCCTCGGTGTGCGGATCGAAGGCGAAATCCATCAGCGGTGCTCCTTCAACGCGGTGTGGCCGGCGTCGAGCATGACGTGGATGGCGTCGCCGATCCGCTCGAAGCCCGGGCCGACGGTCTGGCCGTGCAGGTGGCGGTAGTGGATGCCCTCCAGGATCACGGCCAGCTTGAACGCCGCGAGCCCGAGGTGGAAGCCGAAATGCGAGAGATCCCGATCGCTGCTGGCCGTGTAGCGGGCGATGATCTCGTCCTCGGACGGGAACCCGGGCGCGGCGGCGACGTCGGTGACGGTGCTGCCCAGCCGGTGGTAGATCAGCATCAACGCGAGGTCGGCGAGCGGGTCGCCCAGCGTGGCCATCTCCCAGTCGAGTACGGCCACGATCGCGTCGGTGCCGGTGTCGGCCACCAGGACGTTGTCCAGCCGGAAGTCACCGTGCACGATCCCCGCGCCCGACTCCGGTGGCACATCCGCGGCGAGCCGGGCGTACAGCTCGTCGGCGGCGGGCAGGTCGCGGCTGCGGGAGGCGTCGAGCTGCTTCTTCCAGCGCCGCACCTGCCGCTCGAGGAAGCCGGCCGGACGCCCGAAGTCGCCCAGCCCGACCGCGTCCGGGTCGACCTCGTGCAGCGCGGCGAGCGTGTCGACAAGGCCGTCGGCGATGGCACGCGTGCGCTGCACACCGAGCTCGGCCAGCTCGGCGGCCCGCCGGTAGGGCCTGCCCTCCACCCACTCCATCACGTAGAACGGCGCGCCCAGCACGCTCTCGTCGCGGCACAGCGCGTAGGTGGCGGGCACCGGCACGGCGGTGTCGCGCAGCGCGGAGATCACCCGGTACTCGCGCGCCATGTCGTGCGCGGTGGCCAGCACGTGCCCCAGCGGCGGGCGGCGCACCACCCACCGGCCGGTGCCGTCGGTCACGAGGTAGGTCAGGTTCGACTTGCCCCCCGCCACCAGCTCCGCGGACAGCCGGTCCCCCGAGCCCGGCAGCGCCGTGCCCCACCACGCCCCGAGCCGGTCGAGGTCGAGACCGGGGGGCGCCGTCACGCCGTCGGCCCGCCCGCGACGTAGAGCACCTGGCCCGAGACGAACCCGGCGCCCTCGCTGGCGAAGAACGACACGGCGTGCGCGATGTCCTCCGGCAGGCCGGTGCGGGCCACCGGGATCTGCGCCGCCGCGCCCTTCTTGAACTCCTCGAACGGCACGCCGATCCGCTCGGCGGTGGCCGCGGTCATCTCGGTCTCGATGAACCCGGGGGCGATCGCGTTGACCGTGACGCCGAACTTGCCCAGCTCGATCGCGAGGGTCTTGGTGAAGCCCTGCAGCCCGGCCTTGGCCGCCGAGTAGTTGGCCTGGCCGCGGTTGCCCAGCGCCGACGTGCTGGACAGGTTCACGATCCGGCCCCAGCCCGCCTTGGTCATGTAGCCCTGCACGGCGCGCGACATCAGGAACGAGCCGCGCAGGTGCACGCCCATCACCGCGTCCCAGTCGTCGGCCGTCATCCGGAACAGCAGGTTGTCGCGGATGATCCCCGCGTTGTTGACCAGCACGGACGGCTCGCCCAGCTGCTCGGCCACCCGCTCGACGCCTGCCTGCACGGCGGCCTCGTCGGACACGTCGACGCCCACGGCGAGCGCCCGGCCACCGGCGCTCTCGATCGCCTCGACAACGGGCTTGCCCGCGGCCTCGTCCAGGTCGAGCACGGCCACGGCGAAGCCGTCGGCGGCCAGCCGCTTCGCGACGCCTGCGCCGATGCCGCGGGCGGCCCCGGTGACGACGGCGGTGCGGGTGGGGGTGGTGGTCATGCGATCGACTCCTCGGTGGGGTGGGGGTGGGCCATCAGACGCCTCCGGTCAGGGTGACCCCGCCGTCGACGACCACGAGCTGGCCGGTGATCCAGGCGGCGTCGGCGGAGAGCAGGAACGCCACGACGCCCGCGATGTCCTCGGGGACGCCGAGGCGCTTGAGCGGGTAGGCCGCGGCGGCCTCCTCCTCGCGGCCCTCGTACAGCGCGGTGGCGAACTTCGTCTTCACCACGGCGGGGGCGACGGCGTTGACCCGGATGTCCGGGCCGAGCTCGACGGCGAGCTCCTGCGTGATGTGGGTGAGCATCGCCTTGCTCGCGCCGTAGAAGCCGATCCCCGGGGCGGGCCGGATCCCGGCCACCGAGGACACGTTGACGACGGCGCCGCCGTGCTCACCCATCCACGCCCGGTGCACGTGCTGGGCCCAGGAGAGGGCGGCGAGGCAGTTGACCTCGACGATCTTGCGCGCGGCGCCGAGGTCCAGCTCGATCATCGGGCCGTAGACCGGGTTGATGCCGGTGTTGTTGACCAGGAGGTCGGCGCTGCCGAACGCCTCGACCGCCCGCTTGACGACCTCCGCCTGGTGGTCGGCGTCGTCGGCGCGCCCGGGGATCCCGAGCGCGTGCTCCGGGCCGCCCAGCTGCGCGACGGCGGCGTCGAGGGCCTCCTGCTTGCGGGCGGTGACCACCACGCGGGCGCCGTCGGCGACCAGACGTTCGGCGATGGACAGCCCGATGCCGCGGCTGGCGCCGGTGACGATCGCCGTGCGGCCCGCGAAGCGCCCCGTCACGAGAGGCGCTCCAGGACCATCGCCATGCCCTGGCCGCCGCCGACGCACATGGTCTCGAGCCCGTAGCGCTTGTCGTGCTGCTGCAGCGCGTGGATCAGAGTGGTGGTGATGCGGGCGCCCGTCATCCCGAACGGGTGCCCGACGGCGATCGCGCCGCCGTTGACGTTCAGCTTCTCCGGGTCGACGCCCAGCTCGCGGGCCGACGGGATGACCTGCGCCGCGAACGCCTCGTTGATCTCCACGAGGTCGATGTCGTCGATGGTGAGACCGGCCCGGGCGAGGGCCTGCCGCGACGCCTCGACCGGGCCGAGGCCCATGATCTCCGGGGACAGGCCGGTGACCCCGGTGCTGACGATCCGCGCCAGCGGCGTGATGCCCAGCTGCTCGGCCCGCGTGTCGGACATGATCACCAGCGCCGCGGCACCGTCGTTGAGCGGGCAGCAGTTGCCCGCCGTGACCGTGCCGTCGGGCCGGAACACCGGCTTGAGCGCGGCGACACCCTCCAGCGTGACGCCCGCGCGCGGGCCGTCGTCGGCCTCGACGACGGTGCCGTCGGGCAGGGTCACCGGCGTGATGTCGCGCGCCCAGAAGCCGTCGGCGATGGCCTTCTCGGCGCGGTTCTGCGAGCGCACCCCGAAGGCGTCCTGCTCCTCGCGGCTCACACCCATGAGCTGGGCGACGTTCTCCGCGGTCTGCCCCATCGCGATGTACACGTCGGGCAGCGCGCCGGCGGTGCGCGGATCCACCCAGGTGCCGCCGCGCGCGGCGAGCTCGGCCGTGTGGGCCTGCGCGTCGGCGAAGACGGGGTTCTCGGTGTCGGGGAGCCCGTCGGCGTTGCCCTTGGCGTACCGGCTGACCGTCTCGACGCCGGCCGAGATGAAGACGTCCCCCTCCCCCGCCTTGATCGCGTGCAGCGCCATGCGGGTGCTCTGCAGGCTCGACGAGCAGTAGCGGTTGACCGTGGTACCGGGCACCGTGTCCAGCCCGGCCAGCACGGCCACCACGCGGGCCATGTTGAAGCCGGACTCGCCCGCGGGCTGGCCGCAGCCCAGCACCAGGTCGTCGATCTCGGCCGGGTCGAGCTGCGGCACCTGCGCCAGCGCGGCCCGCACCATCTGCACGGTGAGGTCGTCCGGGCGCATCTGGGTGAGCGAGCCCTTGCCGGCCCGGCCGATGGGGGAACGGGCAGTGGCGACGATGACGGCTTCGGGCATCCGCACTCCTCGGTGAGTCGATTGGCGCGAGTTACTAAGCGCTTGCTTAACTGGAGCGTGCTACACGGCCACGGCACCCGTCAACAGCCACCGCAGCAGTGCGCGCGTTAACCACGTCACGGGACCGAAGGGGATAATCGGCCCGCGATGACCGACACGTCCGAGCTCAACCGCGCCGACGCCACCCGCGCTCGCCTCCTCGACGCGGCGATCGCCGCGTTCGCCGAGAAGGGTTTCCACGGCACCACCACGCGCGACGTCGCCGCGGCCGCCGGGATGAGCCCCGCAGCCCTCTACGTGCACCACCGCTCCAAGGAGGAGCTGCTCTACCTCATCTCGCGATCCGGCCACGAGGACACCCTGCGGCTCGTGCAGGACGCCATCGCCTCCACCGACGACCCGGCCGACGCGCTGCGCACGGTGATCCACGACTTCGCCGTCCACCACGCGCGGGTCCACTCCAGCGCCCGGATCGTGAACTACGAGCTCTCCGCGCTCACCCCCGAGCACCACGCCGAGATCCGCGACCTGCGCCGCCGCATCGAGACCGCCGTCCGCGAGCTCGTCGAACGCGGCGTCGCGGAGGGCGCCTTCCACACCCCCGACCCGCGCATGACCGCCATCGCCCTGCTCTCCCTGGGCATCGACATCGCCCGCTGGTACCGCGACGAGGGCCCCTTGAGCCCCGAGGACATCGCCGAGCACTACGCCGAGATGGCCCTGCGGATGGTCGGCGCCCGGTCTTGATCGCCGGCCGGGTGCGTTTCCCGACACCTGGCGTCGGGTTTTGCGCCAAACCGGTGATCATGCCCACCGGCGCCGCCGTCAGCGCACCACGCGGGGTTGCGCCGCAGGCCGGCGGGTCAGGTGTAGAGCGTGAACTCCGGGTGGGTGCCGTTGAGGAAGTGATCGCCCACCTCGCGCCGCTTGTAGGCGACCGGGTCGTGCAGCGTGTGGGTGCGGACGTTGCGCCAGAACCGGTCCAGGCCCACGGCGTTGCTCGTGGCCCGGGCGCCAGTCACCTCGAAGATCGTGTTCGTGACGTCGAGCGCGACGTCGGTGGCCACCACCTTGAGGGCGGCCACGTGCTCGGCGAGCTCACCGCGGGCGTCCCAGGTGAGCGCGTGGCCCGCGGCGTCGGCGCGGTCGAGGTGGTCGGCCACGGCGTCGACGAAGGCCTCGACCGCGCGCGTCGCGGCGACCAGCCGTCCGTAGGTGGCGAGGACGTACGGGTCGGCGGTGGCGCTCGGGCTGTCCGACAGCAGCCACGGGCGCGACGTGGACCGCGTGTAGTCGCGGGCGGTGGCGAGTGCGCCCTGAGCGATCCCCAGGTAGAACGCGCCGAACACGGCCTGGATCGCCGGGGTGACGAGCGAGGACCGCGGCGTGACCGCGTCCCCGCCGAGGCTGCCCAGCACCTGCTCGGGCGCGATCGCGACGTCGGTGAACGTCGCGCTCCCGCTGGCGGAGAGGCGCTGGCCGAGGTTGTCCCAGTCGCCCCCTGGCTCGACGCCGGCCGCGTCGCGCGGCACCGCCACGAGCAGCAGCTCACCGGTGCCCTCCACTACCCCGGAGACGACGGAGGCGTTCCCCGACGACACCCCGGTGGCGAAGCTCTTGCGCCCTGACAGCCGGTAGCCCTCGCCCGCGGGCACGAGCACGAGGTCGGGGTCCGTGGGGTTGACGGCGTCGCCCCACAGCCACTGCTCGCGGGCGGAGGCCGGGCCCCACCGCTCGAGCCCGCCGACCCACCAGAGGTTGGCGACGTTGACGTAGTGGTAGCCCAGCAGCTGGGCGATGGAGCCGTCGGCCACCGCGATCTCCCGCACCACCCGCAGCGCGGTGGACCAACCCAGCCCCGGCCCGCCGACGTGGGTGGGCAGCAGGAGCGCGGGGAGGCCCGCGTCGCGCAGCAGCTGCGCCTCGGCGAGCGGCTCGACGTTCGCCCGGTCGCGCTCCAGCGCGTCCTTCGCGAGGACGCCTGCGACGGAGCGGGCCACCTCGACGGCCGAGTCGGGAGTGAGCGTCATGGCGGTCCTCCTCACACGATCCCGCTCGGCGGCGGCGGGACGTCGTTGAGCGCGTGGTTGCCGATGTGGTGGATCTTCATCCGGAGCGGGTCGTGCAGCGTGTGGGTGCGGGCGTTGCGCCAGTGCCGGTGCAGGTTGAGCTCGTCGGCCGCGGCGCGGGCGCCGATCAGGGAGAAGACGTCGCTCGCCACGCCCACCGCCGCGCGGTCGGTCTCGGCGCGCGCCGCCGCCACGGCCACCGACGCCTCCGCCGCGGACGTGGGCGTCGGTTCCGCCCGGGCGGCGTCGAGCGCGTCGCCCGCCTCGTGCAGCAGGGCCGCGGCGCGGCGCACCCGCAGGGCGAGCTCGCCGAACTCCTGGACGATCAGCGGGTCGTCGGCCGGGCGGGCCACCGTGGACTCCATGCCCGGGCGCGCGATCCGGCGGACCAGGTCCTTGCCGTCGCGCAGCGCCGCACGCGCGATCCCGAGGTCGACGCCGGCGTGCAGGTAGTTGCCGAACGCGCCGAACACCTCGGGCCGCTCGAAGATCGTCCACACCGGCACCACCCACGCGGACGGGATCACGACCTGCTCGAACCGCACCGCGCCGCTCCCGGTGGTGCGCTGGCCCATCCCGCGCCAGTCGTCGACCACCGTGACGCCGGGGGTGTCGGCGGGCACCCAGGCCGCCACCGTCCGCCCGTCCGGGTCGGTGGCGTAGATCGGGATCCACGGCGCGAAGGGCGAGCCGGTGGCGTAGTACTTCGTGCCGTCGATGAGCACGTCGCCACCGGGGCGGGGCTCGAACCGGATCGCGAACTCCCCCGGCGTGCGGGTGCCGCGCTCGGACAGCGCGTTGCCGAAATGCCGCCCGGCGAGCACCTCGGCGAAGAAGAAGGCCTGCTGCGCGTCGTCGGCGGCCTCGCGCAGCACTTCCACGAAGAAGAAGTGGTTCTGCGGGATCTGCCCGACGCTGGCGTCCGCCTCGGCGAGCACGGCCATCAGCTCGCCCATCGTGCGGGCGGAGACGTCGGCGCCGCCGAACGCGCGGGGCACCGTCACGCCGAGCAGCCCGGACGCGGCGAGCGCCGCGACCTCGGCGCGCGGCAGCACGCGGCGCGCGTCGCGCTCGCTCTCGTCCGCGGCGAGGTCGTCCGCGAGGCCGCGGGCGACGGCCAGCGCCTGGTCGTCGTCGGCGATCACCGGGACCGCGGTCGTCGTCACGGGGCCACCGCCCGCGCCGCGAAGCGCGCCCCGGGGTGGTCGTCGCGCAGCCGCACCTGCCCCGGTCCGTACAGCTCCTCGCGCAGGGTCGTCCCCTCGTACCGCTCGGGCAGCAGGCCGCGGCGGCGCAGCTCGGGGACGACGAGCTCGACGATGTCCTCGAACGTGCCGGGCGTGATCGCGTAGGCGAGGTTGAACCCGTCGACGTCGGCGACCTCGACCCAGCGCTCCATCTCGTCCGCGACGGTCTGCGGGCTGCCGACCACGACCACCCCCATGCCGCCGATGCCGACCCACTCCGCGATGTCGCGGGGTGTCCAGTCGCGGTCCGGGTCGACGGTGGTGAACGCCTCCACCGCGCTGCGCACGGCCTCGGTCTCGGCGTACCGCAGCGGCTCGTCGGGGTCCATCGTGGACAGGTCGAGGCCGCTCCAGCCGCCGTAGAGGGTGAGCGCGCCCTCCAGGCTCACGTAGCGCAGGTACTCGTCGTACTTGGCGAGCGCCTCCTCGTCGGTGGGCGCGGTGATCACGGTCATGAGCGAGAAGAACTTGATCGAGCGGGGATCGCGGCCCAGCTCGGCGGCGAGCGCGCGGGTGGCGGCCACCGAGCGGCCGAGGATCTCGGGGCTGGTCGCCGTGGTGAAGATCCCCTCGGCGTGCGCTGCGGCGAACCGCCGACCGCGCGGCGACGCACCCGCCTGGAAGATCACCGGGCTGCGCTGCGGCGACGGCTCGGTGAGCCCGATGCCCGGCACGTCGAAGTAGCGGCCGTGGTGGCCGATCGGGTGCACCTTCGCCGGGTCGGCGTAGACGCCCGCCGCCTTGTCCAGCCGCACGGCGTCGTCCTCCCAGGAGCCCTCCCAGAGCTTGTAGACGACCTCCATGAACTCCTCGGCCACCTCGTAGCGCTCGTCGTGGGGCACCTGGTGCTCCAGGCCGAGGTTGCGCGCGGCCGACTCCAGGTAGGAGGTGACGACGTTCCAGGCGATGCGCCCGCGCGTGTAGTGGTCGAGGGTGGCGAACCGACGGGCGAACGCGTAGGGCTTCTCGTAGGTCAGCGACACGGTGACGCCGAAGCCGAGGTGCTCGGTGACCGCCGCCATCGCCGGCACGGCCAGCGTCGGGTCGCCCACCGGCACCTGCGCGCCGTCGCGCAGCGCGGTGTCGGGGCCCCCGCGGTAGACGTCGTAGACGCCGAGCACGTCGGCGATGAACAGGCTCGTGAAGCCGCCGCGCTCCAGCAACCGGGCCAGGTCGGTCCAGTAGCTCAGGTCGCGGTAGCGGTGGGACTGGTCGTCCGGGTGCCGCCACAGACCGGGGGCCTGGTGCCCGGCGCACGTCATGTCGAAGGCGTTGAGGTGGATCCGGCGAGTCAACGGACAGCTCCCTGGGAGAGACCGCCGACCAGCGCCCGCTGGGCGAGGACGGCGAGGACGTACACGGGCACGATCGCGACGAGTGAGGCCGCCGCCTGCTGCCCGAACTGGACGGTGCGGTCGCCCTGGAAGAGCGACAGGCCCACGGTGAGGGTCTGCGCCGACGGCGACTGGGCGAACGACACCGCGAAGAGGAACTCGTTGTAGGAGAGGAAGAAGCACACCAGCGACGCCGCGACCAGCCCCGGCACGATCAGCGGGAGCACGATCCGGCGCAGCCCGGCGGCGACGGACAGGCCGTCCACCCAGGCCGCCTCCTCCACCTCGGCGGGCACGCGGCGGACGAACCCGTCGAGCAGCCACACCGCCACCGGCACGTTGGCCAGGCCGTTGACCAGCGCGAGCCCCACCACCGAGTTGGTCAGCCCGACCGCCTTCAGCAGGAAGTACAGCGGCAGCACCGCCACGATCGGCGGGGCGCAGTAGGCGGCGAGCAGGGCCGAGTGCAGGCGCTTGCCGGAGCGGCCCGCGCGGGCGGTGACGTACGCGGTGGGCACGGCGATCAGCGCGGTGAGCACGGTGGCGCCGATCGCCACCACCCACGAGTTGACCAGCATCTGCGCGAGCGGCACGGTCTGGAACGCCGCGGGCCAGTTGTCCCAGCGCACCCGCTCGGGCAGCCAGCCGCCGTTCTGCACGTCGTCGACGCCACGCAGGGACAGCGACGCGAGGAACACCACCGGTGCCGTGGCCACGACCGCGGCGAGGCCGAGCACGCCGCGCGCGACGGCGGCCCTCATCGGTCCACCGCCCGGGCGACGAGGCCCGCAGCGCCCAGCACCACGCCGACGAGCAGGCCCAGCACGATCGTCTCGGCCGCGGCGGTGCCGACCTCGAAGCTGCCGCGGAACGCGGTGCGGAACACCTCGAAGCCCGCGACGATCGTCGCGACCCCGGGCCCGCCCGCGGTGACCACGGCGACCAGGTCGAACACCTTGAAGGCGATCACCAGCTGCAGCACGGCCGCGGCCACCACGGTCGGGGCCACGACCGGGCCCACCACCGACCGCAGGGTGCGCCACCAGCCGGCGCCGTCGAGCGCGGCGGCCTCCCACAGCTCGGCGGGCACCCCGATCAGGGCGGCATGGGCCAGCAACAGCACCAGCGGGGCCCACTGCCAGGCGTGGATCAGCACGAGGGTCAGGAACGCCCCGGTGCCGCTGCCAAGGGGGTTGAACGCGCCCCACAGTCCGGTGAGCCCGCCGCCGACCGGCGCGAGCAGCAGCTTCCACGCCACGCCCACCGACACCGGCGGGGTGACCATCGGCAGCAGCAGCACCGCCCCGAGCAGCCCGAACCGGCCGCCACGGGCGTGCAGCGCCAGCGCGCCCGCCACCCCGGCCGCCACCGCGATCGCGGTGGCCAGCACGGCGAACAGCGCCGAGCGCAGCAACGATCCGCCGAACGCCACGGATTCGGCCGCCGCCACGAAGTTCTCCAGGCCGGTGAAGGCGCGCAGCGGCCGGGCGAGGGACGAGTCGGTGACGGCGAGCGCGACGCCCGCCACCGCCGGGTAGAGGCCCGTGACCAGCAACGAGGCGAGCGCGGGCAGCGCGAGCCACAGCGGGACGCGCCGGCGCGCGCGGACCCGCTGCGCGGGAGGCGCCGCCGGCCGGACCGGCGGCCGGACCGCCGTCACCGTCATGCGAGCGCCCGCTCCCAGCTCGCCTGCGCGTTGGCCAGCGACTGCTGCGGCGTCTGGGTGCCCGCGATGGCGAGGGCCAGCTGGTCGACGAGGTCCTGCAGCAGCCGCGGCGCGTCCTTGCTCTTCGGCCACACCAGCGGGGAGCCCTCGAGGCCCGCCCGGATCACCTCGGTGGCCGGGGCGCTCACCCGCGCGTAGTCCGGCGACTCCAGCGTGCTGCGCCGGGCCGGGTCGATGCCCGAGCCCGCGGTGCTGGCGAGCAGCAGGTTGCGGGTGGGGTCGGTGGCCCACGTGACGAACGCGGCCGCCACGGCCGGGTCCGCCGCCGCGGTGGACACGCCCAGCCCGAAGCCCGCGTTGAGCGCCGTGCGGTGCTCGGTGTTGGTGCCGCCGACCGGCAACGGCACGACACCCCACTTGTCCACGATCTGCGAGCTCGCCGGGTCCTGCGCCTTGAGCCCCAGGTCGGTCCAGGTGTCGAGCATCGCGGCCTGCCCGGACAGGAACGCCGAGTTGGCCTGGTCGAACCCGATCTGCAACGGCGTCGGCAGCGCGTAGGGGCTGACGTCCACGAGGTGCTGCAGCGCTGCACGGGCCGCGTCGGAGGTGAGCGTCGGCGCACCGTCGGGCCCGATGAGCGCGCCGCCGTAGCCCGCGAGCCGGTTGATGAACGAGCAGCCCAGGATCATCGGCACCTGCTGGCCCTCGACCACGGCTCCGTAGACGGAGCCGCCGCTGCGCTCGGTGATCGTGCGTGCCGCCGCGTCGTACTCGTCCCACGTGGCCGGCGGCGCGAGGCCGTAGGTCTCGAAGACCTCGCGGTTGTAGTAGAGGACGTGCACGTCGCCGTCGAACGGCACGCCGTAGCGGCGGCCGTCCAGCAGCGTGTAGGCGTCGAGCACCGAAGGCAGGAAGTCGGCCGAGACGTCCGGCCCGAGCTGGTCGGTCAGGTCCACCAGCGCGCCCGCGTCGACCAGCGCGCCGAGACCGAAGTAGAAGTAGTCGAAGACGTCGAACTGCCCGGCGCCGCCCTGCACGTCGAGGATCTGCTGGCTCGTGAGCTGGTCGTACGGCACAGCCGTGGTCTCCAGCCTTCCGCCGAACTCGCGCTCGAACGCGGGCGCGAGCAGCTCGGTGAACGCCAGCACGTGCGGCTGGTTGACCATCGCGCGGATCGTCACGCCCGTGAGGTCGGCGGGCGCGCCGGCCGGCAGCGCGGTGGACGCACCGCCGTCACCGCAGGCGGCGAGCAACGGGCCGAGGCCGGCGACGGCGCCCGCACCGAGGGCGGAACGCAGCAGCAGACGACGGGACAGCGCGGGTGAGGGCATGCGGGACTCCGGGGGACGAGCAGGAGGGGTGGGGACGCGCGGGGCGGGGCCGGGCCTCAGGCCGGACAGACCGCCGCGCTCGTGCGGCAGAGGTCGAGGTGGTGACGGCGCACGAGCGCAGCGCCCATGCCGTCCTCCTCCGGGTCAGCCACCGATCCCCCGGGAACGGTAGAGAAACACGCTGCCCGTGATCAGTTCTCCAACGCTTTTGCGACGGACGTCACGTCGAATTGTCGGGACATGACCGACCTCCGTCCGGACATTGGGACAGAATTGTCCGGACCACTTTGCATTTTCCTCGTCGTCGTGCTGCTGTGGTGAACACCGCCGCTCCCCCGGAAGGCCGCCCATGAGTCCCCTGCGCACCGGTTTCCTCGCGTTCGTCGAGCACACCGGCGTCGACGGCACCCGTTCCGAGGGGCTGGAGGAGGGCTTCCGGCTCTTCCAGCGCGCCGAGCGGCTCGGCTACGACGCCGGCTGGGTGCGCACCCGGCACCTGGAGCCCTACCTGTCGGCGCCGCTGCCCTTCTTCGCCGCGCTGGCCCAGCGCACGGATCGGATCGCGTTCGGCACTTCGGTCGTGCCGATCCGCTACGAGAACCCGGTGCGGCTCGCCGAGGAGGCCGCCACCACCGACCTGCTCACCGGCGGCCGGCTGCACCTGGGACTCAGCGCGGGGTACGCCGACGGGGAGGCCCTGTTCGGCCCGGTCTTCGGGGCCACCGACCGCCCGTTCGACGACGAGGTCGACCTGCGGCTGCGTCGCTTCCTCTCCGCCGTCCGCGGCGAGACGCTCACGGTGACCGAGACCGACAGCCCCGTGGCGCCCGCCGGCACCGCGCTCACGGCCCAGCCGCTCAGCCCGACCCTGCCCGAGCGACTCTCCTACGGCGCCGGCCGCGTGGCCACCGCCGTCCGCACCGGCAGCCTCGGGCTGGGCCTGCAGCTGTCCACCCTCGCCACCGAGATCACCGACCTGAGCTTCGAGGAGTACCAGGCGAAGCAGATCGCCGAGTACCGCGCCGCACATCGCGCGGCGACCGGGCGCGACGGCACGGTCTCCGTCGGCCGGATGATCCTGCCCCTGCTCCGCGAGTCCGACCACGAGGACTACGCCTTCCTGCTCGAACGCGACCGCAAGCGCCAGGCCGCCCACGGCACCCCGGGCGCGCCCCCGCTGCACTTCGGCGTGGTGCACAGCGGCAGCCCCGAGCAGATCGTCGCCTCGCTCACCGCCGACGCCGCACTCGCCGCCGCCGACGAACTCGTCGTGGTGCTGCCGTTCGGGCACGCCCCCGCCGTGTCGCGGCGAATCCTCGACACGGTGGCCGACACGGTGCTGCCCGCGCTCGTCGAACGGCGCCCGTGAGCGCGGAGAATTCGTTCGCCGAATGTACGGTCATTCGTTCGTGGGCGCGGTCCAGCCGGTAGCTCGGATCCACTCGACCAGATCGAGGGTGGCCGGCTCGATCGAGCGCACCACCGGGAGGTCCGAAGGGTATTCCGCCGCCTCCGCGAACTGGCGGAACATCGCCTTGTCGAGGTCGTTGGGAAGTACGCTCAACGGGAGGGCCTCGTACCGTGCCGGGAGCCCGGCGCGCGCGCCGAACGCCGCGGCGATCTGGGGGCCCGTCAGCTCGTCGCCGACGAGCTCGACGGCTCCGCCGGGCACCTCCGCGGTGTCGAGCAGGAGCGCGGCGGCGACCCGGCCGATGTCCCTGATCGAGACCATCTTCAGGGCGACGTCCTCCGGCAGCGGCAGCCTCAGCACGATCTCCCCATGCTCCAGGCTCGGTGCCATCACGCTCGCGAAGTTCTCCATGAAGGCGGTCGGGCGAACCATCGTGACCCTCAGGCCGGACTTCCTCAGGTGCTCCTCGATCCAGTGCTTCGAGTCGTGGTGCGGCACACCCGACTCCCGGTCCGCTCCGAATACCGAGTTGAACACGACGTGCGGGACGCCCACCTCCACCGCCGCGTCGACGAGCGCGGTACCGATGCGGATCTCCGCCTCGACTTCTTCGAGGCTGTTCGCCTCCGGTGTCATGAAGTAGAACCCCTCGACCGTCGCCAGCGCGGCGGCCAGCGACGCCGGGTCGTCGGCCCGGATCGCCGCCGGCTCGACGCCGCGGGCGGCCAGCGCCTGAGCCCGGTCGGACTGCGGGTTGCGGACCAGAGCCCGCACCCGCGCCTCATGGTCCAGCAGCGCGTCGACCACCGCCCCGCCCTGTTGCCCCGTCGCGCCGAAGACCGCGATCGTGCCGGTCGTCCGTGTGCTCATCACTGCCATCCTCCACTAGTTCATGCCATGAACGAAACTAGTTCATGGCATGAACTTCGTCGAGGTGTGGGACCTCACGGTGTGCTGGGTTGGTTCGAGGTGGGTGGAGAGAGGTCCGAGGTGTCCACGATGGCGGTGGCCACGCGCTCGAAGTCGCGCTGGTCGTCGGCGTCGAGGTTCCTCGCGATCTCGGGCAGGCGCTTGACGATCTCGGCGTAAACGGCCTCGCCGAGCACCTTCCCCGTGGGCGTCGCACTGAGCATGACGACCCGTCGGTCCTGCGCCGAGCTCGCCCGGCCGACCAACTCGCGCCGCGCCGTGCGATCGACCAGCTGGCTCAATGCGTTCTTGGTCATACCCAACGACGCGGCGAGGTCAGCCATCTGCCGCGGCTCGTTCCTCACCGCGCAGAGCAGCGTGGCCTGCGAGGGGGTCAGGTCGAACTCGGCGCAGATCTCCGCGTACTTGCGTTGGATCAGAACCGAGAGCCAGAAGAGCTTGTCGCCATAGTCCACGCCGGCCTCCCGCGTCCGATGACGAACGATCAGCCTACTCACCAGGAGATGTCGCCGACTCCGGGTGATCCGCGGCGGTCAGCGCTGCAGGAACCTGCGCCGCGCCCGGAACGGCCCGAGCCCCGACCGCCACCACGGCAGCCACGCCGAGGGCCGGTGCAGGACGGCCTGCATCAGCGGACCCGAGTCGAAGTAGGAGTCCCGGCGCAGGATGGTGCCCGTCGGGGTGAGCCACAGCTTGTCGACCGCGCGGAAGTCCAGCGGCTTCCCGCCGAGGGTGGCGCTGAGCCGCAGCTCGATGAACAGGATGTCCTCGTGGCCCGCCCAGCTCACCACCACGCCGCGGAGGTCGGGGAGGAGCGTCACGAGGCGCTGGGCTTCGTCGTGCCAGGTGCTCCGGGTCGTGCCGGGCTGCAGGAGCGGCTGGTTGAGCTCGATGTGCTCTTCCATCAGGCCGTCCCACGCCTGCGGCGCGGGCGTCTCCCAGCCCCTGGCGAACGCGGCGACGACCCGCTCGTGGAGCGTCTGCCAGTTCGCGGGTGCGAGGTAATGGCGGATGTCATCCTCGGTGGTCAGCGCGTCCTCCTCAGGAGCCGGGGTCGGGCGAGTGAGGCGCGCCCGAACCTACCGCTTCCGCCGCGATATCTCGATCCATCTCGGCGGCGTGCCGGTCATCGCGGCGCGTCCGCCGGCGTGAGCACGACCACCGGGATCTCGCGGTCGGTCATGCGCGCGTACTCGTCGTAGAGCGGGAATATCTCGACCATCCGGGCCCAGAGCTCCGCGCGCTCGGCCCCGGTCGCCACGCGCGCCCGTGCGCTGAACCGGCGGGTGCCGACCTGCACCCCGACAGTGGGTTCCGCCTCGAGGTTCAGGAACCACGCCGGGTGCTCGGCGGCACCGCCCTTCGAGGCGACGACGACGTGGTCGTCCCCCGACGTGCCGTAGATCAGGGCGGTGCGCCGCGGCGTCCCGGTCCGGCGGCCGGTCGTGGCGAGTACGAGCGTGCGCACGCCGTTGTTCTCGTGACCTTCGGTGCCGCCCGAGGTGAGGTAGGTGCGGGTGTGCTCGGCGACCCAGTCCCACTGCGAGTCGGTGGCGCGGTCGAGGTCCTCAGCGGTGGCCATCGTGGCTCTCCTCCCAGTACGTGTGCCGTGGTCCACCCCGGGGACGGAGCCGGCGCGCCGGTCTCGACATCCCCGACCGGAATTTCTGAACCGAGGTCACCGACCAGGGAGACAACGCCCTCTGGTCGCGCGGTCGGCACCACGGCCGCCCGTGATCCAGCCGATCAGTACCACACCGTCCCGATACCGACCGGGACGTACTGCTCGGCTCGCTCTACGGCCGACAACCCGGCCCCGAGCAGCACACCAGCGCCGCCCGAAGACCTCCGCGTACTTCTCGGTCCGATCAACCCCCCGGGGGCGCGCCGAGCAGCACAGCGCTGTCCCACGACCGCCGGCGCTGCTCAGGTCGACCGGCCGCCCGTGACTCACCCGAGCAGCACACCGCGGTCGCCCGAAGACCTCCACGTACTGCTCGGCTCACTCAACCGCCGACAACCCGGCGAGCAGCACGCCACGGTCGCCCGAAGACCTGCCTGTACTGCTCGGGTCGTTCACCCACCGGCAACCCGGCCGAACAGCACACCACGGTCACCCGAGGACCCCCGCGTACTGCTCGACTCCCCCAACCGCGGACAACCGACCCGAGCAGCACACCACAGTCGGCCGAAGACTCCCCTTGTACTGCTCGGCGCGATCAGCCGCCGGCAACCCGGCCCGAGCAGTACGCCACGGCTCGCCGGCAACCTCTGCGTACTGATCATTCGCGATCGCCAGGAGGCGACCGCGTCAGCACCAGCGGGCCGCCGCGTCGGTGCGGCCTACTCGGCGACCTCCTGGCCGCCCGGCCGGGATACGACGGGGTCCGACGTCCAGAGCCCTCCGTGCACCGGGCACCGGGGGTCGACGCACGGGGCCTCCTCCAGCCCGGCCCGGTACGTCGCGTTCGCGAGGTCGGGGCACAGGCATCCCAGCGCGCGGGCCGCCTGCCCGCCCGGCGCCGTGTCCCCGTCGGGCGTCCCGGTGGCCGCTGCGGCCACGTCCGATTCCTGCTGGTCCGGCTGCCCGACCATGGGTCCCCCTCCCCAGCACGCCCCCGCATGCTCCCCGTGTGCGCGCGGCCCCGACCGCGCGCGAGTCAGGAAAGTACCGTGAACGCCGGGTAACGCAAATCCGGACGCCGCGCAGGCCGCCGGTCGGGGTCGAGCGCCACCCCGTGGTGGCGGCCCAGCCCGTCGATCTGCGCCCACACCAGGGTGGTCAGCCGGTCGGTCAGCTCGTCCCGGGTCACGGTCCGCTGCTCGAGCCACCACTCCGTGGTCTTCTGGACGAAGCCGATCACGCCGTGCGCCCACACCTCGACGACACCTGCGTCCAGGTCCAGTTGCGGCACGGCGTCGACGAGGACGGCCGCGAGGACCCGGGCGACGATCTCCTCAGCGGTCCGGGCGACGCCCGCACCGCCGTCGGGCGCGTGCCGCGTGAGGAGCCGGTAGACGTTCGGCGACTCGTCGGCGAACGCGAGGAACGCCCCGACCGACATCCGGATGCGGGGCAGCACCGCCACGTCGGCCTGCAGCGCGGGCACGATCCGCTCGAGCAGCATCGCCGTGGCCCGCTCGCCCATCGCGGCGACGAGACCGGCCCGGTCGGAGTAGTAGCGGTAGACGACGGGCTTGCTGATCCCCGCCCGGGCGGCCACCTGTTCGAGCCCGAACTCGGGGCCGGCCTCGGCGAGCACCTCGAGGGCGGCCCGCACGATCTGTTCGCGGCGCCGGACGCGGTGGGCGTCCCACCTGGTGCGACGCCCGTCCGCGGCGGAGGAGGCGACCGACGACCCGGCACCCCTCTCCGGCACTGCGCGACGCCTCCCGCCCGCTCCCGTGAATCCCCCGGGCGCGTGACGCAGATCGCACCCCGCCGGGACCACCGCGCGGCCAAGGTTACCGGCATGGGATTCATGGACAAGGCCAAGGAGCTGCTCGACCAGCACGACGACAAGGTCGACGCGGCCCTGGACAAGGCCGGGGAGCTGGCGAAGAGCCGGTTCGCCGGCCACGACGAGCAGATCGACACGGCCGTCGACAAGTTGCAGGAGATGACCGGCGGCGGGGACACCACCCGGGAGCCCGGTCCGCGCTGATCTCCGTGGGTGACCCCGGTCGCTCCGACGTATCAGCGACCCTCCGGCGCGCCTCGCAGCTGCGTGCAGGGGGGATCGGGATCGTCGTGGGGGCCGGGGGCCGTCCCGCTCGCAGTTCGGGTCAGCCGGCGGACGGTCGACGAACTGGGGCGGGACGGGATCGCCGAGCTGGCCGAGCACCTGTGGGCGGGCAACTGCCAGACCTGCGGGACGCCACTGGGTGCCGAGCGGCCCGCGCTGCTGGTGGACGACCTGATGGTGTCGGCCCTGGCGAGCCTGCACCACCCGCACTGCCTGCGCCCGGAGTGGAACGACGGCGGCGGGATCAGGATGACGTCCTCCGAGCTGGTCACCCACCTCACCCGCGCCTTGATGGTGCCGCTCCCGTTCGGCGGCACGGGCCGACCGGCCGAGCAGCGCCCGGCGCTGCTGGTCAACCCGGGCCTGGAGATGGTCATGCTGCGGCGCGGGGCCGACCGCCGCTGGCGGGTGGCCACGGTCGACCTCCACACCCACCACGGGCTGCACCCGGCCGACGCCCGGCTGCACCACCTCTCCCCCGACCGACCCGTCGCGGGCGTCCGCGCGCGCCTCACCGGCGCCGGATTGCGCGTCGAGCTGCCCCACGCCACGTGGACCGCCGCGGTCGAACCGGCCTTCGGCGCGGAGGTGCGCCGGTCCGCCGGGTTCCTGCTGGCCGTCACGACGATGCTGCGCCCCGACGGGCACGCACCCCTGCAGTCCCTGGTGGCCGCCGTGCGGGCCGGTCAGGTCGCGACGGGGTGGGTCGCGACAGCCTCCTAGACCGGGCCGTCACATCTCGGTCTACATCTCGATGTCGGGCAGCATCCCGATGTCCAGTGCCTCCTGCCGGATCCAGCCGTCCTGGCCGATCAACGTCGCGATCCTGGGCGCGAGTTCGGCGCAGGCGGCGATCAACGGCCGGGAGAGCCGGTGCAGGTCGGCGTCGGTCAGGTCGCCTGCGGGGCCCGCCACGCAAAGTGAACCGAGCGGATCCGCGCCCGAGGGATCGCGCAGCGGGGCCGCCACCCCCGAGATGCCGACGTGGTTGGCGTTGCGCGAGATGGCGTAGCCGCGCCGTTCGATGCCCTCCAGCTCCTCCGGGGTGGGCCGCGGCACGTTCCGCGGTGAGTGCGCGACCAGCGCGTCGCGGGTTTCGGCGGGCAGGAACGCGAGGATCGCCTGGCCGACGCACCCGCTGGTCAACGGTGCGCGTTCGCCGAGGGTCACGTCGAGGCGGGGCCCGTGGGGCGGCGGGGTGGCGAGGAGCAGGACGCGGTGCTCGCCGCTGCGCATGTAGAGCGTCGAGGTGGTCGCCGTTGCGGCGCTGAGCCGGGTGAGCACCGAGATCGCCCGTTGCCGCAGGATCGGCCGGGGCCCGAGCAGGAGCGCGAGGCTCAGCGACCGCCCGCTCGTGCGGTACCCGAGGCGCCCGACGTGGCCGACGAACCCGTCGCGTTCCAGCGCGCGGAGCGCGCGGTAGGCCTTCGTCCGGGGCAGGCCGGTCCGCTGCGCCACCGCGTCGAGCGGCGCCGGCTGCTCCATCCCGGCGAGCGTCTCGAGCACGCGTACCGCCCGCAGGAGCACGTCGTCGTCGCCTGGTTGCACCTGGCGCAACTTAGCTGGTTGCGCCCGGCCCGTCTCCCCCACGATCCCTGCGCTCGGTTCAGCGAGACGAGGAGGACTCATGGGCCGTCCGGATGTTCCCGGCGACGCGAAGACGGTGGTCGACACCCTCGAATCCGGGGGGATCGCCATCATGCCCGGCAACGTGGGGTACGCACTGGGTGCCACCACGCCGGAGGCGCTGCGCACCAGCTTCCGCACCAAGGGGCGGGCGGCGCACAAGCGCCACGCGCTGCTCGGCAGCTGGTACATGCACGAGGAGATCCACGTCCTCGACCCCGCGGCGCGCGCCGTGGTGGCGACGCTCGTGCTCGACTACGGGCTCCCGCTCGGCGTCGTCGCCCCCTTCCGCCGCGACCACCCCGTGGTGCGCCGGATCGACGACGAGACGCTCGCCGCGAGCACCGTCGGCGACACGCTCGCGATGCTCGTGAACAACGGGCCCTTCCACGACGAGTGCGCGCGGCTGAGCGTCGAGCGCACGGTCCCGCTGCTCGGGTCGTCGGCGAACCTGACGGGAACCGGCACCAAGTTCCGCGTGGAGGACATCCAGCAGCCGATCCTCGACATCGCCGACGTGGTGATCGACTACGGCCTGCGCCCGTTCCACCACTACCGCCGGTCGTCCACGATGATCGACTTCTCCACGATGCAGGTGATCCGCATCGGGTCCTTCTACGACGTCATCTCCGAGGCGCTGCAGCGCCACTTCGGGATCGCGCTGCCCGAGGACCCCGGGTTCGACACGCTCCCGTCCGGCCACCTGCGCGACGCGGGGTGAGCACGAGGCGACAGGCGCGGCGCCTGGCCGCCCTGCTGGAGGAGCCGGGGATGGTGCGCGCGCCCGGTGTGTACGACGGCCTCGGCGCCCACCTCGTCCGGCGGGCCGGGTTCCCCGCCGCGTACCTGACCGGTGCGGGCGTCGCCGTGTCCGGATACGGGGTGCCCGACATCGGGCTGGTCACGGCCACGGAGATGGTGGACCGGCTCACGACGGTCGTCACGGCCTGCGAGCTGCCGGTGATCGCCGACGCCGACACCGGCTTCGGGACCCCCCTGCACGTGGTGCGCACCGTGCGCGCCTACGAGCAGGCAGGCGCGGCGGCGATCCAGCTCGAGGACCAGGCCTTCCCCAAGCGGTGCGGGCACCTGGCCGACAAGGAGGTGATCGACGCCGACGAGTTCGCCGCGAAGCTGCACGCCGCGCTCGACGCCCGCCGGGAGGGGATCCTCGTGATCGCCCGGACCGACGCCCGCGGTCCCCTGGGGATCGACGAGGCGATCGCGCGCGGCAGGCGCTACGCCGCGGAGGGGGCCGACCTGGTCTTCGTCGAGGCGCCGGAGTCGCTCGAGGAGATCGAGCGGATCGCGTCGGAGGTCCCCGCCCCGCTGCTGTTCAACGTCGTCCCGTCCGGCCGCAGCCCCCAGGTCGACGAGGCCGTGCTGGAGAAGCTGGGGTACCGGCTCGCGATCTACCCCGGGGCGCTGCTCGAGCCCGCGACCAACGCCATGATCACCGCCCTCTCGGGGATGACCGGGCAGGCCGCGGCGAGGGTGGAGGGGCCGGCCGGGATCTTCCGGCAGGTCGGGCTGGACGACTGGAGCGACGCCGGCGAGCGCTACGGCACCCGCTCCGGCCCGGACGAGGAGGAACCATGGGCATGACGATCGTCGAACGGATACTCGCGCGGGCAGCCGGCCGGGACCGGGTCGCCGCCGGTGACACGGTCGTCTGCCGCGTCGACATGAACGTGCTGATCGACCTGTCGTTCGTCGACTGGGTCGACCCGGTGACGATCGACGACCCGGAGCGGACCGCGGTGATCCTGGACCACGCCGTGCCCGCGCCGAGCATCGGCGACGCGCAGGCGGGGGTGCGGGCCCGGGAGTTCGCGCGCCGGTTCGGGATCACCCGGTTCTTCGACGTCGGACGGCACGGCATCTGCCACCAGGTCATCGCCGAGAACGCGCTCGCACTGCCCGGACAGGTCCTGACCTGCACGGACTCGCACACGTGCGCGGCCGGCGCCTACAACAGCGCGGCCCGTGGGCTCGGCCCGGCCGAGGTGGTGTCGATCCTGTGCACCGGCGAGACCTGGTACTCGGTCGCCCCGACGATCCGGTACGAGCTCGTCGGCGCGCTCCCCCCGGGGATCGGCGGCAAGGACGTGTTCCTGCACATCGCGGGCCGCTGGGGCGACGCCACGAACCACAACCTCGAGTTCGGCGGCCCGGGCCTGGCGTCCGTGCCGATGAACGACCGGCGCACCATCGCCACGCAGGGGGCGGAGGTGTCCGCGGACTTCACGGTGTTCGACTTCGACGAGCGCTGCCGCAAGTTCCTCGACGCCCACGGAGCGGGCGCCTACACCCCGGCGCACCCGGACCCCGACGCCGGATACGCCGAGGTCCGCACGGTCGACCTCACGGCCCTCGAGCCGCACGTGGCCCGGCCGGGCACGGTCAGCGCCAACGCCGTGCCGGTGTCGGAGATCGAGGACCGCCGCCTCGACCAGTGCTTCATCGGCTCCTGCGCGAACGGCCAGCTCGACGACCTGCGGATCGCCGCGGAGATCCTCGGGGGCCGCACGGTCGCCGACGGCGTCCGGTTGATCGTCACGCCCGCCTCCCAGGCCGTCTACCGCGAGGCGGTGCGCCTCGGGTACGTGCAGGCGATCGCGGACGCGGGCGCGGTGGTCACCAACTCCACCTGCGGCGCCTGCTTCGGCTACCACATGGGCGTGCTCGGGGCGGGCGAGGTCTGCCTCACCGCAAGCACCCGCAACTTCCGCGGCCGGATGGGCAGCCCGGACGCGGAGATCTACATGGCGTCGACGGCGACGGTCGCCGTCTCGGCGGTCACCGGCCGGATCACCGACCCGCGGAAGGCCCTGTCGTGAACCAGACCCTGGACCACGTCGTCAGCGGGCGGGCGTGGGTGTTCGGCGACAGCATCGACACCGACGCCATGTACCCCGGCTTCGCGATGAAGCTCCCGGTGGCCGAGGCCGCCCGGTACGTCTTCTACGAC
This sequence comes from Pseudonocardia zijingensis, assembly GCF_042657305.1. Taxonomy (NCBI): domain Bacteria; kingdom Bacillati; phylum Actinomycetota; class Actinomycetes; order Pseudonocardiales; family Pseudonocardiaceae; genus Pseudonocardia; species Pseudonocardia zijingensis. The sequence goes on along the minus strand of NZ_JBHSKO010000018.1, from coordinate 114,601 downwards.
CTGCGGCCCGGATGGACCGACGAGGTGCGGCCGGGCGACGTGGTCGTCGCGGGCCGCAACTTCGGGGTCGGCTCCAGCCGGCCCGTCGCCGGCCTCATGCGCCACCTCGGCGTCGCCGCGCTCGTCGCCGAGGAGTTCAACTCGCTCTTCCTGCGCAACGCGATCAACAACGGGCTGCCCGCGCTCACCGTGCCCGGCATCACCGCCGCCGTCCGCGAGGGCGAGGTGATCGAGGCCCACCTCACGCAGGGCCGGCTGCGGTGCGGCGCCACCACGCTCGGCTTCACGCCGCTCCCCCGCACGGTCCTCGACATCCTCGACGCCGGAGGGCTCATCCCGCGCCTGGTCGCCGCGGGTCTGCTGCCCGGCCCGGAGTCCCGGTCCTGACCGCAGCCGCGGTCGCCTGACCACCCGCACCGCCGTCCCGCCCACGGCATCCAACGACGTATCGCCCGGGAGGCCCCGTGTCCACCGCTGTCCTGTCCGTCGTCGTGCTCGCGCTCGTCGTCCTCGTCGCCACCGTCCGCCCGGTCAACATGGGGGCGCTCGCGTTCGTCGCGTCCTTCGTCGTCGGCGGCCTGATCGGGGGCGAGGCCCCGAAGGACGTCCTCGCCGCGTTCCCCGCCGACATCTTCCTCGTGCTGGTCGGGGTGACCTACCTCTTCGCCATCGCCCGCAGGAACGGCACGGTCGGATGGGCGATCGATGCGAGCTTCCGGGCCGTGCACGGGAAGGCGGCCGCCATCCCGTGGGTCTTCTTCCTGCTCTCCGCGGCGCTGTGCGGCATCGGGGCGCTCTCGCACGCGGTGGCGCTGATCCTGATGCCTGCGGGCATGACGATCGCCGCTGCCCACGGCGTCCGGCCGCTCCTCGTCGTGATCATGGTCGGGATGGGCGCCACCGCGGGGTCCTTCTCCCCGCTCGGGGTGCTCGGGGTCGTCGTCCGCGGGATCCAGGTCCGCAACGGCCTGCCCGTCGACCCCAACGCACTGTTCCTGCCACCCTGGTCTTCGGGATCGCCGCGGCCGCGATCACCGCGTTCTTCGTGCGGCCACGCACCCCGGATGCCGACCGCAGCCCGCTGCGCACCCACCGCGGCCCCGGCACCGCGACGGCGCCGCCGACCACGCCCCGGCCGACGCTCGCCCAGGGCTCGACGCTGGCCGGGCTCGCCCTGCTGGTGGTCGGCGCGATCGGCCTCGGCATCGACATCGGGTTCCTCGCCCTGACGATCGCGGTCGTCCTGACCCTGGCCTTCCCCGCGTCGAGCGGCGGCGCGCTGGGCGACGTCAGCTGGGGGATCGTGCTGCTGCTCAGCGGCGTGCTCACCTACGTCGGGGTGCTGCAGCGCAACGGCACCATCGAGTGGGCGGGCGCCTCGGTCGCCGCCGTGGGCGCGCCGGTCGTTGCCGCGCTGCTGATCTGCGTGATCGGGGCGGTCGTCTCGGCGTTCGCGTCCACCACCGGCCTCCTGGCCGCGCTCGTGCCGATGACGGTGCCGCTCGTCGCCTCCGGCAGCATCAGCGCGGTCGGCCTCGTCGCGGCCCTGGCGATCTCCTCATCACTCGTGGACGTCTCGCCCTTCTCCACCGGGGGCGCCATCGCGATGGCTAACGCCGACGCCGCCGAGCGCCGCACCATCTACCGCGGCCTGCTGGTCTTCGCGGGATCCGTGACCGTCGCCGGGCCGCTGGTGAGCTGGGCCGTCCTCGTCGCCTCGGGCGGGTTCTGAGGGAGGGCACCCCCCTGAGGGTATACTGACTAGTACGTCAGTCAGCGCCCCCAGAACGAGGTGGAACACCGATGCCACGGGCAGCCGGCACGCAGCAGCAGTCGTCCCCGGTCCGCGACCGGATCCTCGCCGCGGCCGACGAGTACTTCTACGCCGAGGGCATCCGGGCCGTCAGCGCCGACAAGCTGATCGCCGCGGCAGGCGTCAGCAAGGTCACCTTCTACCGGCACTTCCCCTCGAAGGACGACCTGGTGGTGGCCTACCTCGAGGGCCGCGCGGCGGTCGAACGGCAGGCGATCGAGCATTTCCACGAGCAGGCGGGCGACGCCTGCGGCACCCTGCTCGCCATCGCACAGGGCATCGGGGACATCAGCTGCTCCCCCGGGTTCCGCGGGTGCCCGTTCATCAACGCCGCGGCCGAGTTCGCCGACCCCGGCCACCCCGCGCGCCGCACCATCGCCGCGCACCGAGCCTGGTTCACGTCGTTCCTCACCGGTCTGCTCGGGGAGATGGGCATCCGCGACCGCGCCACGGTGGCCGACCAGCTCATGATCCTGCGCGACGGCGCCATGGTCGGCGGCTACCTCGAGCCCGACTCGACCACCCGCACGGAGGCGCTCGTCCGAGCCGGACGCGCCGTGATCGAGGCCGCGGAGTAGGACGCTCCTTCCCCAAACCTTCCCCAGCACCAGATCAACGCGGGCACGGGTCCGGTGATGTTCGGAACACGTCGGCCACCCGCCTCCGGGATCAGCGCGTGCTAACGTAGACGTACTGGTTCGTCTACATAGGGAGCACGACATGAGCGAGACGCTCTACACGGCAGTGGCCACCTCCACCGGCGACGGGAGGGCGGGGGGCCGGGCCGCCACCGACGACGGACTCCTGGACGTCACCCTCGCCATCCCGAAGTCGATGGGCGGCCCGGGCGGAGCCACCAACCCCGAGCAGCTCTTCGCCGCCGGGTGGGCCTCGTGCTTCCACTCCGCGGTCAAGGCGGTCGCCGCGCAGCAGAAGGTCAGGTTCACCGACTCGGCGGTCGTCGCCGAGGTGTCGGTGCACCCGACGCCCGAGGGCGGCTTCACGCTGAGCGCGGCGCTGCACGTGGAGTTCGGAGGGCTGGACCAGGCCGCGGCCGACCAGCTGGTGCAGGCCGCGCACGCCATCTGCCCCTACTCGAACGCCACCCGCGGCAACATCGACGTCACCGTCGACGCGACCGTCGCCTGACCCCCGGGGCCGTGAGTGGATACGAGTGCTGGAGCACTCGTATCCGCTCACGGCGCGGTGCCGGCCCTCGCCCTGCCCGAGCGCAGGAACAGGGCGAGGACCGCCGCAGCGGCGCACAGCAGGGCCACGACGAAGAACCCGTTGGCGTAGGTCTCGGTGGTGATGCCGGCCGTGAGCTGCCGGTAGAGCGGCAGCAGGCCGGAGGCGCCCTGCTCGGTGGCCGTCCTGATCTCGGGCAGCTCCGCCGGGCCGTGCCCGTAGAGGCTCCCCCGGTCGACCAGCAGCTGCGCCGAGGCCGACGTGTTGAGCCCGCTGAACACCGCGACGGCCACGCTGGACGCCACCCGCTGCACCACGTTGTTCATGGCGCTGCCCGACACCGTCAACGTCGGTCGGAGCGCCGACACCCCGGCGGTGATGATCGCGATCAGCGCCAGCCCGGTGCCCACGTTGCGGATCGAGGTCCACAGCTCGACGTCGGCCCGCGGGGTGTTCGCCGTGAGGTGGGCCAGCAGGTAGGAGCCGTAGGCCATCACGAGCAGCCCGCTCACCACCGGCCAGCGGGGTCCGAACCGGTCGTAGAGCCGCCCGGCCAGCGGCACCATCACCACCAGCACCAGTGCGGACGGCACGAGCACCAGCCCGGCGTCCAGCGCCTGCAACCCCTGCACGACCTGCAGGAACTGCGGGATGAAGAACAGCGTGGTGAACAGGCCCGTGACCGCGACGCCCAGCAGCACGATCGAGAGCGTGTAGGCCCCGCTCGCGAACACCCGCAGATCGATCAGCGGATCGTCCACCTCGAGTTCGATCACCACGAACAGCGCGAGGCTCAGCAGGCCCGAGAGGAACAGGGCCAGGATGCGATAGCTGGTCCAGCCCCAGTCCTGGCCCTCGGAGAACGCCAGGAGCAGCGCGAACAGGCCGTAGGCGATCGTGAGGAAGCCCCACAGGTCGAACCGCGGCCAGGTGGCCGGCCGGATCCGCGGGAAGACGGCGATGGCCGCGATGGTGCCGAGCACGCCGATGGGCACGTTGATGTAGAAGATCAGCCGCCAGTCGACGTACTCGACGAGGTAGCCGCCCAGCACCGGGCCGACCGCGGGCGCGACGACCACCCCGAGGCCGTAGATCCCACCGGCCGCGCCGATCTTCGCGGGCGGCACGATCTGGTACAGGATCGTCATGGTGACCACCGGGAGGATACCGCCCGGGATCGCCTGCAGGATCCGGAACGCGATCAGGGAGTCGAGGTCCCACGCCGCCCCGCACAGGGCGGACGCCGCGGCGAACCCGACCATCGAGAGGATGTAGAGGGTGGTCCGCCCGATCCGGTCCCCCAGCCACCCCGTGAGGGGCACGACCACGCCGAGCGCCAGCGTGTAACCCGTGACGATCCACTCGACGTCGTCCGCGGCGGCGGACAGGTCGAGCTGGATCGCCGGCACGGCGACGTTGACGATGCTGGTGTCGAGCACCGACATGAACGCGCCCACCACCAGCACGCACAGCGGCAGGACCCATCCTCGACCGGATTCCGCGGATTCGTCGGCCGTTCCGGATCCGGAGAAATCAGACACAATGCCGTAACCATTCTCAGAATGCACCCTCAGGTGCGTACTTACCAGTACGTCTACTACGTTGGCCCCGCAACCTCTCCGGCACCACCGGATGTGGCCCAGCTCTCGATCACCGGCGAACGAGGCGTTCAGCAGGATCCGCAGTGGCGTGCACCACTTTCCCTTGTGGGCACAGGCGCCACGCGGGACCGTGCAGGTATCAGATAGACGAACTAGTCCGTCTACTACCGCTGAAAGGACAACCCCATGACCACCGCTGCCGCCTCGGCACGCACGAGGAACGCGTCAGCTCTGCGGAATCTGTATTTCGTCCGGTTCGGCTTCGCGATCGTGTGGGCCGCGCTGATGTTCGTGATCGGGTCGAGCGTCGGGCCGGTGAGCGCCACGCTGATCGTGCTGTACCCGCTGTTCGACGTGGCCGCCGCGATCGTCGACGCCCGCTCGTCGGGCGCGAGCGGATCGACCCGCCTGTTGTACGTGAACATCGTGATCAGCACGCTCGCCGCGATCGGCATGGCCGTGGCCCTGTCCTCCGGCATCCCGGGCGTCCTGCGGGTGTGGGGCGTGTGGGCGGTCGTCGCCGGACTCGTCCAGCTCGTCGTCGCCCTCACCCGCCGCACGATGGGCGGCCAGTGGGCGATGATCCTCAGCGGCGGCATCTCCGTGCTCGCGGGCACCTCCTTCTACCTGCAGGCCGCCGCCGAGGGCCAGACCCTGAGCCAGGTCGCGGGCTACGCCGTGCTCGGCGGGATCTTCTTCCTCGTCTCCGCGATCCGCCTCGGCCGCGCCGCGAAGGGGAACTGACGTGAGTACGTACGACGTCATCGTGATCGGCGCCGGTCCGGTCGGCGAGAACGTGGCCGACCGCGCGGTGCAGGGCGGCCTGAGCGTCGCCATCGTGGAGCGGGAACTGGTCGGCGGGGAGTGCTCCTACTGGGCGTGCATGCCCACCAAGGCCCTGCTGCGCAGCACGGCCGCGTTGCACGCTGCGCGCCGGCTGCCCGGCGCCCGGGAGGCCGTCATCGGCGACGTGGACGCCGCGGCGGTGCTGGAGCGCCGCGACGGCTTCGCCTCGCACTGGAAGGACGACGGGCAGGTGTCCTGGCTGCAGCAGGCCGGCATCGCCCTGCACCGGGGTCAGGGCCGCATCAGCGGCCCCCGCACGGTCGAGGTGGTCGACGGCGACGCCACCACCACGCTCACCGCGCGCCACGCCGTGGTGATCGCCACCGGCACCCGCGCGCTGGTCCCCGACCTGCCCGGGCTGGCCGCGGCCGCCCCTTGGACGAGCCGCGAGGCGGCCGCCGCCCACCGCGTCCCCGCCCGCCTGGCCGTCATCGGCGGCGGCGTGGTGGCCATGGAGATGGCCACCGCGTTCACCGGCCTCGGGTCCGCGGTCACCGTGCTGGCCCGTGACGGGGTGCTGCCCGCGGCCGAGCCGTTCGCCGGGGAGCGGGTCGTCCAGGAGCTGGAGAAGGGCGGCGCGACGATCCGGATCGGCGCCGAGGCCCGGTCCGTGCGCCGCGACGACACCGGCACCGTGCACATCGTCCTGACCGACGGCGAGGAGATCGAAGCCGACGAGCTGCTCGTGGCCACCGGCCGCCGTCCCAACACCGACGACCTGGGCCTGGAAGCCGTCGGCCTCATCCCCGGCGCCTGGCTCACCGTCGACGGCACTCTCCGGGTGCTCGGTGCCGAGGGCGCCCCGATCGGTGACGGCTGGCTCTACGCCGCGGGCGACGTCAACCACCGGGTCCTGCTGACCCACCAGGGCAAGTACCAGGCCCGCGCCGCGGGCGACACGATCGTGGCCCGCGCCCGCGGGGAGCGGGTCGACGACCGGGCCTGGGGGCGCCACGCCGCCACCGCTGACGAGCGCGCCGTGCCGCAGGTCGTGTTCACCGAACCCGAGGTCGCCTCGGTCGGGCTCACCGCGGCCGCCGCTGCGGACGCCGGCCTGCGCGTGCGCGTCGTCGACCAGGACCTGGGTGCCGTCGCCGGAGCCGCCCTGCACGCCGACGGCTACGACGGGCAGGCCCGCATGGTCGTCGACGAGGACCGCGGGGTGATCGTGGGCTTCACCCTCGTCGGCCCCGACGTCGCCGAGCTCCTGCACGCCGCCACCATCGCGATCGCCGCCGAGGTGCCGCTGGAGCGCCTCTGGCACGCCGTGCCCGCCTACCCGACCCTCAGCGAGGTCTGGCTGCGACTGCTGGAGGCCTACGGCCGCCCGGCGTGACGCGCACGCGGCACACCGGTTGTGGTGCTCGCACATCGACGGCAGTCGGTGTGCGAGCACCGATGCCGGTGTGCGAAGGCCGCCGGCAGCACTGAGTCGCCCCGGAGCGGGTACCCGGCCCTCGACCGGCCCCCGACCCGGGAGAGAAGACCCCCATGGAAACAGTGACGCTCGACGACGCCCGCAGGGTCATCGCCGCTGCCGAGGCCAAGGCCGAGGAGATCGGCCAGCCCATGAACGTCGCCGTGGTCGACGCGGGCGGCAACCTCGTCGCCCACGTCCGCATGGACGGCGCGTGGCTCGGCTCCGTCGACATCTCGATCAACAAGGCCTGGACCGCACGCGCCTTCGACATCACGACCAAGGAGCTCGGTGAGAACTCCCAGCCGGGCCAGGACTTCTACGGCATCAACGCGTCGAACGAGGGCAAGGTGATGATCTTCGCCGGTGGCATCCCGCTCACCCGCGACGGGCAGACCGTCGGGGGCGTCGGGGTCAGCGGCGGAACCGGCAAGCAGGACCACACCGTGTGCGAGGCGGGCGCCACCGCGTTCTGACCCGGCCCCGGTCGCTCAGTGCGGCCGCCGCGCCAGCACGTAGAGGCGCTCGGTGGGCATCTCGACGTCGGGCAGCGGTGAACGCAGGTACCACTCGACGTTCACCAGTCCGGCGGCGGTGACGGCGCCGACCACCTCGGGCGGGTCGTGCAGCACGAGTTCCAGGTCGACGGCCGCGCCGCACAGCTCGTCGAGGTGGCGCACCTCCTCGCCCGCGTGCAGGGCGAACGCCAGCAGCCCTCCGGGCACCAGCACGCGGGCGAGCCCGGCGATCACGGCCGGGAGCTCCGAGGCGGCCATGTGCCCGAAGGCGTACCACGCTGTGATGGCCGACCAGCCCGCGGCGGCGCGGGGGCGCAGGAGCTTCGTGAGGTCACCGACCTGGAACTCCGGTTCCGGGTACCGGTTCCTGGCCTCCTCGACCATCGCGGGCGACAGATCCAGCCCCACCACAGGGGCCCCGGACTCCGCGAGCAGGGCGGCGACGTGCCCCGGCCCGGTGCCGACGTCGGCGACGGGACCACCGTCGGCGTCGGCGGCGATGCGGTCGATCAGCCAGCGGTCGAACGGCTTGCGGGCCGGCTCGGCCGTGACGTCCTGTGCGTAGCCCGCCGCGGCGGCGTCGTACGCGGCGAGCACCCGCGCGTCGCGGGCGGCGGTGCCCTCGGCGATGACGGCGTCGCGGTCGACGCCCACCGGCGGGGGTGCCGCTTCCGGCAGCGGGCCGAGCAGGTGGGCCCAGCGGTGGTCCTTCTCCCCCGGCTTGCGTTCCAGCTCGACGACCAGGGGGTCCGCCCGCTCGGCGAGCCCGCGCAGCACGGCCTCCACCTCGGCGCGGTCGGCGAACGGGTGCAGCCGGGCGGTCCGGGAGCGCAGCTCGCCGGGCGCCTGCGGTCCGCGCAGCAGCAGGACGGTGAGCACCGCCAGTTCGGGCTCACCGACTCCGAGGTGCTCCTCGAGCCGCTGGTGGAACTTCACGGCCCGGGAGCCGGCACCGCTCCACACGGGCCGGACCAGCTCACGGTCCCTGAGGTCCTTGAGCGTGGCCTGCAGCAGCGCGTCGTCGTAGTCGGTGATCGGGTCGCGGCTGCTCGTCTGGTTGCACGCGCTGCGCAGGGCGTTCAGGGTGAGCGGATAGCTCGCGGGGACCGTGCGCTGCTTCTCCAGCAACGCTCCGAGCACCCGCTGCTCGACGGCGGACAGCTGCGGTCGCGACTCGGCCACACCGGGAAGCGTAGTCCCCGCCACCACATGGTGATCATCATCGCCGGTCCGGTGCACCGCATCGCCCGAACACCGCAGCACCACGACCTCGCTCCCCCACGAGAACCCGACGCAATTGGGACACAATCGATCAACTCACGTTTTGGTCGCAGGCGTGGCGAATTCCTCGCCCTCGGCCGCGAAAAAATGCTCACCTCGCTCGATGAGCTCCTCGGGTCGCCGAAGCTGTCAGCTTTCGGCCACCCCAACGCGCCGTCGCCGGTCGAGCAGCATACTCTTCGTATGACCCGTTACGTGATTCTCGCGCTCGGCATCCTCCTGGTACTGGTTGGTTCGGTGTGGACGCTGCAGGGGGCCAACCTGCTCGGTGGCAGCTTCATGACCGGATCAACGCAGTGGCTGGTGATCGGCCTCGTCGTGATCGTCGCCGGAGCGGCCCTGCTGAAACGAGCGGTGCGCTCCAACCACTGATCCAACTCGCGGGCCGGCGCGACCCCGGGGGTCGCGCCGTCGCGTTGGCGCCGAGCGCGGATCGGGTATCGACGCTCTGCAGCGATGCTTGTCAGCGATGCTTGTCAGGACCTGCTCCCCGCGTCGTGATGACGGGCTTTCAAGGCACGCTCGACGCCGTCCATGCCCTCACGAACCAGGCGGGCCAGGGGCAGCGGTGAGGTGCCGCGAGCGAGGTACGCCTCGGACGCGGCCAACGTCTCGGGAGCAACGACCGCCGACGGATACGCCCCCACCACGAAACCCGTGGCCAACTCGGAGTGGTAGCTGTTCCAGATCTCATCGATCACCGAGAAGTAGCGCTCGACGAACGGCGCGTGCAGTCGGCCGTGCGACGGCTCCGCGAACCCGAGCATCGTGGCGACCAGGATGGCACCACTTCTCTCACGCCCGCCCGTGAGGAGCTCCCATGCGGCGGCCTTCGCCTCAGGTGTGGGGATCGCGGCACGACAACGCGCCGCGCGTTGTTCCCCCACCGCGGTCCCGTCGAGGGCCAACTCAGCGGCGATCTCCGATTCTCCGGCAGCGCCACTCGCGACGAGACCGAGCAGCAGCTTCCAGCGACAGTCGGCATCGACGACGAGCCCCTGGAGATCGGTGTGGCCATCCAGGACCTCGCGCACGACCGCCGCGTCCTCGGGGCCCGCGATGCACTCGGCGAGTGCCGAGAGGTAGATCAGCTGCTCGTCGGAGGCCGGCGGCGCGGCCGCAAGGTGGCCTCGTAGCCGCTGCGCCAAGAGCGCGCGGTCGGCCTCGCGGTGAGACTCGCAGCTGTACCGCAGCATCGCGATCCTGGCCTGGTGGAGGACCGTCTCCAGGACGACGGGGTCCCCGATCGCCCCTGCGCCATGGGCGACGAGCCGCACGTAGTCTCCGGCAGCCATCTCTGCATCCCTGGTCATGTCCCAGGCCGCAGACCAGCACAGCGCGACCGCCAATGGATCCGTGATCTCCGTGATCCCGTTGATCAGCGTGTGCAGGGAGCCTGCATCCAGCCGCATTTTCGCGTAGGTCAGATCGTCGTCGTTGACCAGCACAAGATCGGGCATACCCAGGCCGACGACCTCCGGGACCGCCGTCCGTGGCCCGGCGACGTCGAGCTCGATCCGTCGATCGCGGACGATACCGGCAGGCGTCCGACGATAGAATCCGACGGCGACGCGGTGCGAACGCAGCGTGGGATTGCACCCCGAGCCTTCTTGGACGATCGCGAAGGAGCAGAAGCGGCCGGCCGCGTCGAGGGTGAAGGACGGGCGCAGAACATTGCCACCCGCACTTTCCAACCATTCAGCCGACCAGGACGACAGGTCTCGCCCGGAGGACTTCTCAAGTGCCGCGAGCAGGTCCTCACGAGAAGTGTTGCACCACGCATGCACGGCAAAATATTCGCGCAGACCGGCCAGGAACGCCTCTTGCCCGACCCAGGCGGCGAGTTGCCTGAGCACCGCAGCACCCTTGGCATAGGTGATTCCGTCGAAGTTGTTCCGCACGTTCGCGATACTGTTCACGTCGGCCGAGATCGGGTGGGCCGAGGACAGCTGATCCTGTTGATGAGCCCACGCCTTCGTGCGGTTGGCGAATCCTACCCAGCCGCTGTACGGGGATGCCCCTTCGGCAAGCGCGAGCACCGCCAAGTAGGTGGCGAACGCCTCGTTCAGCCAGAGGTCGTCCCACCACCGCATCGTGACCAGGTTTCCGAACCACATATGCGCCATCTCGTGCAGGATCGTCTCAGCGCGCCTTTCGTACGCGGATTCGGGGACACGTGATCCGAAAATGTGCCCTTCCTCGCTGAGGATGACGCAACCAGGGTTCTCCATGGCGCCGCCACTTGCGAACTCCAACACGAACACGTGACTGTACTTCGAGAACGGATACGGACCCAAGGCGTCGGTGAAGAAGTCGAGCCCGTCCTTGCACGTCTGCAGGACCGCGGCCGCGTCCAACTGCTCGGACATCGCCTGGCGACAGTAGAGGGCGAGGGGGACTCCGACGTGCTCGTCATGGACCTCGTGGAAAGGCCCCGCCGCGAATGCGGTGATGTAGGGCGGGATCCTCGGAGTGGGCTCGAACCGCCAGGTCCTCGCTCCACCGGCATCGGCCACCTCCCGCACCGGGCTGTTGGACACCACCGTCCAGCCGGCCGGCGCCGTGACGGCCCACGTGATGACCGCCTTCAGGTCGGGCTGGTCGAAGCAGGCGAAGACCTGGTGGGCGTCGGCCGGCTCGAAGTTGGTGTGCAGATAGGTCTGACCGTCTGCGCGGTCGACGAAGCGGTGGAGGCCCGCTCCGTCGCTCTTGTACGAAAAGTCCGCATCGACCGTGAGTTCGTTCTCGGCGACAAGACCGGTCAGCAACAACCTCCCCGCAGCTGCGTCATACCGGAGCGGCTCCAGGTCGACGCCGTTCAGCTTCGCCGAGTGGATGGCCGCACAACACAGGTCGATGAACGTGTCCGAGGTCGCTGCACCGAAGCACACTGTGGTGACGCCCCGGAAGACATCCCCGTCAGAGGTCACGTCCACCGCGATGGAGTAGGAGTCGACGACCAGGGAGGCCGCTCGCTGCGCCGCTTCCGCACGGGTCAGATCACCTGCCACCCCACAGGTCTACTGCCCAGGCTTTCCGACACCAACGCAGTGGCCGGAATCGGCCATCTGAAGGGGCCCGGTCTTGACGGAGCGGCCGCGGCGCGGTGGATTCCATACGGTCCGCACAGGTGCGCCGCCACGGCGGTGTCGGCCGGCCACGAGGGACCGGCAATCGAACGGACACAGGAGGAGGGGACGGGACCGGACCCGCGCACGACCGAAAACCACGTGACCCCCCAACGCAACTTCGCTGCGAATTTCAGGTGAAGCATCGGGCGCCCACCGGGCGGATCTTGCCCCTCTGTTCGCGACTGAGCTACTGTTACAACTTTGCGTGCGATTGGCAGCGCCATACTTGCTTACCGGAGGTGTGCACGTTGCGAGGTTTTCCGCCGCCCATGGTCGATCCGGTCATCCGACGCCACGCCGTCCGACTCCTGAGTGAATGTCGGGAGTCCGTTTTCCTCCTCATGCACGACGAGCACCCCGACCCCGACTCAGAACTCACTCGCCGAGCGCTGTCCGAGCTGACGTCGCTGTGCGAGGTCGACCTGCGTTGCGTCATCACCAGCAAGCTGGCAGCGGTGGCGCCGCAGGAATGGATCACCGGTCTGCTGGGACTTGGCGCATCGATCCGCTGCTTGCCGACCGTACCGATGAACATCATCGTCTTCGATCGACGCACGGCAATGCTCGCCCCACCCCGCTCGTCCGGGAGCGTCCGGCGCGAGGTATCGATCGTCGACGGCCCTGACCTGATGGTCGCGCTGGGCGCGTTCTGCGAGTTCATCTGGGAGAAGGCCGCGCCGGCGGGCCTCGGCACCAGCCACGACGCCAAGCTGACGACACAGGAACTCGGAGTGCTCCGCCTTCTCGCCGAGGGGCACACCGACCAGGTCGTCGCGCGACGCATCGGCGTCTCCGTTCGCACGGCCGGACGGCTCACCGCAACGCTGATGAGCCGGCTCGACGCGCGCAGCAGGTTCCAGGCAGGTGCGCGTGCCGCGCAGATGGGCCTTCTGCCGCTGCCGGCCGTGCCGGTCCGCCAGTGCTCGGATTCCCGGCTACGGACCAGCCGGCCCGCCTGATCACCAAGAATCCCGGTTGTTCCTCCGGGCCAGTTCTTCTTGCTCCTCCCGGGCTCCCAGCCCTTCTTCATTCGTTTTCACACGTTGTCGCACCGATCACCCAGCGAGCTGGTGGCAGGACTCGGCCAACCCGTTGCCCACAGCGCGAACGCCGAATACTTTTCTTCCTACGCGCCAAAAGCTGGGAGTCACCCGTGCCACATCTCCCCCCTGCTCGGATTCGGCCGCTCATCGCAGCCGCTCTTGCGCTTGCTCTACTCTTCCTGGCTCCGCTCGCAACGAACTCGGTGACGGTTCAGGCAGACACTTCGAGTGGCATCGCATCCGGCGACCGGACCTATTCCATCGCCACTGTCAACCCTGGCGGCCTCACCCCCGGAAGGTCCGTCCAGGCCTACAGCGTGGAGATCATCAGCGGTCTCTTCGATTCCTTGACAGCGATCGATCCCTCCGGCCAGGTCGTGATGCGCGCCGCCGAGTCGGTGACGTCGCGCGACCAGATCTCGTGGATCATCAAGGTTCGGCCGGGGCAGTTCTTCCACAACGGCGAGGCAGTGACCGCCCAGAGTTTTGTGGACGCCTGGAACGCCGCCGCTTACGGACCGAACGAGTGGCCGACGAACGCGTACTTTCGGAATGTCGCCGGGTACGCTGCGCTCAATCCGCCGAGCGGTGCTCCCACGGCCACCACGCTGGCCGGGCTGCAGGTCGGCGACGACTACACGCTGCAGGTCACGCTGACCGAGCCCTTCAACCAGTTCCCCCAGCTGCTCAGCTACCCCGGGCTCGCGCCCCTGCCGGAAGCGGCCTTCGCCGATCTCGAGGCGTTCGACCAGCACCCGATCGGTAACGGACCGTTCAAGGTGAAGGACGACACCGACACCGAACAACGGGCTGAGCTCGTGCGGTTCGAGGAATACGCCGGTCCTCGCCCGGCCCGGTCCGAAGGCGTGACCTTCACGTACTTCCCGACCCTGGCTGACGCCTACGCGGACGCGCGCTCCGGAAGCAGCGACATCATGCTGCACATTCCACCGGACCTGGCGGCAGAAGCCCGACAGATCTTCGGCGACCGCTACCAGGAGACCCGCAGTGCGGTGGTGGAATATCTCGGCCTGCCCTTGCGTGATGAGCGGTTCGCACAGCGGGACGTCCGACGGGCGATCTCGATGGCCATCGACCGCGATCGGATCACCGCTGAAGTACTCGGCGGCGCCTACGACCCACTGCGCTCGCTGTTTCCGCCCGGCCTGCCCGGCGCCCGCGCAGGCTCGTGCGAAATGTACTGCGAGTACAACCCGGATCTCGCCAGAGCGATGTTCGGGCAGGCGGGAGGATTCGAAGGCACGCTCACCCTCTTCTACCCGGAGGGCGACGATTCCTACGACCGTGCGATGCACGAGGTCGCCGCAGATCTGCAGCGCAACCTCGGCCTCGAGGACGTCCAGTTCGAGCGCGCCGAGCCTGCCGACTACTTCACGACGCTCGGCACGCAAGCGTCTCCCGGTCCGTTCCGCTTCAACTGGGTGATGGACTACCCGAGCGTCGAGAACTACCTCGCTCAGCTGGCCCGGCCGGGCAACTGGGTCGGCTACGAAGCCGGCACCGCACAGGACTACATCGGTAAGGCTGCCGAGGTGGCCGACCCGGTGAAGGGGTTGCCCTACTACCAGCTCGCCGAGGCCGAGTTCCTGAACGACATGCCCGTGGTCCCGCTGTGGAGCTGGCGTGCACTCACCTGCCACTCCGCGCGGGTCACCGACGTGCACACGGACCCGTTCGCGAATCTGCGGCTCGAGGAAGTGCAGGTGACGTCATGAGCGATCGAAGCGCGCCCCGCCGGCAGGCGCTCACGCGCCGCGCCTTCCTCGGCGGACTCGCCGCAGCGACGACCGCGCTCGGCGCGACCGCTGTGTCGTGTGCGACCGGGGGCGACGGCGATGCGCGCGTCGCCGTCATCGGAGCCGGTCTCGCCGGCTTGACCTGCGCGTACCGGCTCGCACAGCAGGGCGTGGACGTCACCGTGTACGAGGCCCGGGACCGCGTCGGTGGGCGCATGTGGAGCAGCGACGACATCTATCCCGGGCAGGTCGTCGAACACGGCGGAGAAATGGTGTTCGGCTACTACGCGCGCCTGCGCGGACTCATCAGCGAACTCGGCCTCACGCTCGACAGCGTCAACGCCGACTCCCGACCCGATATGAGGCTCGTCTGCTACCTGAACGGGCAGAGCACCACTCACGAAGAAGCATATGCCGGGTTCGACCAGATCCTCGACAAGATATACGCGGAGGCCCACCGCATCGGGTCGTGGCGTTATGACGATGCCACCGATGCAGCCCGCGCGCTCGACGAGATGTCGGTGCACGACTGGATCGAGCAGCACGTCCCCGGCGGATCCGGCTCCCTCCTGGGAGCGGCCATCGAGAGCGACATGGTGCATTTCTGGTCAGGGCAGACGCGCGACCTGAGCGCGATCTACGTTCTGCGCGGCTACCTGCCGCCGACCGGCTCCGAGGCTCCGGACGCCTGGATCTTCTACCACGTCCGCGGGGGCAACCAGCTGATCCCGATCCGGCTCGCCGAGCGGCTGCCCGCCGGACGGATCGAGTTCGGCACGCCGTTGGAGGCGTTGCGGCAGCGAGGCGACGGGTTCGAGCTCCGCTTCGCAGGCAAACCGCAGACGGTTCTGGCCGACTTCGTCGTGTCCGCAGTGCCGTTCTCCACCTTGCGCAGGGTCGACCTGTCCGGAGTCGAGCTCGACCGTGTCCGCCGGGAAGCGATCGACAGCATCGACATGGGCAACAAGGGCAAGTTGACCATGCAGTTCACCCAGCCGCTCGCAACGTACGGATGGAACGGCGGCATCGAGTCGACGGCGCCCCAGATCCACGGCTGGGATTCCTCGCGGGGCCAGGGCGGCCCCGGCCTGCTCAGCATCTTCCCGACCGGGGAGACCGAATCGCAGCTGCCGACGCGGCGCCCGCACGGGCCCGCTCCGCAGACGGTCGTCGACCAGACCCTGGCGCAACTCGAGCAATGGGTTCCGGGGGCGAGCTCGGGCTTTTCCGGGCGTGCCTGGCTCGACCGGTGGAGCCAGGATCCGTGGGCATTGGGTGCCTTCCCGAACTTCAGGCCCGGCCAGATCACCAAGTACTGGGGCCTGCTCGGCGAACCGGTCGGGCGGCTGTTCTTCGCCGGCGACCAGACGAGCACCCGCCATTCAGCGTGCATGGGCGGGGCCATGGAGTCCGGCGAGGACGCGGCGGCCCAGGTGCTCGCGGCCATGGGCAAGCCGACGCGCCTGTCCGACCACCAAGTCCAGTGATCACCCACGTCCCGTCGGATCCACCGTCAGGAAGGCAGCACATGTCCATCCAGCACTCCGAGAAGACCCTCAACCTCGAGCAACTGCAGTCGCGGTTCGCTCAGGTCGCCGAGTTCATGGCGCCGCGGATCGAGCTCAGCGACGGCACGCTGGGCTACCGGCTCACCGCCACCACCACACTCACGATCAAGACCGGCGCGGCGCCGTTCGAGCCCGACTCGCCAGAGGAGACGATCGTCTTCGACGTCCAGGACTGCGAGGTCAAGGTGCCCGACCCGGTCCTCACGACCGACGGGGCCCTCCGCTTCGACATCGAGATCTTCCGCATCGTGTCGGAGAGCGTCAGCACAACGCTGTTCGGCACCGAAGTTCCCCTCACGATGAAGGTCGGTCGGGGCGTCGACCCGATGATCCGCCCGACGTTCGGCCGCTTCGAGATCCCCTACGGTTCCTCGTTCGGCGCACAGCACCTCGTGAGCACGCAGCGAGTGAACCTGGAGGTAGAAACGCCCATCGGTACGCTGCGCAACCGTGAGCCGGCGATCATGCAGGCGAATGTGAACCAGATCCCGCCCGCCACCGCCTACGTGCAGCAGGGCCTGGTCCCGATGTACGACGCGACGGGGAACATCGTCGTGACCAAGACCAACGCATCCAGCGCGGCCGAATTGGACCCGCGCTACCACACCGTCTAGGACCCTCCGGGGTGATCACTGGCACCGGGCGGGCCTGCGGCAGCAGGCCCGCTTCGGCAGTTCGGCGGGCCGTCAGCCGAGAGAGGGACGAGCCACGGAGAACGGCTCGAGCTCTGTGGGGGTGCGACCTGTCGCGACCGCCTCCGCCAGCGACCGGCCGAGGGAGGCGGCGAGCGCGAGTCCGTGCCCGTTGCAGCCTGCAGCGAACCACGCGCCCGGCACACCGGGCACGCGCCCGGCCACCGGCAGCCCGTCCGGCGTCATCGCCATCGCGCCCGCCCAACGGGCTCGCACCGCAGGCAGTCGGAGCTGGGGGAACAACGCCGGCAGAACCTGCTCGACCCCCCGCTGGACCTCCTCGGTGGGGATCTGGTCTCTGGTCGCGAAGTCATGGTCAAGATCGCGACGGCCGCCGACGCGAATCTCCCCGCCCGGCGTTTGCCTCCAGTACTCCCCGTGCTCGGTGAGCGCTGCCGTGGTGGGCACGTGGAAGACCGGCTCGACCGGCTCGTAGGCGAGCATCTGCGCGCGCGCCGGGGTGATCAGGCCGAGCAGCTCCGGGATCAGCGCCGGCGTCCACGCGTTCAGCGCGACAACGGCGGATGCGCTGCTCACCGGCCCTGCGCTGGTGTCCAGCTCGATGCGGCCGCCCCTGCCGTCGATCAACCGAACCGCTGTCCCGGTGACCAGCTGGGCACCGTGTCTCCGCGCCGCATCGGCGAGGCCGGCCACCAGGCGCGCCGGGTCGACCGACCCGCCGTCGGCCTGGAACAGGCCGCCACCCACGTGGTCCGCGGTCGGCGTGCGGACGAACTCCGCCAGGTCGTCGCGTTCGACGACGCGGACCTCGAAACCGTCGAGGGCCAGGACTTCGGCGAGCACCCGGCCTGCGGCGCACTGGCCGTCGCCGATCCCGAGCGTCAGAATCCCGTTCAGGGTCAGCGCGCACTCGATCCGCTCCTCGTCGGCGAGGTCGCGCACCAGCGCCACGTTCTCGACGGTCCGCTGGTACAGATCGCGGGCGGCGTCGTGACCGAGTAGCGAGGTGACGTACGGATACGGGACGGCCGCACCGGGCACCAACATCCCCGCGCTGCGTCCGCTGGCGCCGGCCGCCGGGACACCTGCCTCCACCAGGACGGGGCGCATCCCGGCGACGGCGAGGTGGTAGGCGGCGCTCACGCCGAGCAGACCACCGCCGACGACCACCACCTCAGCGGAACGAGGGAGGCGCTCCGGAGTTGGGCTCGACCGCAGCGCGCTCAGGTCAGCTCCTGGACCAGAGAGAACCGATTGCCATCGGGATCCCGGAAGTCCGCGACCCGGACGACGCCGAAGTAGTCGACGGGCTCATCCACGTCGAGACCGCGTTCGACCAGGCTCGTGCGCGCTACCGCGACGTCGTCGACGCCTATCCGGATCACGGAGGTTCCGGCGGTCTCGCGCTTCTCCGCCACCTGCAGCCACATCCCAGGAGCGAGCTGCCATTCCTGCATCGTGGGCTCGACCACGATGTCGGCATCGCGCCCCATCCAGGTCCGGTAGAACTCGACCGCCGCGGCCATGTCCCGCACCGGGACCAATGGATAGATCGATGTCGTCGGGAAGGGGTTGCTGGTGTTGTCGGCCACGCCATTCTCCCTGAAGAGGATTTGTATCGTCACGTCGCGGCGGCGTCTGGGGCGTGCAGACTGACCAATGATTCGGCCGCACCCGTACGCGACGGCGGGTGGAAGGCGATCGCGCGAGTCGCCGACAGCAGGAGGGCGACCTCCGAGTCGCGGAAGAACGCGTTCCCACCGAGCAACTCGGTCGCGAGATCGGTGGCCGCGCGCAGACTGCGCATCGCGGCGAAACGTGCGGTTAGCACCGCCGCGACAGCCACGTCGACGTCGATGCCGTCACGCAACGCCCTGGCGACGCCTTCCACCAGTGCCGCGGACGACTCGAGCTGCACGATCATTTCCGCGCGGTCAGTCACCGACCCGCGGCCGCGGGCCAACGCCCGTTCCACCAGTGCACCGGCCGCGCCGACGTAGACCGAGGTGATCAGCATCTGGAACCAGGTGAACCCGGCGTTCTGGAGGTCGAGCATCACCATCGGGTCTTCCGGCCGCGTTCGCAGCATCAGCTGTTCAGGCACGAAGACGTCGGTCAATCGGACCTCGTCGCTCTCCGCGCCGGCCAGCACCTGGCTGGACCAGAACGGGTGTCGCGAGATCCCGGGCGTGTCCGCCGGGATGACGATGACCCCGATCGGGGGCTGCTCGCCCGGAATCGCGACGCTCGCCGTCAGCAGATCCATCGACCGGGCGAGGCTGCACGGCTTCTTGCTACCGCTGATCAGATAGCCGCCGTCCGTCGGCACCGCGGTGACCGCCGGTTCGAGCAGGTCCTGTCCTGAGGTTCCCTCCGCCCAACCGGAGGCGACCAGCAGGTTCTCCGGCGCGATCCGTGTGACCAGGTCGAGCTGAGCTGGCGGGACCCGCACCTCGTCGCCGATGAGACCGAGCAGCGCCGCCACCGAGAAGTGGTGCATCGTCGCTGCTGCCCCCAGTGATGGCGAGCATGTCGACAGCGCCCGCATCACCTGCACGGCGTCGACCGGATCGGCCCCCGCTCCGCCCAGCTCCGTCGGAAGCAGCAGTCCCGGTCCGTCGTGGGCACGGAACAACCCGACCCCCGGAGCTGTCGGCGCCTCGCGTTCAGGCAAAGGCAGGTCGGTGAGGGCTTTGAGGAGTCCGGGGTGGTGGTGGTCGCACCGCGACCGCGCCCTGTCGAGCATCAACATCGTCGTGCTCCTCGAGTCGCGCTCGGCTCAGTCGACCGCGATCTCCGTGACGGAGAACGGATTGCCCGCCGGGTCTCGCAGCTCGGTGCTCCGTCGCCCAGCGTCGACCACGGTCCCGCCCAGGTGGCGGGCGACCTCCGCGGCCTTGCCGTGATCGGACACCGCGAGGTGGAGGTGCCAATACCCTGCTTCCGACCCGGTCGTTCGGCCGTCGAGGGCCGGCGCCTGTCCCAGCACCGCGGTGTAAAAATCGACGGCCTGCGCCCGGTCCGGGGTTACCAGCACGGCGGAGTGCAGGGTTCCCGCCTCGTCCACGAGCGCGCTCCCCGCGAACGTGTACGGCTGCCAGATCGCGAACACCGCCCCGCGCGGGTCGGCGATCGTGGCGGTACGCCCGAGCCCGATCACATCATGGGGCGGGCGGAGGTGGATGCCACCGAGCCCGAGCGCGGCCTCAGCGGCAGCGTCGACATCGTCGACTGCGAAGTAGGGCGTCCAGCCGATCGGCGAGCCGGGGAGGTACGGGCCCCACAGAGCGGCCACGTCCTCGTTGTCGGTGAGGAAGATGTGGTAGCCGTCGGCGGCCGGTGGGCGGGCGGGACGGACTTCCCACCCGATCACCGCGGCATAGAATGCGCCGCTGGCCGGGATGTCGGTGCTTGCCAGATCGGCCCAGCAGAGAGCGCCGTGCGAGTGCTTCTCCACGAGCGGCATGAGCGGCTCCTTCGACGAGATCAGGTACCGGCGCGCAACCGGCGGTGAAATCCCCACACGCAGAGGCTGAGCGTCACCGCGCTGAACAGAGTAGCGGCAACCAGACCGCGGGTGATCACTGCGGTGTCGGGCGTGCCGAACACCGAGCGGGCGGCCTCGAACAGGTAGGTGAGGGGGTTGAGGCTGGTGAGCGTGGCGAACCAGCCGGTCATGTATTCACGGGGAACGCTCCACGGGGTGATGAAGAGGAGCGGGAAGAAGATCATGAAGGAAACAGCCTGGACCGCCTTCGGTGAACCGGTCCGCAGCGCGACCGCAATCCCGATCGCGTCGTAGGCGATCGCGAACAGAACCATCAGCGCATACAGCGTCATCGCCCCGACCAGCGGATTTCCCCCGAAGCGGACACCGAGCAGGAGCCCGACGTTGAGCAGCACAGCGATGTAGACGAGAACGCCGCACATCTCCCCTGCCAGCCTCCCGACGAGCAGAACGGATCGCCGGGCGGGCGACAGGCACAGCTTGTCGAAGTAGCCGCTGCTGATGTCGGTGACCACGGCGTGCCCCGCCGAGGAGAACGACGCCGCGATCAGCATCGCGACCGGCAGCTGGAACGCGACGTAGTCCGGCACGTCGAACGCCCGCCCCGAGATCTGGCCGAACGCACCGACCTGGACCGCGAAGATGCACATCGGAGTCAGCAAGGCGGGCAACCAGGCCGCGGGCTCCCGCATGATCGAGGTGATGGTGCGGCTCGCGATGGTCACGAACTGCACGAGATATCCCACCATGATCAACGCTCGCCTCCGCCGCGTCCGGCCGGCTCGTCCACGGTCGTGATCACGCGGAACACGTCGTCGAGTGTGGGTTGCGTGACGACGATCTCCTTGGGCTCGAGGTCCGCGGCGAGCAACGCCGCGACGATCGGGGCGAGGTGCACCGATGCCTCTTGGATGCGCACGGTGACGCCGCCAGGTTGAGCGAGGACCTGCCGGATCCCGGGCACCGAGGCGAGGACGGCGGCGGCTTGCTCGGGAAGCGCCGTGGTGATCTCCACCGTGTCCGTGGCCAGCTCGGCCTTGAGTTCGCTCGGCGTGCCCTCCCGCACGATGCGCCCCCTGTCGGCGAACGCCACACGATCCGCGATGCGGTCCGCCTCCTCCAGGTACTGCGTCGTGAGGAAGATCGTGGTGCCGGACTCGGCGCACCTGCGCGCGAGCAGATCCCAGATCGCAGCCCTCGACGAAGGATCCAGCCCGGTCGTGGGCTCGTCGAGGAACATCACAGGCGGCTCGTGGAGCAAGGCCATCGCCAGGTCGATGCGCCTGCGCATCCCGCCCGAGTACGCACCCACCCGCCGGTTGGCGGCATCCGCGAGGCCGACGATCTCCAGCATCTCCGTGGCGCGCGCACGCGCATCCCGCGGCCTCAGGCCGTAGAGGAGACCGTGCAACGTGAGCACCTCGTACCCGGTCTGCCGGTCGTCGAGCCCGACCTCCTGCAACACGACCCCGATGTTCGGGCGCACCTGCGCGGCGTCGCGCACGACGTCGTGACCGAGGATCGAGGCGTTGCCCGACGTGGGCGTGAGCAATGTGGTGAGCATTCTCAGCAGGGTCGACTTGCCCGCGCCGTTCGGCCCGAGCAGCCCGAACACCTCACCTCGCGCGACGGAGAAACTGACGCCGTCCACAGCGCGGATCTGACCGAACGACCTCGTCAGCTCATTTGCCTCGATGACGGCACTCATGGTCGAGATCCGTCCTTCCCCGGTCGAAAACGCCACTACGGACACCGGGCCCGGGCAGCGCGCAACGTCGGAGTCGACGGTAGACCCGGCCGCCTGCACCTTTGAACCCGACTGACCGGAACCGGCCATGTCGCTGAGCGGTGCGATCACACGGAAGTGACCGAAATACGCCATCGAAGGCAATTGACCACGAAACTCGGCGCGACCATGGTGAGGAGCGCCGGGCAACCGGTCGCCGACTGCAGATCGGCCACCAAGATCTCCGCTCGTTCTTCGGAAGGTGATCGTGTGCTGCGGGTCCGGAAAACACTGTTCGGGATTGACGCGACCCAGACCCGCTTCGAGGCCCGGGGATTCGACGCCTGCGAGCCGGACGTGCAGTCACACCTCGAGGGGCACGCGGCGGCCTTCGTCGACGGCTACAACGCCGCCCTCGTCCAGGACGACGAGCTGCTACTGGACGCCGAGCTGCAACGCCGGGTGGCAGCGGATCGTCGCGGGTTCGCGTTCGAGGGAGCCGCGATGGCTTACACCCTGCTCGACGCCCTCCCACTACCTGGACGGGGGCGGTTCAGCCGCCTTCTGGCCGGGCCCGGTGCCCACGAGCCCTTCCTGATCCACGCGGGGGCCGGGTGGGCCTACGCCCGGCTGCGCCGTCGCACCTGGCCGACCACGGCGCTCGACCCGCTCCTGCAGTGGCTGCACTACGACGGATACGGGTTCCACCAGGTGTTCTTCGCCCGTGGCGCCGTGCAGCACGTCCACGGGGCGAGAAGCTGGGACGCCTACGGACACCGCGCCTTCCACCAGGGGGTCGGCCGGGCGTTGTGGTTCCGCTGTGGCGCGGACCCCGACCGCATCGCCACCACCGTCCGGCGGTTCTCCGCACACCTCGCCGCGGACCTGTGGAGTGGCGTCGGCCTGGCTGCCACCTACGCCGGCGGTGGACCGGACGCTGCTCTGGCCACTCTGGCCGGCTTGTCCGGCGGCCAGCGGCCCGCGCTCGCCCAGGGAGCGGTGGCTGCGACCGCAGCGCGGGTCACCGCCAGGAACGCCAACTCCGACACCGAACGCGGCTGCGCCCAGCTCTGCGGGCTCACCGTCGACGAGGCACACGCGCTGTACGAGAAATCGCTCGACGGGCTCGTGCCGCAGGAGGACCCGATGGCCTACGAGACCTGGCGGACGCGTGTCCAGCACCACTTCCGGGAGACGGGCCGATGACCAGACGACTGCGTGGTGTGCTGACTCCGTTGCTGGCCGTGCTCGTCCTCGCCGGGTTCGGGTGGAGCGCGCAACTGGACCGGGCGAGCATCGGCGGCACCCAGGCGGTGCAGGCCAGGTTCGCCTTCGACCGGCACCCGATCGCATCGCTCCCGGTCGCGGGTATGCAGCACGTGCGTGACGTGCACCCCGACTACCAGCACATCGAGTCTTGGATCTCGGCCGTCGGCGCCGCTGCCGCACTCACCGACCTGCGCGACACCGGACGCGACGGTGACGTGTGCCTCGTCGACCCACGCACCGACACGATCACCGTGTCCGCCGCGCCCGGCACCACCGGCGACTACGCACCGTTCGTCCTGAATGCTGCACCGCTGCCCTACCAGCGCGACACGATGGCCCCGATGGGCTGCCTGCCGGGCGACTTCAACGAGGACGGCAAGCGAGACCTTCTCACCTATTACTGGGGACGGACTCCGGTCCTGTTCCTGCGGACCGTCGACGACCTCGGCGCCGGCGCGTTCAAGCCCGTCGAGGTCGCGCCGGGCGGTGAGCGTTGGGCCACCGAGACCGTCGTGTCGGCCGACGTGGACGGGGACGGCCACCAGGACCTGATCATCGGGAACTACTTCCCGGACGATACCCACCTCCTCGACCCGCAGGCGGGCCCGGACCCGAACATGCAGATGCACGACTCGATGTCGAACGCGCTCAACGGTGGCCGGGACCGGATCCTGCTGTTCGCCAACGGCACCGGCGGGGCGGACCCGACGGTCGGGTTCCGGGACGCATCGGACGCGCTGCCGCGCGACGTCGCCGCGGGCTGGACCCTCGGCCTCGGCACCCAGGACCTCAACGGCGACCTGCTCCCGGAGATCTACTTCGCGCACGATTTCGGCCCCGACCGGTTGCTGCTCAACAGGTCCACCCCCGGCAATGTCGCCTTCGACGTCCTGTCCGGACGTTCCGACCCGACGATCCCCAAATCGAAAGTGCTCGGCCAGGACTCCTTCAAGGGCATGGGGGTCGACTTCGGCGACATCAACGGCGACGGCCGTACCGACATCTTCGTGAGCAATCTGACCAGCGAGTTCGGACTGATGGAGAGCCACTTCGCGTGGCTGGGTACCGGCCGGGTGGACGAGATGGCCGATGGTGTCGCGCCGTTCGAGGAGGCCGGTGACCCGCTCGGCCTGGCCCGCACCGGATGGGCGTGGGACGCAAAGTTCGGTGATTTCGACAACGACGGTGTTTCCGAACTCCTGCAGACGACCGGTTTCGTCAAGGGCGAGGTCAACTTGTGGCCGCAACTGCAGGAGATGGCGCTCGCGAACGACGAGCTCGCCCATGACGTCCGATTCTGGCCGCGGTTCGCCGACGGCGTCGACATATCCGGTGCCCAGCCGAACGCGTTTTTCGTCCGCGCGGCGGACGGCCGGTGGGTGGACGCCGCCGCCGATGTCGGTCTCGCCGATCGGGAGCCCGCTCGCGGTGTCTCCACCGGCGACGTCGACGGCGACGGCAACCTGGACGTCGCGATCGCCAAGCAGTGGGCGGAGTCCCACCTGCTTCGCAACCGGTGCCTGAGCTGCGGCGAGTCGATCACCCTCGACCTGCGCCTCCCTCCGCAAGGCGCGGACCAGCCCAGCGGCGAGGTCGTACCCGCCGACCAGGTGCAACCCGGCTCGCCGGCGTACGGCGCGACCGTCGTGCTCACGCTGCCGGACGGCCGCACCCTGACCCAGCAGGTGGACGGCGGCAACGGGCACGCCAGCGCCCGCAGCCCCCGGTTGCACTTCGGCGTCGGCGACCTCGGCGATCAGCCCGTCACCGCGGATGTCAGGTGGCGCGGCCGTGACGGCCAGGTGCACAACCGCTCGCTCGAGCTCCACGAAGGCCGGTTCGCGCTCACTCTCGGGGAAGGTCGGTAGACGATGGAAGGGACCGAACCGGTGAGCGGATCGGGAACGCCGGCGAAGACGATCGACAAACGCATCGCTGCATTGCGCCGGTTCGCGCTCTCGATCACGATCCTGACGATCGTGGGCCATCTCCTGCTGGGCTTCGAACCGTCGGCGGCGCAGGTCCTGGTGACCCTGTTCACGGCCTACGGACTGGAACTGGTGCTGGAGACGGTGGAGGCGCGCTGCCAGCAGCGCACGCCCCGGTTCCTCGACTCCGGGCTCATCGGCTTCGTGGACTTCATGCTCCCGGCCCACATCTCCGCGATGTCGATCGGCCTACTGCTCTACCCGGGCGACCGACTGTGGCCCAGTGCGCTGGCCGCTGCCATCGCGATCTGCACGAAGTACCTCGTCCGCGCCCCGGTCAACGGCCGGATGCGTCACGTCCTCAACCCGTCGAACGTGGCGGTTGCGGCGCTGCTGACCTTCTATCCGTTCGTCGGACCCGCGCCCTCCTACCACTTCACCGAAACCACCAGCGGGCTGCTCGACTGGCTCATCCCAGGCATCCTGTTGGTCTTCGGCACCTTCTTGAACGTGCGGTTGACCGGCAAGGCGCCCCTCATCGCAGCCTGGGTCCTCGGGTTCGCCGCGCAGGCCGTGATCCGCGCCGTGCTGGTTCCCGAGGAGAACACCCTGCTCGGCGGCCTCGGGATGATGGTCGGCGCGACCTTCATCCTGTTCACCAACTACATGATCACCGACCCCGGCACCACGCCGGCGCGGCCACGCAACCAAGTGGCGTTCGGTCTCGGCGCGGCCACGGTGTACGGCTTGCTCGTGAGCCTGCACGTCGTCTACGGGCTGTTCTACTGCGTGGTGATCGTCTGTCTGGTCCGCGCCGCCGGGTTGTGGTGGATCGAGCTGCGCCGGCGACGGCTGCCGGCCGGACACCGCGACGCCGTCGATGCAGGCCGCGGTGATCGCGCACCGCAGCGACCCCTGGTGTCGGCGCAGGTGACGATCGTGAACGAGGCGAAGGGCGCGACAGGGTGAGCGACGCTATCGCGATCATCGGTATGGCCTGCACCTACCCGGACGCCGACGATCCTGGTCAGCTCTGGGAGAACGTGCTCAGCCGGCGGCGCGCGTTCCGGCGCATCCCGCCGGAGCGCCTCAACCTCGACGACTACTACTCCCCGGACCGGGGTACCCCGGACGCGATCTACGCGCAGCACGCGGCGCTCATCGCGGACTACCAGTTCGACCGCGTTCGCTTCCGGGTCAGCGGCAGCACCTACCGGTCCACCGACCTCACCCACTGGCTGGCTCTCGACGTCGCGGACCGCACCCTGGCCGATGCCGACTTCGACGGCCTCACTGAAGTGTCCCGTGACCGCGTCGGCCTGGTCGTCGGCAATACGCTGACCGGTGAGTTCAGCCGTTCCGGCCTCCTGCGGCTGCGCTGGCCCTACGTTCGCCGCACCCTCGGCGCGGCCCTGGCCCGTCGTGGGTGGAGCGACGACGATCTCACTGCACTGCTCGCCGAGGTCGAGCACGAGTACAAGGCGCCGTTCCCCGCGATCACCGAGGACTCCCTGGCCGGCGGGCTGTCCAACACCATCGCCGGACGGATCTGCAACACCTACGACTTCCACGGCGGCGGCTACACGGTGGACGGAGCGTGCTCGTCGTCGTTGCTCGCCGTCATCAACGCGGCCACCTCGCTCGCCAGGCACGAGCTGGACCTCGCGCTGGCCGGAGGGGTCGATCTGAGCATCGACCCGTTCGAGCTGGTGGGGTTCGCCAAGACGGGCGCGCTCGCCGCCGATCTCATGCGGGTCTACGACACCCGTTCCGAGGGCTTCTGGCCCGGGGAGGGCTGCGGGTTCCTCGCGCTCGCTCGGCTCGACGACGCGATCAACTGGGGCGCCAGGATCCACGCCGTGCTGCGCGGATGGGGGATCTCCTCCGACGGCAGCGGCGGACTGACCCGGCCGGAGATGTCGGGGCACCTGCTCGCGATGCGACGCGCCTACGGATTGGCGGGGTTCGGTCCGGACACCGTCGCCTACTTCGAGGGACACGGCACCGGTACCGCGGTCGGGGACGCCACCGAGCTCGCCACGATCAAGGCGGCGCGTCGCGAAGCGGGTGCCGACGCGGCGCGCCCCGCCGCGATCGGCTCGATCAAGGGCAACATCGGCCACACGAAGGCCGCAGCAGGCGTCGCGGGCCTCATCAAGGCCGTGCAGGCAGTCCGGCACCAGGTGATACCGCCGATCACCGGCTGCGACGACCCGCATCCCGAGCTGGCGGACGGACTCCGCGGGCCGCGCGAGCCGGAGGTGTGGCCGGCCGACCGTGAGCTGCGCGCCGGGGTGAGCGCGATGGGCTTCGGCGGGATCAACACCCACGTCGTTGTGGAGTCCATCGCTCCAGGTCGCCGGACTCGGCTGTCGACCCGCCACCGGGCGCTCGCGGCGACCTCCCAGGATCACGAGCTCATCCCGTTCGCGGCCGCCGACGGGCGCGCCCTGACCCGCGAGGTCGCCGAGCTGGCGGAGCAGGCCACACGGCTCGGTTTCGGCGACATGCGCGACCTGGCCATCGCCCGCAGCGCCGCCACCGACGGGTCGCTCCCCGTCCGCGCCGCCGTGCTGGCAGCCACGCCGGCGCAGCTCGCTCAGCGGCTGGAGGAACTGCGCGCGGTTCTGGAACGCGGCACCTCGCGGATCATCGACCCGGCTCACGGGCTGTTCGTGGGCACCACCGGGAGCGCACCGCAGATCGGCTTCCTGTTCCCGGGGCAGGCGGCGCCGACCTACCTGACGGCGGGCGCACTCGGGGTGCGGTTCCCCGACATCGCGCAGCTGGTCGGGGCCGTGGAACCGACCGCGGGGACCGACCTGCGCGACACCGCGGTCGCCCAGCCGGCCATCGTGCTGGCAGAGCTCGCCGGACTCGCCGTCATGCGGCACCTGGGCATCGGGGCCACCGTCGTCACCGGGCACAGCGTCGGCGAGCTGGTCGCGCTCCACTGGGCGGGCGCACTCGACCGCGACGCCGTGCTGCAGCTGGCCCGCGTGCGAGGACGGGCGATGGCCGATCTCCCGGGTGACGCCGGGGCGATGGCCGAGATCTCGGCGGCCGAGGACGTCGTCACAGGGCTCCTCACAGGCCTCCCGGTGAACATCGCTGTCCACAACGCACCGGACCGGCTGGTCGTCTCCGGCCCCTCCGACGCGGTGGCGGCAGCGGTCGACCGTGCACGATCTCGCAAGATCGTCGCGCGCCGGCTCCCGGTGTCGCACGCGTTCCACTCCCCCGTCGTCGCACCTGCCGCCGACGACCTGCGCCGGTACCTGGCCGGAGCAGCGCTGCGGCCGCCGACCGGCCGGGTCGTCTCCACCGTGTCCGGGGCCCCGCTCGCCCCGGACACCGACCTGCTGGAGCACCTCTGCCGCCAGATCCCGGCCCCCGTGCGGTTCGACGCGGCCCTGGCCGCCGTCGCGGCGGAGACCGACCTGCTCATCGAGGTCGGTCCCGGCGAAGTGCTCACCGGCATCGCGAGAGGTCGCGAGAACGTGATCGCGCTCGACGCATGCGGGTCCTCGCTGCGTGGTGTCCTCGCCGCGGCCGGGGCGGCGTACGCGCTGGGGGCACCGGTCCGGCTCGCCGCCTTGGCGGAGGGCCGGATCAACACGTCGTCCGACCCGCTACGCGGGCGGACCTATCTCGCAAATCCCTGTGAATCGGCACCGGACCGGCCCGGAGCGGCCATCGGCGCGAGCACGCCGGAATCGGCAGCCGCCCATTTCCCCGCAGAGGACGCCGCCCCACTGAGCGGTGGCCCCACCGACGAGCCGGTGGTGGAGGAGGAGCACGCCGAACCGGACGAGGACGCATTGACCGTCGTGCGGCGCGTGTTGGCACGGCTCGCCGAACTGCCGATGGAGGTGGTGACGGGCGAGGCACGCATGCTGAGCGAGCTGCGCCTGAACTCCATCACCATCGCTCAGATCGCGGTCGAGGCCGCCGCCGTCCTCGGCGTGCGTGGCCCGGCCGTGCCCACCGAGATCGCCGACGTGACCGTGGCGGACCTCGCCAACCTGCTGGTGAACCAAGAGCCGAGCGACGGCTTCGACGCTCCCGGGCAGGCCCCGGGGATCGGCAACTGGCTGCGTGCCTTCGAAGTCGTCTGGGAGCCAACCACGGTGCCGCTCGGCCCGCGGCCCCTCACCTGGCGCCTCCTGGCCCACCCCTGCCACCCCCTGCGGGAGGCCGTGCGCGCCGCGTTCGACGTCGTACCAGACCACGGCGACGGTTCCGGCGACGGTCTCGTGGTGATCGTTCCGGCAGGGCGCACGGTCGAGAGCGCGGCCGAGATGCTGGAAGCGCTGCGCCCTGCGGCGCGGTTGCCGCATGGGCACCGGGTCGCGGTCATCCACGGCGGCAACGCGGGTGGCCTGGTACGGACGCTGGCCTGGGAACGCCCTGACCTACACATCAGCTTGATCGAATCGAGCCACGACGCCGAGTCGCTGCGGGTCGCCCGGGCTGTCGCGGAAGGCGTTCGCGGGTTCGCCGAGCGCCATGTTCTGCCCACCGGCGAGGTCCGCGGCCCCGCCCTGAGGTTGCTCGACAGCGATCCCGCCGGGCAAGGCACACCGCTGAGTCGCGACGACGTCCTGCTCGTCACCGGGGGCGGGAAGGGGATCGGAGCAGAGTGCGCGATCGCCCTTGCGAGGGAATCGGGCGCCTCGGTGGCCGTCATCGGTCGATCCGATCCGGATACGGACACAGAACTGGCCCAGAACCTGGCCCGGCTGTCCGCGACCTGTGGGGAGCGGTTCCGCTACCTGCAGGCCGACGTCTGCGATCCGACCGCGATCGAAGCGGCGGTCAAAGAGGTCAGGACGTCGATCGGTCCGGTCAGCGCCGTCGTCCACGCCGCCGGCGTCAACAAGCCCCAGTCCCTCGACGGCATGACCGAGGAACAACTGCTGCGCACGCTCGGACCAAAGCTCGACGGCCTGCGCAACGTGCTGGCCGCGGTCGACGAGCAGCACCTGCGGCTACTGGTCGGCTTCAGCTCGATCATCGGCCGGATGGGCATGGTGAGCAACGGCGACTACGCCCTGGCCAACGACTGGCTGACCGCAGAGGTCGAGGAGGCCGGCGCGCGGCTGCCGGGCTGCCGGTGCCTGTCGCTGGAGTGGTCGGTATGGGCCGGCGTCGGCATGGGCGACACCCTCGGTCTCATCGACCTCCTCGCTGCCCGGGGAGTCATGCCGATCAGCGTGGACGAAGGCACCACGTTGCTGCGCCGGCTGCTGGACGCGGCACCTCGTCCGGTCGGGATCGTCGCGACCGGGCGGTTCGGCGAATCCCGAACCCTGGCATTCCAGCACGCGGAACTACCCCTCGACCGTTTCCTGGAGTGGCCGCAGGTGCACGTCCCCGGCGTCGAGCTGGTGACCGACGCGGTTCTCGACACCGGCACCGACCCGTACCTCAGCGACCACACGTTGCACGGCGTGCCGGTGCTCCCCGCCGTCGTCGGTCTCGAGGCGATGGCGCAGGTCGCAGCCGTGCTGTCGCCGCCGGCCGGCGGCTGCGGCCACTTCTCCGACGTCGAGTTGGCACGGCCGATCACCGTCCCGGCCGACGGGAAGCGGACCGTCCGGGTCGCCGCGCTCCGCGACGCCGTCGACGGGCGGGTCACGGTGGTGGTTCGCAGCGACGAGACCGGTTTTGCCGCCGAGCACTTCCGTGCGACCTGGCTGCCCGATCCCCCGGACGTGCCCGAGCTGGTGGTGTCGGGCGCCGAGCCGGTGCCGCTGGACATCGACCGTCACCTCTACGGCGAGCTCCTGTTCCACGGCGAGCGGTTCCGACGGGTGCGCGCGTTCCGCGAGCTGCGTGCCCACCGCAGCACGGTGGAGATCCTGGCGGAAGCGGAGCCCCGCTGGTTCAGCCAGTACCTCCCTCAGCGGCTGCGGCTCGGCGACCCGGGTGCGCGGGACGCGTTCGTCCACGCCCAGCAGGCGTGCGTGCCGCACCTGCGCTTCCTGCCGGTCGGCGTCGAGGCGCTCACGGTGTTCGGCCCCCCACATGGCGCGGTCACGGTGAGCGCGGTGGAACGGTCGTTCGACGGCGAGACACTCGTCGTCGACCTCACCGCATGGACCGGCGACGGACGCGTGTGCGAGTCGTGGCGCGGGCTGGCGATGCGAGTGATCGAGCCGATGCCCTCCCGCACCGAGTGGCCCGCCGCCCTGCTCGTGCCCCATCTCGAACGCCGGGCCGGCACCGCGCTTGCGCTGGAGGCGACGAGCTCGACCACTGTCGCGCTGTCGCGCCTGCTCGGGGGTCCGGTCGAGCTGATCCACCGGTCGGACGGGAAGCCGGAGATGGCCACGGCGCCGGACACCGAGGTGTCGGTGTCGCACTGTGACGGCCACACGCTGGTCGTGATCGGCGCCGGCTGCGACGTGGAGGTGGTGGCCGAACGTGGTCGGGCCACCTGGGCGGGGATGCTCGGACCCGGCCCGCTCGCGCTGGCCGACCAGATCGCCGCCGACGCCACAACCCCCTTCGACGCCACCGCTGCCTTCGACGTCGCGGCGACCCGCGTGTGGGCCGGCGTCGAGGCGGTCCGGAAGGCCGGACAGCTGCTGGAGCCACTGACCCTGGACAGGGTCGACGCCGACGGGTGGGTGTCCCTCCGCGCCGGATCGCGGCGAGTGCTGACCTACGCCACCGTCCTCGCAGGGCACCCGGGGTGCCGTGTCGTGGCGATCGTTGCGGACAGCACCCCTGGAGCGGATGTGTGATGGAGCAGCCCGCGTACGAGTACCGCCACGTCGTCAGCCTCGAGGAAACCAATGCCCTCGGGAACGTGTATTTCGCGCACTACCTGCGCTGGCAGGGCAAGTGCCGTGAGCAGTTCCTGTTCGACCACGCGCCGAGCGTCGTCCGGGAGCTGAGCGAGACCCTCTGTCTGGTGACGATGAAGTGTTCGTGCGAGTACTTCGCCGAGCTGGCCGCCGGGGACCGCCTGCTGATCCGGATGCGGCCGCGCGACCACGTGTTCAACCGGCTGACCTTGACCTTCGAGTACTGGCGGGTGGGAACGGCGGCCGCGGAAACGGAGCCGCTGCTGGCAGCACGCGGCGAGCAGCAACTCGGCTGGCTCGAACGTGACGGTGAGGAGTTCAGCCCGCGGGCCGTGCCCGACGACCTCCTCGCGGCGATCGACGCCGCGGTCGCCGCCCAAGCGCGTTGATCCACCCCAGCCCACGAATCGGCGGGCGCCGGTCCGCCCGATCCCGGAGGTCCGAGATGCCCGTACCCCCACCACCGTCGGCCCCGGACGGGGCGGCGCCGCCGAACGGAAGCACCGTGGTCGCCGCCCTCAACGCCCGCCACCACCGCGTCGCACTGCTGCTGTTCGCCGCGATCGTGGTCGCCCACTGGGCCGAACACCTCGCTCAGGCGTTCCAGATCTACGCGTTCGGCTGGTCCCGACCGGCCGCGGGTGGGGCGCTCGGGCTCGTGTGGCCGTGGCTGGTCAGCTCCGAGTGGATGCATTACGGCTACGCGGTCATCATGCTCGGCGGCCTCGTGGTGCTGCGGCACGCGTTCACCGGGACGTCGCGTACCTGGTGGAACGCGGCGATGTGGATCCAGGCCTGGCACCACGTGGAACATCTCCTGCTGCTCGTGCAGGCGAGTACCGGGGCGTACCTGCTCGGCGCAAGCGCGCCGACCAGCGTCGCGCAGCTGATCATCCCACGCGTCGAGCTGCACCTGTTCTACAACACGGTGGTCACCGTTCCGATGGTCGTCGCGATGGTGTTGCACCGCAGGTACCGCCCCATGGCGACGGCGGAGCCCGCATGCGGGTGCGCCACTCGCCCGCGCTTCGCGTTCGCCGGAGGCTGAGGCGCGGTGCATCCCGCTCAGCACGACCACGGTCTGGAGATCCCGGTACTCGCGCCCGCCCACTGGTTGTGGCTGCCGCTGATCGGCGGCGCGGTTGTGGTGACGGGTGCGGCTCTGTTGCGCACCGTTGTGCCCGCGCAGATCCGGCCGTTGGACCCCGTCGTGGGGGCGTTCGCGCTCGGCACCGGCCTGCTGGTTCTGCTGCTGGCGCCCGACACCGTGCTGCCGCGACCGTTGGTCGGCGTGCTGGTGCTCGGCACCGCCACCGCGGTCGCCGCAACCCGCGCGCTCGCGACATCGGGCGGCAGCGGCCGACTGCGCCCGGCGCAGCTGCTGGCTCCGCCTCTCGTGGTCGCCGCTCTGGCCGCAGCCGTCGCGGTGCTGATCGGGGCGTCAGGCACACCTCCGGCCGGTGAACCGTCCTCCGCCGTCACCGCCGGACTCTTCGTCGGGATCGCAGGCATGGTCTGGGTTCCGCTGTGGCACCCGCGCACCGGCCCGGGTGCCGCACTGAGAGTCGTCTCCAGCTGGGCGCTCGCACACGTCGTGCTCGGCGCCACCACCGCGGCGGCGCTCTCGGCGCTGCCGGCATGAACAGGGCGATCGACCGGTCGACCACCTCCGCCCACCCGACGGCACCGGAAGGACAGAGATGAGCACATCGGCAATGCCGACCACACCGACGGACGGGTCAGCCACACTCGTCGCAGGCAGGGCACGGATGGCGCGCGTCGTGGTGGTGGCAGGCATCCTCGGCGTAGCAATGGCAGTGCTCTGGTCACCCACGCTCGTCGACGAGGTGATCGCGGAAGGACTCGCGGGCCCGATCCTCGGCCCCGACCTCGCCGAAGCTCCCCTCGTAGGCGCCGGATCGGCCTTGCTGTTCGCACTGGTCACCGGAGCGGCGGGCATGTTCACCGCGTGCAACGTGGCGGTGTTCAGCGCTCTCGCTCCGGTCACGGCACGCGGCGGGGATCGGGCCGCGGCCGTGTGGCCCGCCGTGGCCCTCGTCGCGGGCGCCGTGCTGGTCGGCGGGGTCTACGGGGCTGTCGGAGTCCACCTCGGCGACGTGTCGGCCCAGCTCTCACCCGACCGCCTCGACAGGCTGGTCCAGGCGGCGGTGGTGTTCGGCCTCCTCGGCGCGATCATGCTGTGGCGCGGGCTCGCCTACGCCGAGTACGTCCGCAACCCCTTGGCCGGCCTGTTCGCCCGGCGCCCGTGGACCGAGCACGCCATGCTCGGCGGCCTCGTCGGCCTGTTCCTCGTGGGACGGCCCTACCCGCCGTTTCGGCACCTCTACTCGTACGCGGTGCAGACCGGCGACTCGTTGCTCGGGTTCGCGACCTTCGCCCTGCAGTCGCTGGGGAACGTGGTCGGTGTGGTGCTGCTGTACGCCCTGGTCCTCCTCGTCACCCGCGGCCGGATCACCGCCTGGATGAACGGGGCTCCCGGTCGAGCAGCACGGGTCGCCGCCGCGTCGTTCGTGCTGGTCGGAGCGTTTCTGATCGTCTATTGGGCGGTGCGGCTACCGGCCAGGGCCGGAGTGATGTGGTGGCCCGTCATGCCGTGGAACGCCTGACCAGGCGGGGCGGCCCCGGTCCCGTTGCTCCAGCGCCCGCAGGGGCGTGCGGGCGGTCTCCCGGGCGGAGAGGATCGCGAGCACCGAGATCCCGCACACCACCGCGGTGAGCACCGCGGCGGGTGCCCAGTGCGTGGCCTCGCCCCCGGCCAGCGCCAGTGCGACGGCCGGGGCGAAGCCCGCCACGAGCTGGCTGATCTGCAGCCCCATGGCGGTGCCGGTGTAGCGCACCCGCGTCGCGAACATCTCCACGAAGAAGGCCGGGTACACGCCGTTGGCGAGCGAATAGAACCCGCTGGTCAGCACGATGGCGGCCGCGAAGATCAGGACCGGGTGCTGCGTGGTGATCGCGGCGAAGTAGCCGGAGGTGCCCGCTGCGCAGCCGAGGCAGCCCACGATCATCACCGGCCGGCGGCCGACGCGGTCCGACAGCATCCCGGCGAGGGTCTGCACCGGGATCGCCAGCACGTTGGCCACGACGGAGACCCCCAGCATCAGCGACGGCGACAGCCCCACCGTGCCCGTCGCGTAGGTGAGCCCGAAGACCGCGACGATCGTGTTGACCGTGGTGAACAGGGCGCACGCGGCCAGGCGGGGCACCGCGGGGGCGTGGTGACGCAGCAGCTGCCACACCGGCGGCGTGCGCGCCTCCGGGTCGCTGCTCGCCTGCGCCACCTCGCGGACGAACACCTCCGGCTCCTCGATCGTGCGCCGCACCAGGTAGGCCACGGCCAGCACCACCACGCTCGCCCAGAACGGCACCCGCCAGCCCCAGCTCAGCAGCGCGTCCTCCGGCATGGCCGCGACGCCGACGAAGACCAGGCTGGACAGCACGAAGCCGGCGATCGGCCCGTTGATCGCCCACGAACCGTAGAAGCCGCGGCGGTCGGGCGGGGCGTGTTCGACGACGAGCACGCTGGAACCGGCGATCTCACCGCCCGCGGAGATGCCCTGCAGGAGCCGCAGGACGATCAGCAACACCGGCGCGAGCACGCCCGCGGTCGCGTACGTCGGCAGGCAGCCGACGAGGAACGTGGCCCCGCCCATGAGCAGCAACGTCGCCAGCAGGATCCGCTTGCGGCCGAAGCGGTCACCGAGGTCGCCCAGCACCACCCCGCCGAGCGGCCGGGCCACGTACGCGAGGCCGAACGTCATGAGGCTGAGCAGCGTGGCGCTCGTCGCGTCCCCCGAGAACATGATCTTGTTGAAGACCAGAGACGACGCGGTGAGGAAGATCCCGAAGTCGTAGTACTCGAGGGTGCCGCCCAGGAAGGCCGCCTGGGCCGCCCGGCGCGCACCGGCGCCGTCGGAATCGTGCGGGGTGTCTACGTCCGTGCTCATGACGGGCTCCTCGTCCTCGAGGTGGCAGGAGGACGGACGCTGTCACCCCGTTCGGCCGGTGTTCCACCAGCCGCTGCCATTGGGCGGCAGCGCGACCTCGGCCGCGCGGGTGGTCGGGGACCAGGCTGCGACCATGCACCTGCACGTGGAGCGAACCGGCACCGGCGCCCGGACGGCCCTGCTGGTTCACGGTCTGTTCAGCGACGGCCGCTGCTGGCACCACCTGGTGCCGGCGCTCGTCGCCCGCGGGTTCCGGGTACTCGTCCCCGACCTGCGCGGCCACGGCGCCGGCCCGCGCGGGCGCTACTCGATCCTCGACTGGTCGCTGGACCTGGTCGACACGTTCGCCGGCGAGCGCATCGACCTCGCGGTCGGCCACTCGCTGGGCGGCCTCGCGCTGGCCGTCGCAGAACGCGCTCTGGACGTCGGCAGCCTCGTCCACCTCGACCCCGCCTGGCGGATGAGCGCCGAGCAGGACGTCGCGTTCCGGGCCGAGTGGACGAGCTGGCTCGGCTGGACCGACCCCGAACAGCTGCGGGCCACCCTGGGCTCCCGTTGGTCCGACGAGGACGTGGATCTGCGGTGGGACTCGATGTGGCGCGCCGACCCGGCCGTCGTGCCGGGCCTGGCCACCGGCGCCGGGTACGACCACTCCCCCGAGTCGGCCACCCGGCCGTCGCTGGTCCTCGCCGCGGACCCCAGCCAGTACATCACCCCGGACCACGCCCGGGAGCTGCGCGCGCGGGGCCTCACCGTCGAGACCGTCCCCGGGTCGGGGCACTCCTGGTTCCGCGAGGACCCGGACGGTTTCCTGCGCAGGCTGGACGAGTGGATCGCCGACCACGTCCCCGAGCCCGGCCCGAGGCTCGGGTTGAGCGCCGACGAGGTGCTCACGACCACCCGTGCCGTCCGCAAGCGGCTCGACCTGACCCGCCCGGTGCCGCGCGAGCTCGTCGACGAGTGCGTCCGCATCGCCGTCCAGGCCCCGACCGGCCGCAACCGGCAGCGCTGGGACTTCGTCGTGGTCTCCGACCCCGACCGGCGCGCCGCGGTGGCCGACGTCTGGCGCCGGGGGCTGCGCACCCCGTTCCGGGCGGGCGGGTCCGGCGAGGCGCCCACGCGCATGGGCTTCGACTCGCAGGAGTGGGCCCGCGTCGCGGAGAGCCTCGACCACCTCGACCGGTTCCTGCACGAGGTCCCGCTGCTGCTGATCCCGACGCTGCGCGTGACCGACCGCGGCGAGCTCGACTCGATCCGCGGCCAGGCCGGCGCCTGGGGTTCGGTGATCCCGGCGTTCTGGAGCTTCATGCTGGCCGCGCGCGAGCGCGGGCTGGGCACGGCCTGGACGACCGCGCACCTGAGCTGTGAACGCGAGATGGCCGACGTGCTCGGGATCCCGTTCGACACCGTCGTGCAGGTGGCGCTCACCCCGGTCGCCCACACGATCGGCACCCGGTTCCGCCCCGGTCCGCGCGCCGCCCACCGCGACTTCGTGCACTGGGACACCTGGTGAGCGCCACCCGCCTGCAGGGCTGGGCGGTGACCCTCGCCGCCGCCGGCGCCGCGGTGGTCGTGTTCCTCGACAAGGCGCTCGTCGGCCTGGTCGCCCAGCCGCTGACCCAGGAGCTCGGCATCTCCTCCACCGCCTACGGGGCGGTCGGCAGCGCGTCGTACGTGCTCAACGTCGTGACCTGCCTGGTGGTCGGGCTCGCCCCGCGCGCGGTGGGACCGCGGTGGGGCCTGCTGGTCTGCGGTCTGCTGTGGGCGGTCGGGCAGGCACCGGCGGCGCTCGCGGGCACGGCCGGGTTGCTGGTGGTCAGCCGCCTGGTGGTGGGCGCCGCGGAGGGCCCCGCCGTTCCGCTGGCCTACACCGCGACGTACTCGTGGTTCCCGGCCCGGCGCCGCGGGCTGCCCGCCGCCGTGATCACCAGCGG
Organism: Pseudonocardia zijingensis; assembly: GCF_042657305.1. Classification (NCBI taxonomy): domain Bacteria; kingdom Bacillati; phylum Actinomycetota; class Actinomycetes; order Pseudonocardiales; family Pseudonocardiaceae; genus Pseudonocardia; species Pseudonocardia zijingensis. The sequence continues at coordinate 76,637 of NZ_JBHSKO010000018.1, read as the reverse complement.
CTCCTCGTTCGCCAAGATCGCGCTGCTGCCGCTGGTGACGCTGCTCGTGGTGCACCTCGGGTGGCGGGCCGGGTTCGTGGCCGTGGGCGTGGTGGCCCTGCTCTGGTGCGCGATCTGGCTGGCCGTGGGCCGGATGGGCCCCGAGGCGCAGGCTCCCGCGGCCGAGCGCGTGCGCCCGGACTGGCGCCTCATGCTGCGCAACCCCACGATGCTGGCCTGCCTCGCCGCCACCTTCTGCCAGGGCGCCCTCGCCGCCGTGGTCTTCACCTGGCTGCCCTCCTACTTCCAGGCCGGCCTCGGCTTCTCGCAGACCACCGCGGGCACCCTGTTCGCGCTGCCGAGCGTGATGGGCGTGCTCGCGCTCTTCGCGGTCGGCACGGTGGGCGACCGGATGCTGCGCACCGGCCGCACCGCCCGCGCCGCCCGGGGGCTGGTGGGCGGGGTCTGCCTGACCCTCGCCGGCGTACTGCTGATGCTGCTGCCCGCGGTGGACGCGCCGGTGGCGGCGGTGGCCGTCGTCGTGCTGGCCTACGGCCTGTCGGTCACGGTGAACACCGTGACCTACCCGATGATCGGCAGCCTCGTGCCCCCCTCCACGCTCGGCAACGCGCTCGCCGTGCTCACGGCGGCGTCCGGGGTCGCGGGCATCGTGAGCCCGCTCGCCGCGGGCGTCATCCTCGACACCCGGGGCGACGCGGCGGGCGGCTACGACCTCGCCTTCCTCGTGTTCGGCGCCGTGCAGACCGTCGGCGGGCTCCTCTTCTGGTGGTTCGCCCGCCCGGAGCGCGACGCGGTGCGGCCCCCGGTCGCGGAGGAGGTGGCGCCGTGAGCCGTCCCCGCCCTCCGGGCCCGGCTGTCAGAGCTGAATGGTCCGCAGCTCGCGCCGGGAGCCGATGCCGAGCTTGCGGTAGATGTTGCGCAGGTGGGTCTCGATCGTCCGCGGGCTCAGGAAGAGCTGGGCGCCGATCTCCTTGGAGGTGGCGCCGGTGGCGACCAGGCGGGCGATGTGCAGCTCGTGCTCGGTGAGGCCGGCCGCGGCGCTGTCGGTCCGTTCGCGCGGCTGGTCGCCGGTGGCACGCAGCTCGCGGGCGGCGCGCGCGGCGAACCCGTCCGCGCCGATCGCCGTGAGCTGGTCGTGTGCGGTGCGGAGCTCGTCGCGGGCGTCGCGGCGGCGGCCTTCGCGGCGCAGCCACTCACCGTAGACCAGGTGGGCGCGGGCGAGGTGGGCCGCCATCCCGGTGTGGCCGAGGTGCTCGACCGCCTCGCGGTGCGCCGCCTCGGCGGCCGCTCCGGTGCTGGTCAGCGCGCGGGAGCGCGCTTCGAGGCCGAGGGCCCAGCGGGTGCCGGTCGCGCGAGCCGGGGTGCGCAGGTCCGCCAGCGCGGCCTCGGCGCGCTCCGGCGCACCGGCGCGGACGGCCGCCTCGATCAGCTCGGGCAGGATGAACGTGCTGAGCACCAGCTCCCCTGACCCCCGCACGCGCTCGGCGGCGTCGAGCGCGGCGGCGTAGCCGCCCAGCCCGTTGTGCAGGATCGCGAGGTTCTGGTCCGCGATGGTGACCGCGGTGCCCTCGCCCCGCTCGGCCGCGTCCCGCAGTGCGGCGGTGTGGAGCGTGGCCGCCTCGGCGCGGTCGCCCCGCCACGCGGCGAGCAGGAGCCGGGCGTGGGGCAGCGGTGCCGCCCCGGTCGCCCGCGTGATCGCATCGGTCTCCACGACCAGCTCGGCCACCCGCCCGAGCTCGCCCGCGTGCCCGAGCACGGTGGCGTGGAAGGTCAGGGCGAACGGCAGGGTGGCCAGCGCACCCGAGTCGCGGGCGAGCCGGAGGTGGCGGTCCGCGAGGCGCGCGGCCGCCGCGTCGTCCCACAGCGCCATCGCGGAGTGGGAGGCCAGCCACAGCCAGCGCAGGTCGCCGGCGCCCGGCGTCGGGCCGAGGAAGACCTCCAGCGCCCGGCGGAGACCGGGCACGCCGGCCTCGTACCCGTCGCGCAGGTGGGTGCCCAGGCCGTCGAGCAGGACGTCGACGGGGCGGGGCGGGTCCGGAGCGCCGGGCGCCGACCGGGCGGCCTCGGCCACCTCGAGGGTCCGCGGCCCACCGGCCATGATCGACGCCTCGAGCGCCTGGAGGTGGGCCTCCCGGGACAGCGCGGCGTCGAGCGGGGCGAGCTCCCGCGCGGCCGCGAGCAACATCGCCGGCACGTCCTGCCCGCGGGTGGTGTGGAACGCCACCTGGCCGCGCAGCAGACCGAGCCGCGCCGCCTGCCGCGCGTCCAGCGGGCCCGCCTCGGCCACCGCGAGCAGGTCGGACGCCGCCTCGGGGTCACCGGCCCCTTGCATCGCGGACGCGGCGTCCAGCGCCCGACGGGCCCGGTCGGCCGGCTCGGGCGAGAGGGCGGCCGCCCGTTCCAGGAAGGAGGCGGCCGAGGCGAGCCCACCGCGGGTCCGCGCCCGGTCCGCCGACCGTTCCAGCTCGACGGCCGCCGCCTCGTCCGTGCCGAGCACGCTCTGCGCCCGGTGCCACGCGTGGCGGTCGGGCTCGGCGTTCGGGTCGGTCGCCGCGGCCAGCGCGCGGTGGACCCGGCGCCGGTCGGGCGGCGCCGCCGCCCGGTAGACCGCCGAGCGGGCCAGCGGGTGCGGGAACCGGACCTGGGCACCGACCTCGATCAGCCCGGCCTCCTCCGCGGGTGCGGCCACGTCGGCGTCGACGCCGAGGTCGGCGGCGGCGCGTACCAGCAGCGCGGTGTCCCCGGTCGGGTCGGCGGCCGCCACGAGCAGCAGCAACCGGCTCGCGGGGGGCAGGCTCTCGGACCGCTGCCGGAAGCTCTCCTCGACCCGGTCCGGGACGCTCACCGCGTCGGCCAGCCCGAAGCCGGCTGCCAGCGCGGCCGTGCGCACCTGCCGGGTGCTGCGCGCCAGCTCCCGCAGGGCGAGGGGGTTGCCGCGGGCCTCGGCGAGGATCCGGTCGTGCACCCGCTCGTCCAGCGGCGCGGGGACCGCCTCGGCGAGCAGCCGCCGCGCGTCGGCCAGGCCGAGCCGCTGCAGCGCCACGTGCGGCACCCCGGCGAACGCCTCGCCGCCGCCGGGGACGCCGTCGCGCCGGGCGACGACCAGGGCCAGGCGCTCGGCCTCGATGCGGCGCGCGACGAAGGCGAGGGTCTGTGCGGAGGCCGGGTCCAGCCACTGGGCGTCGTCGACCAGGCACAGCAGGGGCCCATCGGTGGCGGCCTCGGCGAGCAGCCCGAGGGTGGCCAGCCCGACGAGGAACCGGTCCGGCGGCTCGCCGCCGACCTGCCCGAGCGCCACGCCGAGCGCGGCCTGCTGGGGAGCGGGCAGGGCGGTGAGCCGATCCAGGAAGGGGGCGCACAGCTGGTGCAGCGCCGCGAAGGCGAACGGCATCTCGGCCTCGACGCCCTCCACCCGCTGCACCCGGAACCCGGACGCGGCAGCACGGGCGTGTTCCAGCAGGGCGGTCTTGCCGATGCCCGCCTCGCCGTGCACGACCAGCGCGCCGCTGCGGCCGTCCCGGGCCCGGGCGAGCAGCCGGTCGACGGCGGCGCACTCGGCGCTGCGACCCAACAGCACGACCTGATCCTCCCGCGCGGAAGCCTACTTCCCACCGAGAGCCACGAGCAGCGGGACGGCGTCGGCGGCCGGCAGCGCGCCGGTGCGGTCGCCCGACAGCCGCACGTGGTCGGCGACGGTGCCGCGGACACCGCGCTCGCGGAGAGGGCCCGAGGACGGTGCAGAACCCGTGGGTCCGACCACGTAGCCCTCAGCGCCGCCGGTTCGCGGCCTCCAGCGCGGTGGAGTGCGACATGTTGTCCGCCTCCGGGTTGAGCGTGACGCCGGGCGGGACGATCTCGTCGATGCGGTCCAGCACCTCGGTGGACAGGGTGACGTCGGCCGCCGCGAGCTGGGACTCGAGGTGCTCCATGGTGCGCGGGCCGATGATCGAGCTGGTGACGGCGGGGTGGCGGATCACGAACGCGATCGCCATCTCGATCAGCGAGAGGCCGTTCTCCTCGGCGAGCACGGCGAGCGCCTCGACGGCGTCGAGCTTGCGCCGGTTGGCGGGCAGCGACGGGTCGAACCGGCCGGGGAAGATGTGCGCGCGCCCGCTGTCCGGTGCCTGCATCCCCGCGCGGTAGCGGCCGGTGAGCCAGCCCATCGCCAGCGGGCTGTAGGTCAGCACGCCCATCCCGTACCGCTGGGCGGTGGGCAGGACGTCCGACTCGACCTCGCGGGTCAGGATGTTGTACGGCGGCTGCTCGGTGCGGAACCGCCCGAGGCCGCGGCGCTCCGCCACCCACTGCGCCTCGACGATCCCGGACGCGGGCACGGTCGACGCCCCGAAGGCGCGGATCTTGCCCTGGGCCCGCAGGTCGGTGAGCGCGCCCAGGGTCTCCTCGAGATCGGTGGCGGGGTCGAGGCGGTGGATCTGGTAGAGGTCGATCCAGTCGGTGCCCAGCCGCCGCAGCGAGGCCTCGACGGACCGCATGATCCACCGGCGGGAGGCCCCGCCGTGGCCCGGCCGGTCGTCCCACGGCAGGCCGACCTTGGTGGCGAGCACGACGTCGTCGCGCAGCCCGCCGGCCAGCGCCTTTCCGACGATCTCCTCCGACTCGCCGAACGAGTACACGTCGGCCGTGTCGATGAGGTTGATCCCGGCGTCGAGCGCCCGGTGGATGATCCGGATCGACTCGTCGTGGTCGGGGTTGCCCGCGGCGCCGAACATCATCGCGCCGAGGCACAGCTCGCTGACCGAGATGCCGGTGCAACCCAGCGGCCGGTACTCCATGGCTGCTCCTGTCGTGGAAGGGAACGTACGACGCGAGGTTCGCGCCCGTGAGCGGCGGGCCGCATCGGTGGAAGTCCCGTCACCCCCGCTACGTAGTGCCGTACCTGCACGGAGTCCGCTCTGACGGCGTCCGGCTCATGCCCGGTCGCGGGCCCCGGCGCCGACCGTGGCCCGGTCGGCCGGCTCGTCGCTCGCGCGCCGGGAGGCCCCTGCGGCCGCGGCCGCCACGACGCACACCGTGGCCACGAAGACCGCCACCGGCAACCAGCCGCCGGTGCCCTCCCCGACCAGGGCGAACGCGATCGCGGGCGTGAAGCCCTGGAGCGTGAAGCCGATCTGGGTGGCGACGGCGACGCCCGTGTACCGGACCTCGGGCGGGAACCGCTCGGCGAAGAAGGAGGGCCACAGCGCGTTGGGCGCCGCGTACAGCACACCCTTCAGCAGCACGGTCATCGCGAAGACGGCGGTGGTGCCCGCCGCGGCGAGGCCACCGACGAAGGGGAAGGTCGCCACCGCGCACACGAGCGACCCGGTCACGAACACCACCTTCTTCCCCACGCGGTCGGCCAGCGCGCCGAACAGCGGGTGGAAGGCGAGCGCGACGAACTGGCTGACGGTGATCGCGGTGAGAAGGGCGGTCCGGTCCAGGTCGGGGTTGCGCGTGCCGAACGACAGGCCGAACACGAGCACCATCGGGGACACGCACGTCACCAGCGACGCGAGCAGCACCAGGACGGTCGGGACGGGGTGCGACCGCACCAGGTCGACGAGCGGGAAGCGGCGCGCCGGCGCGGTGTCCGCAGCCGCCCGCGCCGCGCGGGCCTCGAACTCCGGGGACTCCTCGATCCCCCGCCGGACCAGCAGGGCGATCACGACCGTGATCGCGCTCGCCAGGAACGGTAGCCGCCACCCCCAGGTGTGCAGCGCCTCCTCGGGGAGGGCGGAGATGGGGATGAACGCCAGCGTGCCCAAGATCGACCCGACGGCGGTGCCGTTGAGCATCCAGCTCACGTAGAAGCCGCGCTTGCGCGACGGCGCGTGCTCCATGGTGAGCAGGCTCGCCCCGACCTGCTCGCCGCCCGCCGAGAGCCCCTGCAGGAGGCGCAGCACCATCAGGATCGCGGGCGCCGCGGTGCCGAGGGTGTCGTAGCCGGGCAGCAGCCCGATCCCGAGGGTCGCGCACCCCATCAGGAGCAGCGTCGCCGTCAGCACCGCCTTGCGGCCGCGCCGGTCGCCGAGGTGCCCGAAGACGACCGCACCGACCGGGCGCGCGATGTAGCCGACGCCGAACGTCGTGAGCGCGGCGAGGGTGCCGGCCGTCGGGTCCACCGCGGGGAAGAACACCTCGTTGAAGACCAGCGCCGCGGCGGTCCCGTAGATCAGGAAGTCGTAGTACTCGACGACGCTGCCCAGGAAGCTCCCGAGTGCGGCCCGGCGGGCCGTTCGCGTCCCGCCTGCCGCTTTCGGCTCGAACCCGTCGCCCACCGTGGACCTCCTCGTCGCTCGCGTGCCCGATAACCCGGGGTGGCCGGGGCATCGTGCGGTGGCACCGTTCCCGAAGGCCACGCGCGGGTGCCGCTCAGCGGCAGCCGGCTGCTCACAGGAGGGCCCCCTGCGCGCGCAGCACCTCCTGCACGACGCGGCGGTCGTCCGGCTCCCCCGCCGCCTGCAACGCGGCTGCGACGCCTGCGGCGTGCCCGGTGGCGAACGCGGTGCCCATCACCCGCACCGAGCTGAAGGCGGCCGGATCGGCGTCGACGAGGCGGCCCGCCGCCCACACGTTGGCGCGGTCCCGCGACCGGAGGCTGCCGAGCGGGATGTCGTACCAGCCGCCGTCGCGGATCCGGCCGTACGACGTGGCCCCGGGCACGGCGTGGTCCTCCATCGGCCACCCGCCGCGCGCGACGACCTCGTCCGGGCGTCGCCTGCCCGCGGCGGCGTCGGCACCGGTGAGCTGCTCGCGCCCGACGAGGTGGCGGGTCTCGCGCACCCCGATCTCCGGCCCGGTGGCCGCGAGGAAGCAGTCCCGCCACCCGGGGATCGCCCGCACGGCCCGCAGGTAGTGCGCGGCGAGCCTGCGGCCCGCGATCTCCGCACGCGTCCGGCCCTCGACGGTGAGCACGTCCTCGTGCTGGTCGACGGTCAGCACCATCACCTCGCCGGACACCGGCAGGCGCACGACCGAACCGTGGTCCCGGGGGAGCTCGACGTCGTGGCACCCGCGGTAGTCCGTGACCGCCTGCCGCAGCGCGGCCGTGCTGAGGTCCGCGTCGGGCGCCACACCGCCGAACCGCAGCACGAGCGTGCTCGCCTGCCGCCGCTCCGGCGGTTCCACCCGCACCGGGGCACCGGCGGCCACCAGCAGCGCCCCGTCGCCGGTGCAGTCGACGAAGGCGCGGGCCCCGACCGTCTCGTGGGTGCCGGCGTGGAAGGTCGTGACCGCGGCGGGACGCTCGTCCGGTCCGTGGACGCCCACCACCGTGGTGTGCAGCGCGAGCTCGACGCCGTGATCCAGCAGCAGGTCGTCGAGGGCGGCCTTGGTGGTCTCCGGATCGAGCAGCACGACCTTGTTGCCGGACTCCTGGGTGATCCGCGTCCGGTACGAGCCGGTGCGCTCCAGGTACTCCAGGAACTGCCGGCCGACCCCCGCCACGACCGGCCGGTGGCGCTCGTCGAAGAAGCCGCAGTAGGTCAGCACCGACGCGGCGATCGCCGTGCCGCCCAGGAACCCGTGCCGCTCCAGGAGGCGGACCCGCGCGCCCGTGCGCGCCGCGCCCACCGCTGCCGCCACCCCCGCGGCCCCACCCCCGGCGACGACGACGTCGACGGTCACCGGGGCGCCAGCTGCGTGCCCGCGCACACGTGCAGCACCTCGCCGGTGATCGCGCGGGCCCGCGGCGAGGCCAGGAAGGCCACGGCGTCGCCGATGTCCTCGGGTTCGGTGATCCGTCCGAGCGGCGACAGGCCGCGGTGGTGCTCGAGGATCTCCTCCCACGCGGCGTCGTCGCGGCCGGCCCGGGTGAAGTCGGTGGGCACGAAGCTCGGCGCCACGGCGTTGGCCGTGACCCCGAGCGGGCCCAGCTCCGTGGCGAGCGAGCGCGTGAGCCCCACGACCCCCGCCTTCGCCGCGACGTAGATCGGTTGCCCGCCGCTCAGCCAGACCCGCGAGGCGATGTTGACGACGCTCCCCGAGCGCTGCCGCTCCCAGTACGCCACGGCCGCCCGGCACAGCAGCATCGGGCCGCGCAGGTTCACCCGGTGCGCGACGTCCCAGTCCTCGACGTCGAGATCGCCGATGCCGCCCCGGCGCTGGATCGCCGCGTTGTTCACGACGACGTCGATCCGGCCGAACGCCGCGCCGACGCGGGAGACGAGCGCGTCGACCGACTCCGGTTCCCCGACGTCGACGTGCTCGGCCACCACGGCAGGCCCGTCGGACCCGGCGGTGAGCTCCGCGGCGCGTGCGGCCGCCGCCCCGTCGTCGACGTCGGCGAGCACCACGTGGCAGCCGTCGAGGTGCAGCTTCTGCCCGATGGCCGCGCCGAGGGCGCCCGCGCCCCCGGTCACGATCGCAACCCTGGCCTGCGGGTCGAGGCCCTTCATCTCCAGTTCCTCCCGGGGCGGCGGCGGTGGTGGGCGACCAGCCGACCACACCCCGGGCACCGCCCGCACGGCCGGCTGCCGTTCACCGGCAGCGCGGCGTTGTGGCGCAGGTGCGGCGTTCCTAGCGTCGCGCCGGTGACGATCGGAACGGCGACGACCAGGAGGATCGGGATCGGTCCCGCGGAGCTCGAGATCGACGACTCCGGGCGGGGCGGGATCCCGGTCGTGCTGGTGCACGGCTGGCTCGGCTCCCGGCAGACCTGGTCGGGGGTGCGGCCCGCGCTGGAGCGGCGGCACCGCGTCGTCTCGCTGGACCTGCGCGGTCACGGCGCGAGCTCGGCGCCCGACGCGGGGTACACGGCACTCGACATGGCGGGCGACGTCGCCGGGCTGATCAGGGAGCTCGCGCTCGGGCCGTCGGTGGTCCTTGCCCACTCCATGGGTGCCTCCGTGGCCACCCGGCTGGCGATCGCCGAACCCGGCCTCGTGTCCGCGCTCGTGCTGGTCGATCCCGACTACGGCGGCGATCCCGCGCACCGCGCCGACCTGGCCGCGCTCATCCGCGACGCCGACGACGAGACGGTCAAGGCGCGGGTCGTGCACCTGTTCCGCACCCGCATCGACGCCGCCACCCGCTCCGCGGCGCTGCGGGAACTCCACCTCGCCGGGGTGCTGGCCACCCGGGCCCGGGTGGTGGCGCAGACGCTGCGGGCCAACCTCGACCCGGCCACGTCCATCCGGTTCCGCCCCGAGGCCGAGGCGGTGCTGCCCCGGCGGACCCAACCCGTGCTGTCGTTGCACCGGCTCGCGGCGCGCGCGGCGTGGGAGTCCGGGCAGGCCACGCACCCGTCCTCGGCCGCGGTCGCCGTGCCGTCGGCGGGGCACTGGATCCACGAGGAACGGCCCGACCTCCTCGTCGAGCGGATGGAAGCCTGGGTGGACGCGCTCACGCCGCGGACAGGGGCGCGCTGATGGCAGCGATCCGCTACGGCTACGCCACGATCTCGCTGCCGACGCTCTCGCTGGAGGAGGCCGCCCGCGCGGCCGCGGACGCCGGCTTCCGCGGCCTCGAGTGCAAGCTCGGCGACGCCCCGCACGCGGCGGGCAGCTCGGCCTCGACCTTCCTCGTCGGCAACCGCACCACGCTCGATCTCGACCCGGCCGAGGGCCGCCGCGCCGCACGCGTCTGCGCCGACGCCGGGCTGGAGCTCATCGGGGTGAGCCCGTACGTCCGCACCGGTGACGTCGCACACCTGCGGCGCGCGTTCGAGGTGGCCGCGGCCGCGGGGGCCCCGCAGGTGCGGCTGCAGGGGCCCCGCCCCTCCCCCGGCGGCCCCGGCTTCCACGAGCTGTTCGAGGCGGCGCTCGGCTTCGTCGAGCACGCCGCCGCGCACGCGGCCGAGCACGGGGTCCGGCTCGCCCTCGAGATCCACCAGCACACGATCTTCCCGAGCGCGTCGCTGGCCCACCTGCTGGTGTCGCGCTTCGACCCCGCCCTGGTCGGCGTGATCTACGACGTCGGCAACATGGTGCTCGAGGGATTCGAGGACCACCGGATCGCGACCGAGCTGCTCGGACCCCACCTGCACCACGTGCACCTCAAGAACGCGACGTACGTGCCGGACTCCGACGACCGCGGGGCCGTGCGGCGCCACCTCCCCCGCTGGAGCCCGCTGGACGACGGCGTCGTCGACGTGCCGGCCGTGCTCGCGCACCTGGACGGGATCGGGTACACCGGCTGGGTCTCGCTCGAGGACCTGAGCACCGAGCGCGACCCGCTGCAGACGCTGCGGCACAACGCCCGCGTCCTCACCGCGATCGACGCGCCGGGCTGGGCCCCGGGCCCTCAGGGCGCGCCGCCCCGGCCGTGCACGGCGGCGACGTAGGCGCGGTCGACCGCGACGGCGTCCTGCGGCTCCGCCTCGACCCCGAGGACGGTGCGGATCGTGCCGACGACCCGGGCGAGCGACTCGCTGCGGTCGTCGGCCCGCCACACCAGCGTGAGCGGCGGCGCGAGCACGGCCGGGGACACGGGGACGAACACCGCCCCCGGGGTGCCCCGCCGCTGGGTGGACTGCGGCGCCAGGCCGACCCCCAGCCCGGCGGCGACCACCCCCGCCAGGGTGTGCACGCCGTGCACCAGCCCGGCGATCCGCGGCTCGAAGCCCGCGGCCCGGCACGCGACGTGCCAGTACCGGGGGTGGCGCTCCTCGAGCGGGGTGAGCACGAACGACTCGTCGCGCAGGCGCGCGACGGGCACGCGGTCCCGGCCGGCGAGCGGGTGGTTGCGCGGCAACACGACGTCGACGCGGTCCTCCTGCAGCGGCAACGCGAGCAACGACGCCTGCCCCGCGGCGGACGCGACCGGCAGGCGTCCGATCACGGCGTCCGCGTCGCCGCGGACCAGCGCTGCCACGGCATCGAGGGTCAGGGTGTACTCCGCGGGCCGCACCACGATGTCCGGCCAGCGCCGCCGCAACGGCGTGAGGAACTGCGGCAGGACGTGGTCCACGGCCGACGGCGTGAAGGCCACGCTCACCGTCCCGGCCTCACCGCGGGCGACGCGCCGGGCCGCGGCGAGCGCCGCGTCAGCCTCCGCGAGCGCCGCCCGCGCGTGCTCCAGGAACGCCTCGCCCGCCGCGGTCGGCTCGACGCCGTGGCGCGTGCGCTCCAGCAGCGGGGCGCCGACCTCGGCCTCCAGCGCCTGGATCTGCTGGCTGAGCGGCGGCTGGGTGATCCCGAGCGCCCGGGCGGCGCGCCCGAAGTGCTCGTGGCGGACCACCTCGACCAGGTATCGCAGGTGGCGCAGCTCCAACTGATCTCCTCCGAACAGTCGCGATATGCACAACATATCGAGGAGTGGAGCCTGACGAATCGAACTCCCCTGTGCCGCCCGCGCGACCGATGCTGCAGCCCGCACCACAGCACGAGGAGGTCCAACGGTGACGCTGACGTTCCCCGAGACGCGGGCCACGCCCGCCGGCGAGGCCGAGCCGGGACCGACCGTGTCGAGCCGGCTGCTGGCCGTCCTCGGGTGCTTCGACCTCACGCGGCAGCTGCTCACCCTCACCGAGATCGCCGACTCGACCGGGCTCCCGCTGTCGACGGCGCGCAGGCTGATCGTCGAGCTCGTCAAGTGGGGCGCCCTCGAACGGCTCGCGGACGGGCGCTACCGGGTCGGCACCCGCCTGTGGCGGGTGGGCAACCTCGCCGCCGTGCAGCGCGAGCTCCGCGAGGCCGCCGCCCCCTCCCTCCAGGAGCTCAGCACCGTGAGCGCGGGAACCGCCCAGCTCGCCGTGCTCGACGGCCTGGACGCGCTCTGCATCGACAAGGTCTGCGGGCCCGGCGCCGTCCCGACCGAGACCCATGTCGGCGGGCGGCTCCCGCTGCACGCGACCGCCGTCGGCAAGGTCCTGCTCGCCGGCTCCCCGCCCACGCTGCTCGCCGACCTCGCGCGACGCGGGCTCGAGCGCAGGACGCCCCGCACCCTCGTCGAACCCGGCAGGCTGGCCGCATCCGTCCGCCGCGCCCGCATCAGCGGCGTCGGCACCTCGCAGGAGGAGATGACGATCGGCGCCGCGTCCGTCGCCGCCGCGATCCCGGCCCGGGACGGATCGACGGCCGCGGCGATCGGCCTGGTCGTCCACGCGCACCGCCCGCTCCTGCCACTCGTGCGCGCCGTCACCGCGGCCGCGGAGCAGGTGTCGCGCCGCCTGCGGGACGGCGGCTTCGCGGCCGGCGCGTGATCCGCGCCAGCCGCACTCCAGAGCCGCCGCGACCGCGCCGGCGTACTGCTCGGCGCGACCAAGGGGCACCACACACCGACGAGACGTGCTCGTCCACGAGCCCGGAAGGCCACGACGAGCATCTCGCAGCGCGCCCACCAGATCGGTTGATCTCCCACCCGAGGCCCTCTCGGGCCTCGTCCTGGCCTGCCGTGCAGTCATCGCGGTCGCGAGATCAGCTGCCGGCGGCGCGGTGGTCCGGTTGGGTCCACCACCGAACCCCGTGGTGGCGTGGACGGCCGTCCCCGACTGGAGGGCACGCCCGTTCTCGACGAGCCCGTCACTGCCGGGTGCCTACGCGACCGTCCTGTGGTCCCGAAGCACACCGATCGACATCCACGAAGATCGGTTGTCTGCGCCCCGGCCGGGTTCCGCGGAACCCGGCCCGACCGGAGCTCATGTTCCGCCCGAGTCGCACTCTGCTGTCGTGGTGAGGGCCGTGGCGTGCTGCTCAAGTCGACGACCCGGAGGTCAGAAGCACCGGGCAGTCGTGCCGACCGCGCTGGTGTGCTTCTCGGGTGCCCGTGCGCGTCCCGCGGGACGGTGAGGTCCTGGTGCGCGTAGTGCCGTCGCGTGCTCGTCGACCCCGCGAGGCGCCACGTCGGCAAGATCGTCCTGCACCCGTGACCCACCCGCACGAGTTTGCCGATTTCCTACTTGCTAACCTTTGCAACTGCTGAAGGCGGCAGGACATCGGAGGGCTCGTGGGAATGGCTGCGTCCGCTGCGCGGTGGCGCCGGTGAGCACGCCGCTGTACCAGCTCAAGGCCGAGTTCTTCAAGACGCTGGGCCACCCGGTGCGGATCCGGGTGCTCGAGCTGCTGAGCGAGCGCGAGCACGCCGTCTCCGAGCTGCTCGGCGAGATCGAGATCGAGCCGGCGAACCTGTCCCAGCAGCTCGCGGTGCTGCGCCGGGCCGGGCTGGTGACGACGCGGCGTGAGGGATCGGCCGTGTACTACTCCCTCACCGGCCCACGGGTGTCCGAGCTGCTCGCGGTGGCCCGCTCGATCCTCACCGGGGTCCTGTCCGGTCAGGCGGAGCTGCTCGAGGATCTGCGCTCGTCCTGATCGAGCGGACTGGAGTTTCACGTGTTGAGGTTGTGGCGGAAGATCCGCGCGATCGGACGGGTCGCCGAACCCGCTCCGGACGCGCCGGCGGCGGTCCCGGCTGCGGCGGAATTCTCGGGCTCGGTGCAGATCCGGCACGTGGACGCGGGCTCGTGCAACGGCTGTGAGATCGAGATCGGGGCGGCGTTCGGCCCGGTGTACGACCTGGAGCGGTACGGGGCGCGGCTGGTGGCCTCGCCCCGGCACGCCGACGCGCTGCTCGTCACCGGGCCGGTCACGCGCAACATGGCCGAGCCGCTGCGCCGCACGTACGAGGCGGTGCCGGAGCCGCGCGTCGTGGTCGCGGTGGGCGACTGCGCCCGCAACTGCGGGGTGTTCGCCGAGGCGTACGGCGTTGCCGGGCCGGTGCGGGAGATCGTCCCGGTCGACGTCGAGGTCGCCGGGTGCCCGCCGCGGCCGGAGGCGATCGTCGACGCGGTGCGGTCCGTGACCGGTCGATGAACCTCGTCCAGCTCCTGCTCGGCGCGGCGGTCGTCGCCGGGCTCGGCACCGCGCTGGCGGCCGCCGTCGTGCAGCGTGGGATCCGGCCCCTGGTCGCGGGCGCGGGAGTGGCAGGCACCGGCGCGCTCGGCGCCGCCGCCGGGGTGGCGGCGATGGGCGGCGGCTCGTGGTCGGCGTCCGTTCCGTGGCTGCTGCCGCTGTCGGGCGTCGAGTTCGCGGTCGACGGCCTCGGTGGGCTGTTCATGGCCGTCGGGGGTGCCGTCGCCGTGGCCGCGGGGGTCTACGGGATCGGGTACGCCCGCCACGGGCTCGACGGCCGGCTCGTGCAGGCCGTCGCCCCGCTCTTCGTGCTGGCCGTCCTGCTGGTGCCGGCCGCCGGGGACGTCGGCACGCTGCTGCTCCTCTGGGAGCTGATGGCGCTGACCTCGCTGCTGCTGGTGCTCGCGGAGCACGGCAGGCGCGCCGAGGTGGCCACAGCGGGCCGCTGGTACGCGGTGATGACCCACCTCGGGTTCGCCGCGATCCTGACCGGCCTGCTGGTCCTGGCGTCGTCGGCGGGCGACGGCTCGTTCGCCGCGCTGCGTGCCGAAGAGCTTCCGCCTGGCGTGGCCGGTCTCGGATTCGTGCTGTGCCTGGTCGGGTTCGGGTCGAAGGCCGGGGTCCTGCCGCTGCACGCCTGGCTCCCCCGGGCCCACCCGGAGGCGCCGAGCCACGTGTCGGCGTTGATGTCCGCGGCGATGGTCAACCTCGGCGTGTACGGGATCGTCCGGGTCGGGCTGGACCTGCTCGCAGGCGGGCCGCGGTGGTGGTGGCTCGCGGTGCTGGTGCTCGGAGCCGGGTCCGCGGTGTACGGGATCCTGCAGGCCGCCGTCCGCACCGACCTCAAGCGGCTGCTGGGCTACTCGACGACCGAGAACATGGGGCTGGTCCTGGTCGGAGTGGGCGCGAGCGGGCTCTACGCCGCAGGCGGCGACCGGGTGCTCGCCGCGCTGGCGCTCACCGCGGCGCTGCTGCACGTGTTCACGCACGCCGCGTTCAAGACGCTGCTGTTCCTGGCCGCCGGCTCGGTGGTGCAGGCCACCGGCACCCGCGACCTCGACGCCCTCGGCGGGCTGCGTACCGCGATGCCGGCCACCACGGTGGCGTTCGGCCTCGGCGCGCTCGCGGCGTCCGCGCTGCCACCGGGACCGGCATTCGTGAGCGAGTGGCTGCTCCTGCAGTCGCTGGTCCACGGCCCGGGCACGGCACCGGGTCTCGACGTGCTGGCCTCGATCGTGCTGCCGCTCGCGGTGGCCGCCGTCGCGCTCACGGCCGGGCTCGCGGTGGCCACGTTCGTCAAGGCGTTCGGCGTGGGGTTCCTCGCCCGCCCACGCACCGCCGAGGCGGCCGCGGCCCGGGAGTGCCCGCCGACGATGCTGGCCGGCATGGGCGTCGCCGCGGCGGCGTGCGTTGCACCCGCGCTCGCCCCGACGCTCGTGCTCCCCGCCGTCACGGGCGTGGCGGCGGGAGTGCTGGGCGCGGGCCCGGCCGTACGGGGAGCCCTGACGACGGAGCTGATCGGGGTGCAGGGCGCGATGTCCCCGCTGCTGCTGGTGGCCGCGCTCGCCGTCGCGGTGGCGGCGGTCGTCGGGGCGCTGCGGCTGCTGGCCGCCCGGCGGCCCCGGCAGGCCCGGCTCTGGGACTGCGGCGGCGGGCCGATGTCGCCGCGCATGGAGTACACCGCCACCTCGTTCGCCGAACCGCTGCAACGCGTGTTCGACGACGTGCTCGACCCGGTGCAGGACGTCGACGTCACCCATCACCGGGAGTCGCGCTACCTGGTGTCCGCCGTCGCCTACCGGCGCAGCGTCCCGGACCGGATCGAGACCGGCCTCTACGCACCGGTCCTCGCCGCCACGGCGGCGTGGGGCCGGGCGGGGCGCAGGCTCGCCACCGGGAGCGTGCACCGCTACCTCGGCTACGGCTTCGGCACGCTCTGCGTGCTGCTGGTGCTCCTGGCGGTGACCTGGTGACCGCGCTGGGTGTGGCCGGCGGACTGCTGCAGGCCGTGGTGATCGTGGGCGGAGCCCCGCTGCTGCTCGGGCTGATGCGGCAGGTCAGGGCGCGCCTCGACGGCCGCGTGGGGCCGGGTGTCCTGCAACCGTGGCGCGACCTGCGCAAGCAGCTGCGCAAGGAGTCGATCACCCCGCGCGGCACGAGCGAGATCTTCCGGGTCGCCCCGGTGCTGATGGTGGCGATGACCGTGGTGGTGGCCGTGGTCGTCCCGTTCGTCACGGTGGACTCGCCGCTGCCCGCCGTGGCCGACCTGTTCGTCGTGGTCGCGCTGCTGGCGCACGGCACCGTGATCACGGCGCTCGCGGGGCTGGACACCGGCACCGCGTTCGGCGGGATGGGCGCGAGCCGCGAGGTGACGATCCTCGCGCTGGTCGAGCCCACAGCGCTGGTGGCGATCTTCGCGCTGTCCGTGCCGGTGGGCTCCACGGGACTGCCCGCGATCGTCGGAGCGGGGGTGGCCGATCCGGACCGGATGATCTCCCCCGCCGGCCTGCTCGCCGCGGTGGCGCTCACGCTCGTGGTCGTCGCCGAGACCGGGCGGCTCCCGGTGGACAACCCGGCCACGCACCTGGAGCTCACGATGGTGCACGAGGCGATGGTGCTGGAGTACGCAGGCCCGCGCCTGGCGCTGATCGAGCTCGGCGCCGCCCTGCGGCTCGCGGTCTACCTGGGGTTGGTGGCCACGCTGTTCGTGCCGTGGGCCATCGCCACGAGCGCGGGCGTCGGTGCGCTGGCCCTCGGCGTCGTCGCCTTCGCCGTGAAGGTCGGCGTGCTCGGAGCCGCGTTGGCGGCCGCCGAGGTGTTCCTGGCCAAGCTCCGGCTCTTCCGCGTGCCCGAGCTCCTGGCCGGGTCGTTCCTGCTCGCGCTGCTCGCGGTGACCACCGCGTTCGTCCTGGGGTGACCGTGCACGGGATCGAGATGCTCAACATCGCCGCGGGCGCGCTGCTGCTCACCGCGGTGCTCGTGCTGTGGCGCCGCGAGATCACCATGATCGTGCGGATCTTCGCCCTGCAGGGCGTGGCCCTGGCCGCGCTGGTGGCCGTGCTCGCCTGGGACGAGGGCTCCGCCGAGCTGGCCGTGGTGGCCGCCGGCCTGCTGGTCCTGCGGGGCGTCGTGCTGCCGTGGCTGCTGCGCCGGGCGCTGACGGGGGCGGCGCCCGGCCAGCGGGAGAGCCGCCCCGCGCTGAACGTCGCCGCCTCGCTCCTGGCCGCCGCCGCGCTCACGCTGCTGGCACTCGCGGTCTCGGCGCCGCTCGTGGCGCTCTCCCCCGCACCGGCCACGCGGGCGATCCCGATCGCGATCGCGGTCGTGCTGATCGGCTTCCTCGTGCTCGTCACCCGCAGGCACGCGGTGTCCCAGCTGGTCGGCTTCCTCCTGATGGACAACGGCATCACCGCCGCCGGCTTCCTGAGCAGCGCGGGGATCGGGCTGCTGGTCGAGGTCGGTGTGGCGCTCGACCTGCTCCTCGTGGTGCTCGTGCTGCAGGTGCTCACCGGGCGGATGCGGGAGACGTTCGGCGACACCGACCTCGACGAGCTGCGGGAGCTGCACGACTGATGGACATCCTGCTCGCGGCCGCCCCGCTCGTGATCCCCGCGCTCGGCGCGGCGGTGTACGCGATCGCCGGCTGGCGGCCGGCCACCGCCCACGTGGCCACGGCATCGGCGCTGCTGTCCCTGCTGGTGGCCGTACTGCTGGCGGCCCGGGTCGTCGCGGACGGCCCGATCGCCGTGGCCGCCCTGCTGCGGGTCGACGCGGTCGGCGCGTTCATGCTGATCGTGATCACCGCGGTCGCGGTGCTCGTCGCCGTCGCCACGCCCGCCCACCTGGCCGCGGAGCTCGACGCCGGGCGCATCGGCACCCGCACCGTCACGTGGCACGCGGTGCTCGTGCAGGCCTTCCTCGCCGCGATGGCGCTCGCGGTGACCGCGGCCGACCTCGGTCTGCTGTGGGTCGCGGTGGAGGCCACCACGATCATCACCGCGTTCCTGGTGGGGCAGCGCCGCACGCGCGCCGCCGTCGAGGCCGCGTGGAAGTACGTCGTGATCTGCTCCGCCGGGATCGCGCTGGCCCTGCTCGGGATCGTGGTGCTGGGGCACGCCTCGGCGCACTCCCGCACCGGCGCCGGCCTCGACTGGGCGGCGCTGGCGCTCGCCGCGCCGCAGCTCGATCCCGCGGTCACCCGCATCGCCGTCGTGCTGCTGATCGTCGGCTTCGGCACGAAGGCCGGCCTCGCGCCCCTGCACGCCTGGCTGCCCGACGCGCACAGCCAGGCCCCCGCCCCGGTGTCGGCGCTGATGTCCGGGGTGCTGCTCGCGGTGGCGTTCTCCGCGGTGCTGCGGGTGAAGGTGATCTCCGACGGGGCGCTCGGCCCCGGGTTCGCCCGCGGGCTGCTGATCGCCGCCGCGATCGCGTCGCTGCTGGTGGCGGCCTCCCTGCTCATCGCACAACGTGACTACAAGCGCATGCTCGCCTACTCCAGCATCGAGCACATGGGGCTGCTCGCGCTCGGCGCGGCGGCGGGTGGCCCGCTCGCCACCGCGGCCGTCCTGCTGCACGTGCTCGGCCACGGCCTCGCCAAGTGCGTGCTGTTCCTCGGCGCCGGCCGGCTCCTGCAGACCACCGGCACCAGCCGCATCGACGGCGTCCGCGGCCTGGCCGCGCGGCAACCGGTCCTCGCCGGTGCCGTCGGCGCCGGCGTGCTCGCGCTGCTCGGGCTCCCGCCGTTCAGCCTGTTCGCCAGCGAGCTCGGGATCGTCAGCGCGGGGTTCGGCACCGGCATCGGCTGGGCCGCGGCGGCCGCCCTGGTGCTCGTCGTCGTCATCGGCGCCGCGCTGGTCACCCACACCGGCCGGATGCTCCTGGGCGCGGCACCCGAGGGCCCCGGTGCGGCCCCCGCACCCCTCGTGCTCCCGCGCAGCACGGCCGCCGCGCTGATCGTCGGCCTGGCCGGGTGCGCGGTGCTGGGGATCACCGCCGGGCCGCTGTCCGTCCTGCTCGAACACGCCGCCGCGACCCTCGGGGGCATCCGATGACCGGCTCCACCACCGCGCCCGCCGACCCGGTGACCATCACCCCGGACGACCTGCCCGCCCGGGCGGCGGAGCTGTTCGCCCACGGCGCGCGGCTCGCGCTCGTCGCAGGGCACGACGACCGGCCGGCCGGCGCCGGGCTGCGCGCCGTGTACCTGTTCACCGGTGGCGACACCGGTGGCCGCACCGAACTCCACGTTCCGCTGGACCCGGCGCACCCGCACGTGCCCAGCCTGGCCGCGCTGTCGTTCCCGGCCGGCCGCTTCGAGCGGGAGATGCGCGACCTGTTCGGGATCGTGCCCGACGGGCACCCGCTCCCCCGCCGGCTCGTGCGGCACTTCCACTGGCCGCAGGGCTGGTACCCGATGCTCGCCGACGCCGGCCCGCCCCCGGAGTTCGGCGACGTCGACGGCCCGTACCCGTTCCGCCGGGTCGAGGGGCCGGGCGTCTACGAGATCCCCGTCGGGCCGGTGCACGCCGGCATGATCGGGCCGGGCCACTTCCGGTTCTCCGTGGTGGGCGAGACCATCCTCAAGCTCAAGGCCCGCCTCTGGTTCGTACACCGCGGCGTCGAGAAGCTCGTGCAGGGGCGCAGGCCCGCCGATGCGCTCCCGGTGGCGGAACGGATCAGCGGCGACACCACCGCGGGCCACACGCTCGCGTTCTGCCAGGCCGTCGAGGACGCGCTCGGGATCACCGTCAGCGAGGACGTCCGCCGGATGCGCGCGATCGTGCTCGAGCTCGAACGGCTCTACAACCACGTCGCCGACATCGGCGCCCTCTGCAACGACGTCGGCCACGCCATCCTCAACACCCACGCGAGCCGGATCCGCGAGCGGCTGCTGCGCCTGAACGAGCAGGTCACCGGCCACCGGCTGCTCCGCGGTGCGATCGGCATCGGAACCGCCACCGCCACCCGGCTGCCCGACCCGGCCGAGCTGGCCGCCGTCGTCGCGGACATCGGGGACGTCGTCGACCTCGCCCTCGGCCACAGCGTCGTGCGCGACCGGTTCGCCGGCACCGCCGTGCTCACCCGGGAGCAGGCCGTCGACCTCGGCACCCTCGGCTACGTCGCCCGCGCGAGCGGCGTCGACGTCGACGCCCGGCGCGACCACCCCACGCTCACCACCGGGTTCTCCCGCCCGACCCACCAGCACACCGGCGGCGACGTCCTCGCGCGGTTCTGCATGCGTGCCGACGAGATCACCGAGTCGGCGGCCATGATCACGACACTGGTCGACCACCTGGGCGCCCGGCCGGCGGCCGGCTCCGAAGTTCAGGAAAGCCACATTCAGGGCCGGAGAGGGCCTGAATGTGGCTTTCCAGAACCACGGGGGCGCGGCGGCGTGGGCATCGTCGAGGGCTGGCGCGGCACGATCGTGCACCGGGTGGAGCTCGCGGCCGACGGCACCCTCACCCGGCTCAAGGTGGTGGACCCGAGCTTCTTCAACTGGCCCGCGCTGCCGGTGGCGCTCGCCGACACGATCGTTCCCGACTTCCCGCTGGTCAACAAGAGCTTCAACCTCTCATACGCGGGCAACGACCTCTGAGGCCGCTCGTCCGCCCCGTACGAACGGCACCTTCGTCCCGCTCTATCGGACGGGAGTGCCGCTCGTACGACGCGGCCGTTCGAGTGCACGGGGCCCGCACCCGCTCACGATCGCGGGACCCCGGGCGAGACAGAACGTCATGAGCACCAGTGACGGCATCCCGGCGGCGGCCCGCGCGGGCACGGACCCGCTGAGGAGGACCGCGCTGGTCGCCGGGGTGTTCTACCTGCTGACCTTCGTCTCGATCCCGACCCTCGCCCTCTACGGCCCCGTCCGCGAGCCGGGGTACATCACCGGCCCCGGCCCGGATACCCCGGTGATCGTCGGCGGCGTCCTGGAGATGGTCGTGGCGCTCGCCGGCATCGGCACGGCCGTCGTGCTGTACCCGGTCGTGAAGCGGCAGAACGAGGCCGCCGCGCTGGGCTTCGTCGGAACGCGGGTCCTCGAGGCCGGCACGATCGTCATGTGCGTCGTGAGCCTGTTGTCGGTGGTGAGCCTGCGCAGGGCCGGCGCCGGGGCCGACGCGTTGCCCACCGCCCAGGCGCTGGTCGCCTTCCACGACTGGGTCTTCCTCCTCGGCCAGGGCACGATCCCGGCCGTGAACGCCCTGCTGCTGGGCTCCCTGCTGTACCGGTCGCGCCTCGTGCCACGCGTGCTCCCGGTGCTCGGCCTGATCGGGGCACCGCTGCTCCTCGCCTCCGTCGCCGCCACGCTGTTCGACGTCTGGGGGCAGGTCTCGGCGATGTCGGCGCTGTGCGCCCTGCCGATCGCCGTGTGGGAGTTCTCGCTGGGCGTCTACCTGCTCGTCGCGGGATTCCGGCCCTCGCCCGTCATCGCCGGGACGCCGCTTGGTAATCAGAGCGAGATCAGCGGAAACGACGACGAAACGATCCGCATCTAAAGTCCTGCCCACGACGAGGTCCCGACGTGGATGAGGAGGTGGACCGGGTGAAGTACTTCTCCCGCATCACCTTCACCACGGCGGACTGCCTCCGCGCGGCGTCGCTGCGGCGCCCGCGGCTGGCCCTCCTGTCGGTCGAGATGAGCAGAGGGATGGGCGCGGTCGCCCCTCGGGCCTGACCGCCACACGCTCCACCGCGTCGCCGCGCCATCCGGCGCCCGACGCCACACCGCCGGTTCCCGCCCCTCGAACCGGCGGGCCCCTCCCTTCCCCTCCCCGCTCCGGATCCGTGCACGTGCCGCTCGGCATACACGCGCGGATCCGTTCGACCGTGAGGAAGCGATGTCCACACTTCCCCTCGTCAGCCTGTCCCGTGCACTCTCGAGCGATTCCGAACGCCGGGCGGAGGCCCGCGCGATCGACGCGGCCAACCGCACCGTCGGGTTCCTGGTGCTCACCGACCACGGCGTGGCCGCAGACCTCGTCGACGACCTGTACCGGGTCACCGCGGAGTTCTTCGCCCTGCCCGCCGAGATCAAGAACCGCTACGTCACCGCGAACCGGGCTGCCAGCCGCGGCTACGTGCCGCCCAAGGTGCGGTCGCTGGCCGCCACCCGCGAGCGGATGGACGGGGGTGACCTCGTCGAACTGTTCGCCGCCGGGCTCCCGCACGTCCCGGACGACCCGTACTTCTCCCCGGAACACGCGGGCATCAACTTCCGGCCGAACGTGTGGCCGGCCGAGATCCCTCGCTTCCGCGCGGTGTGGGAGACCTACTACGACGCCATGCAGGCGCTGGCGGCGCAGCTGATGAGCCTGTTCGCCACGGCGCTGGACCTGCCTGCGGACTTCTTCGACGACAAGATCGACCGGCACATCAGCAACCTGTTCGCCAACCACTACCCGCCGATCCTCGAGCAGCCCGCTCCCGGCCAGATCCGGGTGGGCGAGCACACCGACTACGGCAGCCTCACCCTGCTGCACCAGCGTGACGAGGTGGGCGGGCTCGAGGTCCACGTCGGCGGGCGGTGGGTCCCGGTGGAGCCGATGGCGGGCGCGTACGTCGTGAACATCGGCGACCTGATGGCGCGCTGGACCAACGACCGCTGGATCTCGACGCTGCACCGCGTCCAGAACCCCCCACCGGAACGGCTGTCGATGGGACGCCTGTCGTTCCCGTTCTTCTGCCAGCCGAACTACGACACCGTGATCGAGGCGCTCCCGTCCTGCGTCGGCCCCGCGCAGCCGCCGCGGTACCCGCCGATCTCCTCCGGCGAGAACATGATCCGCAAGACGGAGCGGAGCTTCAGTGGAGGGAACACCCGATGAGCCACCGCACGTCCACCCCTTCGACCGTCAACCGCCTCGGCGCCGTCCTCGTCGCAGTCCTGGTGCTCGCGCTGTCCGCGTGCGGCGGGGCGGCCTCCTCCGGTGGTGAGTCCGCGCAGCGGACCATCGCCATCTCCTTCCCGAACTACGCACGAACACCCGCCTTGCAGGTCGAGATGGAGGCCGCCGAGGAGCGGGCGGCCGCACGCGGGTACCGGCTCGTGCTGGACGACCCGGGCTCCGATCTGGACAAGCAGGTCAGCACCATCCAGACCTGGATCCCGCAGCGCTACGCGGCGATCATCGCCGTGGCGCTCGACGCGAAGGCTCTGGAGGGGGTGGCCAAGCAGGCGACCGCCGCGGGCGTCAAGTGGATCACCTACGGCTCGGCGCTGCAGAACCAGACCGGTGAGGTCGACATGCAGCAGCAGGCCGGCGGCCGGGTGCTCGGTGAAATGGCCGCGACCTGGTTCAACGAGCAGCGCGGCGGCACCGGGAAGGTCGCGATCTTCGGCTACGACGAGGGCGAGTGGGCCCGCGCCAGGGTCGAGGGCATCGAGGCGGCACTGCGGGAGAAGGCGCCCCGGGTGGAGGTGGTCGCCCGGCAGAACGCCCTGTCGGAGACCGAGGGGGTCGACGCCGCGGCGAACCTGCTGCAGGCCCACCCGGATCTCAACGGCTTCCTCGCGGTAGAGGACTCCGCGACGTTCGGCGCGCTGAAGGCGCTGCCCGACCCGAAGAGCCCGGACATGTTCCTCGGCGGGATGGACGGCACGAAGGAATCGCTCGAGACGATAGCCGCCGGGGACACCGCCTACCGCGCCTCGGCCGCGCTCGACCTCGTCGCGATCGGGGCCGGGATGGTCGACGTCGCCGCCAACGCAGCCGAGGGCACGGGTCCGACGACCTACTCGGTGAGCTACCTGCCCGCGACCGCCGGCAGCCCGGAGCTCGAGCAGGCACTCGCCCGCTGGGCGTAGCCGTCCCCGAATGGAGCGAGAAGTGGCCCTCATCGTCAGGTCCCTGCACAAGAGCTACGAGGGCGTGCCGGTCCTGCGGGGCGTGGACCTCACCGTCGGCGACGGCGAGATCCACGCCCTGCTCGGAGCGAACGGCGCCGGGAAGTCGACGGTCATCAGGTGCCTGTCCGGTGCCGAGCGGCCGGACAGCGGCACCGTCACGGTGGCGGGGCGCACCCATTCCGCGCTGACCCCCGCCGAGGCGCGACGCGAGGGCATCGCCGTCATCCACCAGACGCCGACCGTGGCGCTGAGCCTCGACGTCGCGGAGAACGTGACGCTGGGCGTCGAGCCGCGCCGGGGTCCGTTCCGGCGGCGGCGGGCGGCCCGGGAGCAGGCCGCCTCCGCGCTGGCCGACCTCGGTTCCGAGCTCGGCCCGCGGGACGACCCCACCACGCTGGGCAACGCGGGCCTGCAGGTCATCGAGATCGCGAAGGCCATGGTGCGAAACCCGCGCGTGCTGATCCTCGACGAGCCGACGGCCGCGCTGACCGAGCGCGAGGTCGAGCGGCTCGCCGAGCGGATGCGCCGGTTGAAGGCGCGCGGGCTTCCGTTGTTGTTCGTGACGCACCGCCTCACCGAGGCGCTCGAGCTGGCCGACCGGGTCACCGTGCTGCGCGACGGGCGCGTGGTGCTGTCCGCACCCGCGGCCGAGCTGAACAAAGGGGATCTCGTCACGGCGATCGCCGGCCGCCGGCAGGCCCAGGCCCGCGACCGGCCCCGCCGGGTCTCCGAGGTCCGCCCTTCGCTCGAGGTGCGCGGGCTCGCCGGGCCCGGCTTCGGCCCCGTCGACCTCACGGTCGGCGAGGGCGAGATCGTCGGGCTGTACGGGCTCGTCGGCGCCGGGCGCACCGAGCTCCTGGAGACGCTCGCGGGCGCCCGGCGGGCGACGGCGGGAGGGGCGAGGATCGCCGGGGAGCGGCTGTCGTTGCGTTCACCGGCTGCGGTGCTGGGCCAGGGCGTGGCGCTCGTGCCGTCCGACCGGCTGCGCACGAGCATCTTCCCGACGCTCCCCGCCGCCGACAACGTCCTGCTCCCCAGCTACGCCCACCTCGCCCGGGCGGGCACCGCCCGCGACCGCCGCGCCGAGCGGACCCTGTTCGGAGCGGTGGCCGGGGCGATGTCGCTCGCACCGAACCGCCCCCACCTCGCGGCCGGCCGCTACTCCGGCGGCAACCAGCAGAAGCTCGTGATCGGGCGGTGGCTCAACCCGCGGACCGGCTGCCGCCTCCTGCTCCTCGACGAACCGACCGACGGCGTCGACGTCGCCGCCCGGGCCGAGCTCTACGCCGCGCTGCGCCGGTTCGTCACCACGGGCGGCACGGCCGCATTGCTCGCCTCCTCCGAGCCGGAGGAGCTGCTGGCGGTGGCCGACCGCGTGATCGTGCTCGCCCGCGGCCGGATCTCCGGCGTGCTGCAACGCACCGACCTCGACGAACACACGCTGCTCGAACTGGCCCACGCCGGCGAGCAGCACTGACGGAGCAGCACTGACGGGAGAACACGATGTCCCCCCTCCACCACCGGCTCCTGCGGCCCCAATCGGTCTCCAACGCGGTGCTCGCCGTCGCGCTCGTGGCGCTCGCCGCCTACTTCACGTCCCGGACCAGCACCTTCCTGTCGCCGGACAACGTCGTGATCCTGGCGAACAACGCCGCGGCGCTCGGCGTCGTCGTCGTGCCCTTCGCGCTGCTGGTGATCTCCGGAAACATCGACTTCTCGGTCGGGTCGACCGCGGGCCTGTCCGGCATGGTCCTCGCGCTCGCCGTCACCCGCTGGGGCCTCTCGGAGGTCGCGGGGATCGCGCTCGCCCTGCTGGTGGCCACCGCCATCGGCGTGGTCAACGCCGTGCTCTGCGTCGTGCTGCGCTTCAACCCCATCATCGTCACGCTCGGCATGCTGGGCGCGATCCGCGGAGGGACCCTGCTGGTGCAGGAGGACCAGATCTACGGCATCGGCCCGCTCGTGGAGTCCCTCGGCACCGGCACGCTGCTGGGCATCCCGTACACGCTCTGCGCCGCCATCGCGATGTTCCTGCTCGGCGCCGCCTTCCTGACCCTCACCCCGGCCGGACGCCACGTCTTCGCGATCGGCGTGAACCGCCACGCGGCGTACCTGTCGGCGCTGCCGGTGCGGGCGCTCCCGTTCGCGCTCTACGTCGTGACCGGCTTCAGCGCGGGCCTCGCCGGGCTGGTGTTCGCGGCCCGGCTCAACGGGGTGTCGCCCGCCGTGACCGGTGAGGGCATGGAGTTCGCCGTGCTCACGATCGTCCTGCTCGGCGGGGTCGCCTTCGCCGGCGGACGGGGGAACCTGTTCGGGGTGCTGATCGCCTGGCTGTTCCTCGCGACCCTGCAGAACGGCCTCGTCCTCACCAATGTCACCCCGTACGTGCAGACCGCGTCCGCCGGGGTCGCTCTCGTGCTCGCCGCCGCGCTCGACCGCCTCGGCGCCACGGTCATCCCGCGCCTGCTCCTGCGCGCCGCCCCCGCCGCCGATGCCCAACCCGACCGCCGGGGACCCGCCGTCGTCGCCGCCCCGCCGCCCGCGCGGATACCCGACGACCAGAAGGTCCCCTGACCCCGCTCCCCGA
Source organism: Pseudonocardia zijingensis (assembly GCF_042657305.1). Taxonomy (NCBI): domain Bacteria; kingdom Bacillati; phylum Actinomycetota; class Actinomycetes; order Pseudonocardiales; family Pseudonocardiaceae; genus Pseudonocardia; species Pseudonocardia zijingensis. Next base: position 50,413 of record NZ_JBHSKO010000018.1, on the reverse strand, counting down.
CCCCGAGGACGCCGTGCACCTGCTGCTGACGAACTGCAACACCACCGAGGCGATGACGGAGGACATGGCCGCCGCCGCGCGCACGGCCGCGACCCCCGGGACCGAGATCACCGCACTGACGCCCGCGTGGGGACCGGAGTCCTGCGAGGGCTGGCTCGACAGCTTCATCAGCGCCGCGGCCGTGCTCGACGCGCTGACCACCGCTCCGGAGGCCGTCGGCCCGTTCGACGCGGTGGTCATGTCGGGGTTCGGTGAGCACGGGCGCCAGGCCGCGCGCGAACTGCTCGACGTGCCCGTCGTCGACATCACGGAAGCCGCGGCGCACCTCGCACTGCTGATCGGCGAGCGCTTCGCCGTGGTCACCTCGCTGAGCCGCACGGCGCCGCTGATCGAGGAGAGCCTGCGCGGCAGCGGCCTGATCGAGCGGTGCCACGCGATCGACGCCGTCGACCTGCCGGTGCTCGCGCTCGACGCCGACCCAGACCGCACCGCCGCGGCGTTCGCCGGCCCGGCCCGCGCTGCCGTCGCCGCCGGCGCCGACGTCATCGTGCTGGGCTGCGCCGGCATGGCCGGGCTCCGCGAGCGTCTCGAGGCCGACTGCGGCGTGCCCGTCGTCGACGGGGTCGGGGCGGCCGTCGTGCTCGCCGAGGGACTGGTGAGGCTGGCGCTCGTGACCGGCCGGGCCCACGGGTACGCCCACCCGCTGCCCAAGGTGCGCAGGGGCTGGCCGGTCTCGGCTGCGCTCGGCCGCAGCGCGGTCGTCCACCGCCCGCCCGCGTACCGGTCCTGAGGATGGCTGTGCCGCCCCGGGTGCAGCGCGACCTGGTTGGTGTGCAGGACCTCGGCGGCCGCGCTACCGCTCGTCGATGACGTCGCTGCGGTCCTGGGGCAGCACGAGTTCGGGCACCTGGGCGAAGTGCCAGCCGTCGGCGGTCCTGGTGAACGTCCAGACCACGTCGAAGCGGTCGTCCGGCCAGTCCTTCGGCGGGGTGGGGGTGACACCGGGGAAGGCGTCGGCGATGGCGGGCAGCTCGCCGTGCTGCCAGCTGATCAGCGTCGGTCCCGGGCCCGCGATCACCGCGTCGACGAGATCCTCCTCGTCGCCCTTGCCGTAGTCGGTGTTCACCGTGATGCCCAGCCGCGCGGCGAGCGGCGCGACCGTCTCGCGGGTGCGGGCACCCTCACCGTCGTCGTTGGCCCCGGCCGCGTAGATCGCCACCGGGCGGGCGAGCCCGGCACGCGGAGCACCCGACGGCGGGTCGAACAGCTCGGCCAGCCGTTCGGCCCGCTGCCAGCCGACGGCGGTGAGGGAGCTGTCGTCCTCGTCGCCCTGCGCGTCGATGCCGGGGTGCGACCCGTCCGGCTTCTCGCCGTGCCGGATCACCATCACCACGGTGCCCACCGGGGCGGTGTCCGGCGCCGCGCCGCCGGGCGACGCCGTGGGCACCGGCTGCCCGCCGCCGGAGCAGGCGGCCAGCACGGCCGCGAGCACCACGGTGACGAGTGCCACGAGCACCCGCCGCACCGGTTCCACTCCCGTTCGCATCGTTCACCCCACCACCGGGTCGGACCGGTTCTCGCCACCGGAGCCGCTGGAGACGAGGGCCGCCGCCGGTGCTGCCGGGATCTCCCTCGGGCCGGGCGGCTCCTCGACGATTACCACCTCGCCGGCCGGCTCGGGCTCGTCCCGGCGGACGACGCCGGTGCCGGGTCGGTACCGCACGTCGACGGACGTGTGCCTGCGGCCCAGGTCGACCTCGGTGACCTCGTGGTACATGACCCTCCCGCCCAGCTCGCGTTCGAGGTCGGCCACGAGCACCGCGTCGTCGTCGTACACCTTCCTCAGATGGACGTCCACGCGGCGCGACCGCTCGCGCAGCGCCCTGCTGTCGAACACGGCCATCGTCACCAGCAGCAGGGCGTTGAGCACCACCTGCAGTGCGCGGTCGGCCACGTCCATCCCGTTGAGCAGGCCCATCACGAGCGCGACGAAGTAGTAGGCCACCTCCTGCTGGGTCACCGCGCTGGACCGCAACCGGACGATCGAGAGGATCGCGAAGAGCCCGAAGCCGACGGCGATGTCCACCTGCACGGTGCTCAGCAGCGACATCACCACGAAGATGCCGATGTTGAGCGTGACGTAGGACAGCAGCAGGTCCGCACGCCAGTGCCGGCGGAAGTAGAGCACGTAGGCCATCAGCATGATGGCCACGAGGTCGATCACGAGGTCGATCACGAAGCCGGAGTACCTCGCGATGGCTTCGCCGGCCAGAACACCGATATTCACCGTTCGACTCCCCAGGTCATCGGCGGCGTGCGGGGGAATCGGACAACCCCGTCACGCGGTCACCCCTCGCGTCGCTGTAGCAGCTCACCGAGCAAACACCACAACAACGTAGCGCTTAGCTGGTTTGGCAACACATAGGTGTGACGTGCGAGTCAGCGCCCGGCCTTGAGGAGCTCTCAGCGGCGGCCGATGCCGCCGAGCAGGATCTCCACGGCGAGGTCGGCCGCCCGGCCGGTGTCGAGTTCGGGGAACTGCCGGGCCAGCAGGCTCACCGTGCTGTAGAGCAGGGCGTGCGCCACCCCGTCCGGCAGGTCGTCCCGGATCAGCCCCTCGTCCTGGGCGCGCCGCACGAAGGCCTCGACCTGCGCGCGCTGCGCGCGGGACCGCTCCGCGAGGCCGTCCGAGCACGCCATCTGGTCGTGGGCCACCGGGTAGCGGTGGTTGACCGCGACGACCCCCTCGACGAGCCGGTGCAGGGCCACCCCGACCGGCGCCTGGGCGAGCCTGCTCTCGGCGAGGACGTCGTCGAGCGCGTCGAGCTTCGCCTCGAACACCGCACAGAGCAGCGCATCCCGGTTGGGGAACCGCCGGTACACGGTGCGCCGGTCCACGCCCGCGGCGGCGGCGATGGCGCCGACGCTCGTTCCTGGATCGTCGGCCAGCAGCCGCGCTCCGGCCTCGAGCACCGCATCGAGATTGCGAGCTGCATCTGCGCGCATCGGACACCTCCTGAGGGCACCGTGTGGCAAGTAGTGATCCTTACGTCACACCGATGAGCCTACATTGGTCAGAACCGCTACGTTCCTGTGGTGGTTCACGGTCGACCTGTCACGGTCCTGACTCGGGTCCACCGCTGACCGTTCGGCGGGCAGAGCAGCCCTTCGCGGCCCTGCTCGCACGCAGGCCGAACGCCCAGGCATCGGAGACGACATGTCCGTGTTGGTGATCGCGGTCATCCTGACCGCGCTGGCCTTCGACTTCACCAATGGCTTCCACGACACCGCCAACGCGATGGCGACCTCGATCGCCACCGGGGCCCTGCGTCCCCGGGTCGCGGTGCTGCTGGCTGGGGCGTTGAACCTGATCGGCGCCTTCCTGTCCGTGCAGGTCGCGCTGACGATCTCCAGCGGCCTGGTGGACGAGGCCCGCATCACGCCGCAGGTGATCTTCGGGGCCCTGTCCGGTGCGATCCTGTGGAACCTGCTCACGTGGCTGGCCGGGCTGCCGTCGAGTTCGTCGCACGCCCTGTTCGGTGGCCTGATCGGGGGCACGTGGGTGTTCGCCGGGTCCGGCGCGATCCACCTCTCCACCGTGGTCGACATGGTGCTCGTGCCGCTGGCCCTCTCGCCGGTGGTGGCCGGCCTGGTGGCGCTGGCCGCCACCTGGATCGCCTACCGCATCGCCGCCCTCGGCGACCGCCGCACGATCGCCCGGGGCTTCCGCAACGCGCAGGTGGTGTCGGCGTCGATGGTCGCGCTGGCCCACGGCACGAACGACGCGCAGAAGACCATGGGCGTGATCACCCTGACGCTGATCACCGTGGGCCTGCTCCCGGCCCGCTCCGCTCCCCCGCTCTGGGTGGTGCTGCTGTGCGGGGCGGCCATCGCCGCGGGCACCGCGATGGGTGGCTGGCGGATCATCCGGACCCTCGGCCACCGGATCAGCACCATCGAGAGCACCCAGGGGTTCGTGGCGGAGGCCGCGAGCACCGCGGTCATCCTCAGCTCGGCCAACCTGGGCTTCGCCCTGTCGACCACGCAGGTCACCACCGGGGCCGTGCTCGGCAGCGCGACCGGTGGCCGTCCGGGCAGCGTCCGGTGGAGCGTGGCGGCCACGATGCTCGGCGGCTGGCTGCTGACCCTGCCCGCCGCGGCCGTCCTCGGGGCGCTGGCCGCCTGGACGGCGTCCCGGGGGACCGTCGGCACCGTGGTGGTCGGCGGCACCCTCGTCGTGCTCGCCGTCCTCATCCGCCTGATCGCCCGGCACAGGCCGGTCACCGCCGCCAGCGTCAACGACGCGCCATCCGCCCAGCCCACCGTCGCCGCGCCCGCGCGCGCGGCCGCATGAGAGCAGGAGCCGGCCCGATGATCCACTGGGGATCGCTGCTCGTCGTCCAGCTCGTGTCGTTCGGGGCGACCGTCGCGGTCGTCGGGCTGATCGCACTGGCCCTGGTCGGCCTGTCCGCCCGGGCACCGGCCTCGGCGGGACAGCGGGAGACCGCGTTCTCAACCCGCTCCGGCACGGCCGTCGGCGCGATCTGCCTGCTCGTCGCGGGGGCGATCGTGCTGTTCGGCCTGTGGGAGATCATCGCCCGCTGACGGTTGGAGACCGAACCCCATGGCAGACGCCGACAACCCACCGGCCCCGATCCGCCCGCAGGTCATCATGATCATCCGGCACGCGGAGAAGCCGCTGCCCACCGGACCCCGGGCGGGCATCAGCCCGTCGGGGCGGAAGGACAAGCGCTCCCTCACCGTCGACGGCTGGCAGCGCGCGGGAGCACTGGTCGAACTCTTCGCCCCGATGCGCGGCCACCCGCCGGCGGGCCTGTGGCGCCCGGCCGCCGTCTACGCCGCCGCGGCGCGCCACGGCCGCAGCAAACGCTCGATCGAGACGGTCGAGCCGCTCGCAAGACGGCTGGGACTCGAGGTGGACCACCGCTACGAACCCGGCCAGGAGGCGGAGCTGGCCGCCGAGCTCGCCTGCCGCGCCGGCGCCACCCTCGTGTCCTGGCACCACAAGTCCCTCAGCAGGATCGTCGGCAACCTCGAGCGGCTCACCGGCGCCATCACCCCGGCACCGCCGCCGCTGTGGCCCGCCGACCGCTACGACATGGTCTGGGTGTTCGCCCGCGCCGGGGACGGGTGGCGCTTCGCGCAGGTCCCCCAGCTGCTCCTCCCTGGAGACCGGCCGCTCCCCATCGCCGCCTAGCCCGATCGTGGAAGGGAGACTGTGCAGCATCTCGGGCTGGATCGCGGCCGGCCCGGCGCCTACACCTCGACGACGACCTTCCCGAAGGGCCCGGCGTCGAGCCGGTCGAACGCGGCCGGGAGCTCCGCGAGCGGGAACCGGCTGTCGACCACGGGCGTGAGCCCGGCGCGGTCGACGGCGCGGACGAGGTCCTCGAGGGCCCGGCGGTGGCCGGTGCCGATGCCCTGGACGGTGACGTCCTTGAGCATCAGCGGCATCACGGGGGTGGCGGCCTCGAAGCCGTCGAGCGCCCCGATCATCGAGACGCGGCCACCCACCGCCACCACCCGCACCGCCTTTCCCAGGTGCGCCCCACCGACGATCTCCAGGACGTGGTCGGCTCCGCGGTCCCCGGTGAGCCCGAGGACGGTCTCGACCCAGTCCGGGCCGCGACGGTCGACGCCGTGCACGGCGCCGAGCGCCTTCGCGCGCTCGAGCTTGTCCGCGCTCGCGACGACGATGACCTCCGCACCCTGCATCACCGCGATCTGGATGCCGAACAGGGCCACTCCCCCGGTGCCTTCGACCAGCACGCTCTCACCGGCGTGCACCCCGCCCCGCTCGACGAGCGCGAACCACGCGGTCAGTCCGGCGCAGGGCAGGGTGGCGGCCTCGGCGTGCCCCAGCGTCAGCGGAGCGGCGACGAACCAGCTCTCCGGGAAGGCGACGTACTCCGCGAGCACGCCCGGGTAGTACCCACCGAGCGTCCGGTACGACGGGGTACGCGCATCCCCGCCCCGCAGGCCGTCCTGCCAGTCCGGGGTGGGGATGGAGATCACGCGGTCCCCGACGTCGAAGCGGGTGGCCCCGTCGCCGACCGCCACCACCGTGCCGGACAGGTCGGAGCCCGGGGTGAAGGGGAAGGCGAGCGGGAGCCCACGACCGCTGCCGACCACCATCGCGTCCCGGTGGTTCAGCGCGACCGCGGCCACCTCCACGAGGATCTCGCCCGCTTCCGGCTTGGGCACCGGCACCTGCCGCAGCTCCAGCCGACCTCGCCCGATGCCGTCCATCTCCCAGCGCAGCATGATTCCCTTCGATGTCCTTTCCTCTGGTCACGTGACCTGCTCATGCGCGTCGCCAGACCGGCAGCGACCTGGCCGGGTCGTCCGGGAACCGCAGCACCACCCGCGCGCCGATCGGCAGCTGTGCGTCGGCCCGGCGCAGCCGCCCGGGCAGCCGCACCCCCTCGTCGAGGTCGACCAGTGCCACGGCGTACGGCACCTCCTCGGCGGGCCGGCCGTCGAAGGGAATGTCCACCGTGCACCGGGCGTAGAGCGTGCCGCCCCCACCCGCGTCGATCCACGAGACGTCGGCAGACCAGCACGCTGGGCACCAGCGCCGGGGGAAGAAGAACGCCTTGTCGCAGGTCCCGCAGAACGGGATGCGCAGCCGGCCCTGGGCGAGCCCTTCCCAGTACGGTTCGGACACCGCCGAGGCCGCGCACTCCGCGGGCGCGAGCGGGACGTGGTCGTACACGGACATCCGGTTCTCCACGCTCTCAGCCCCGTCCCAGCACCATGACGCCGTTCATCCCGAAGTAGCCGCCGGCCCCGGCGACCATCGCGAAACGGGGATCCGGGATCTGCCGCGGGCCCGCCTCCCCGCGCAACTGGCGGACCGCCTCGGTCAGGTGGAGCATCCCCGCCACGTGGCCCTGCGAGAGATGGCCACCGTGGGTGTTCACCGGACACCGCGCGCCGAGGTCGAGGTTGCCGTCGAACGCGTACTCCCCGCCCTGGCCGCGCGCGCAGAAGCCCAGCTCCTCGAGGAAGACGATCACGGAGATCGTGAACGCGTCGTGCACCTGGAGCAGATCGATGTCCGAGAGCCGCAGGCCGGCCTCGGCGAGCGCGCGCGCACCGACCTCCTCGATCCCCAGCTCGGCGATGCCCGGGAACTGGCCGATGTTGCGGTGCGACGAGTTCATCGCCGACGACCGGACGGTCACGGGCACGGCCCCGATGTCGCGCGCGACGTCGGCGGAGGCGACGACCACGGCCCCGGCGCCGTCCACGATCACCGACGAGTCGAGCAGCTTGATCGGCGACGCGATCGGGCGCGAGGACAGGTAGTCCTCCATCGTCATGGGCGTCTGCATCACCGCGTTGCCGGTGAGCGCGGCATGGCGGCGCGCGGACATCGCCACCGCGCCGAAGCCCTCCGACCTGGTGCGGTGTTCGGCCATGTGCCGGGCCATGACCAGCGCGTACGGGATGACCGAGCCGACGAGGCCGAAGGGGGCCTCGAACTCCAGGTCGTCGGCGGCCATCGTCCAGCCCCGGCCCTGTTTGCTGCGCCCGGTTGCCGCGGCCTCCCCGAAGGTGCACGCGACCAGCGAGCACTCCCCGCGTTCGATGGCCGCGATCGCGTTGTTCAGCATGTGCAGCGGCGACAGGATCCCGCCGACGTCGATCGTGCCCTGCCGCTTCAGCCGGATCCCGAGGTACTCGTTCAGGCTCGCCGAGAACATCGGGAACGGCCGCGAGTACGGGCCGAGGTCGAACAGGCCGTCGAGGTCGCCGACCGAGACTCCGGCGTCCGCACAGGCCGTGATCACAGCCTCCGCCTGCAGGTCGACGGCCGTCCGCCCCGGTTGTCTGCCCACCGCGGTCTCGCCGATGCCGACGATCGCGTGGCTCATTGCGCCCCTCCGTCCTCGCCGGCGGCCAGCGCGACCAGTTCCCGCACCGCGGTCTTGCCCGCCGCCGTCTTGGGCAGGGCGTCGAGCAGCAGGACCTGGCGCGGGGTCTGGTAGCCGGCCAATCGCCTGCGGGCCCAGCCGATGACCTGCGCGGCCGTGAGGTCCGGGTCGTCGGACACCACCGCGGCGACCACGCGCTCGTCGTAGCGCAGATCGGGCACGCCGAAGACGGCGCAGTCGCGGACCGCCGGGTGCTGCCCGATCCACGCGGCGATCTCTCGGGGGTACACGTTGACCCCGCCGGTCCTGATCATCTCCTTGAGCCGCCCGACGATGTGCAGCATCCCGTGCTCGTCGAGCCTGCCGAGGTCCCCCGTGTGCAGCCAGCCCCCGCGGAAGGCCTCGGCGGTGGCCTCCGGGTCGTCCAGGTAGCCGTCCATCACCGAGTGGGACCGCACGCAGATCTCCCCTACCCCACCGGCGGGTACCTCGTCCCCCGATGGGTCCTGGATGGAGAGCACGACGCCCGGCACCGGGGTGCCCACGGAGGCGAGGTGGGCGTCGCAGATCTCCGGGCGCGCGCTGGCGATGAAGGCGCTGTTCTCGGTCTGGCCGTAGATGTGCTCGACCGCCATCTCCCCCGCGCCGCGCTCCCGGATCCGCTCGATCACCGGGAGCACGGAGGCGTTCGGGTCGTAGCTCGCGAACACGAGCGTGCGCAGGGAGGACAGATCGGCCTCGGCGAAGCGCGCCGACTCCACCAGCGCCTGGAGCATCAGCGGCACGGCGAAGAAGGAGGTGCACCGATGCCGGTCGACGAGCTCGAGGGCGCGATCGGCGTCGAACGAGCGGGTCAGCAGGAGTGAGCCGCCGAGCAGCATGTACTGCCGCATCATCGACCAGGTCCCGCCGTGGTAGGGCGCCTGGTAGACGAAGAGCCGGTCGTCCGGTCGCACGCCGGTGGCGAGCGCACCGGCGAAGGAGTCGACCATGGTGGCCCGCTGGCTGAGCACCGCCGCCTTCGGCACTCCGGTCGTCCCGCTGGTGAAGATGATCAGGTGCGGGTCGTCCGGATCGGTGTCCGGGTCGGGGGCGGGCACGTCCGCGCAGGTCAGCGCACGCCCCCACTCGCCGCTCACCACCCGCTCGTCGTGGTCGACGAGATCCCGGTGCGCCTCACCCACCAGCACGATGCCGGGGTCCGTCCGCTCGAGGAGCGACCGGATCGACGACGGGTGCACGCTGGTGTTCAGCGGCACGAGAACCGCCCCGAGCCGCGCCGTGGCGTAGTAGAGCGTGACGTAGTCGACGCTCATGGCGTCGGCGGCCGCGACGACGCAGCCCCGCCCGACCCCGCGGGCAGCGAGGCCGCCCACCATGCGGCCGACGTGGTCCACGAACTCGCGCCACGTGACCGACCGGTCGTCGTCGATCAGGGCAATCCGATCGCCGCGGTACCGGGCGTGCGACTCCACCACCTGCCAGAGCCCCAGTCCCGTGCGAGGCGACCGCACCCCGCCGCGCGCTCTCTCCCGGATGTCCGGCACGGGAGTCAGCGCCCCAACGCGACGATCGTGATCATCGGGTTGTGGTACTCGACCCACCGCGAGATCTTTCCGTCCTCGAAGAAGAACAACCCGACGTACTCGTTCTGGTACGGACGTCCCGTGCGCTCCCGCACCGCGTCGGTGGCGTAGAGCACCACCAGACCGTCCGGGTCGAGCTCCCAGCTCTGCGACGCGCTGATCGCGAACGGCACGAAATTCGTGTACGTCCAGGTCAACAGCGCGTGCAGCTCCTCGCGGGACCGGCATTTCCGCGTCATCCCGGGTGCCTGCCACGGCACCTCCATCCGGAGGTCCTCGGTGAAGGCGGCCACGCACTCGTCGATCCGGCCGTTGGTGAAGTCGTCGAAGAGCTTGTCCACGAAGGCCCGCCGGACCTCCCCGTTCTCGCTCTTCCCCACCGGGAGGTCGAGATCGTGCGACAACGTCATGATCGTCCTTTCACGTGCACCCCGGGTCCTGGCGTCACCGGATCAGCGCACCCGCATCGACCGGGAGGGCCACGCCCGTGACGTAGCGGGCCTCGTCGCTGGAGAGGAACAGCACGGCGTTGCTGACGTCGATCGGCTCGACCCACGGGACCTGGATCGCGTTGAGCGCCAGGAAGGCCGGCAGCGCATCCGCCCGGGTCGCCTCCGGCGCGTCCGGGGCGAACATCCGGTAGGTGCCCGGGTTCTGGATCATGTCGGTGTCCGCGTTCGTGGGGTGCACGGTGTTCACGCGGATGCCGTGCGGAGCGAACTCGTTCGCCATCGTGCGCATCAGCCCGACGATCGCGTGCTTGGCCGCCACGTAGTGCCCGACGTTCGGCATCCCCCTGAGCCCGCCGATCGAGCTGATCAGGGTCAGCGCGCCCCCACCCCGGTCGATGAGGTGCGGGATCACGGCCCGTGCGGTGTTCCAGACACCGGTCAGGTTGACGTCCAGAACGTCGCGCCAGGCCTGCTCGCCGAGCGTGAGCGTCGACCCGAAACTCACGATCCCGGCGTTGGCGACGGCCACGTCGAGGCCACCGAGCTCGGCCACCGCGTCGGCCACGGTTGCCGCGAGCCCGGCCCCGTCGCGCACGTCGGCCACCCTCGCCACGATCCGCCGGTCCAGCTTCTCGACCGCCCGGACGGTCTCCTCGAGATCGGCCTCCGTCGCAGGTGGGTAGGTGTCCACCGTGTCCACCGGCGCGCAGAGGTCCACGGCCACGATGTCCGCGCCCTCCTCGGCGAGGCGGATCGCATGGCTGCGGCCCAGACCGCGGGCCGCCCCGGTGACGAATGCGACCTTCCCCTCGAGTCGCCCGGTCATCGCGCCGCCCCCGCGGCGGCCGGGGCGCCGGCCGCCGCGATCCGGATCGTGCGCCTGCCGAAGCGCCACTCGCCGCCCCTCCTGGTCACGACGTCGTGGTACTCCCCCAGCGCCGCGATCCCCGGTACCCCGTCAGGCTGGGTCAGCAGCACGAACTGGCACCAGACGGCCGCCTCGCCGGGGGCGACCGGCTCGATGATCACGTTGGCGGGGCGGTGCTGCCCCCGGAGGAACGGCGCGAACTCCGGTTCGCTGTGCACGCGGTCGTACCACTCGGCGATGCCGGAATGGCCGACGAATTCACCGCCGGCCAGCGAACTGTCCAGCACCCCGTCCTCCCAGAAGGTGGCGAGGAAATCGGAACGGCGCTGGGTGTCGAGGCCGCGGCTGTAGCGGGCGATCAGGTCGTGGATCCGCACGTGGTCCTCGACGGCAAGGGGCGTCATCGTCGTCTTTCTCCTTCGGGAGCGGGGTCAGGGCTTGAAGACGAGGCCCGGATAGCCGGACGCGGCTACCTCGTCGCAGCGGTCGGCGAACGCGTCGAACCCACCGACCCAGATCATGTAGCTCTGCGGCTTGCCCTCGATGTTCGCGCCCTTCTGCCAGGAATCGGCCAGCGGGAACAGGGTCGTGTTCGCGAGCCTGGTGACCTCCGCGCACCAGGTCTGCTCGGCCTCGGGCGTGGTGTCGACGGTCTCGGCGCCCTGCTCCTCCATCCGCGCGATGAGGTCGGCGATCCAGTCCACCTGGAACTCGCCCTGCGTCACCATCTGCGCGAGGACGCTCGGGCTGCCCGGCCCGTGCACCAGGAACAGGTTCGGGAACCCGGACACCGTCAGGCCGAGGTGGTTCCACGGCGTCTGCTTCCACTTCTCGCGCAGGTCCACGCCCCCCGCCCCCGTCACGTTCATCCGGAGCAGGGAGCCGGTCATGGCGTCGAACCCGGTCGCGAGGATCAGCACGTCGAGCTCGTACTCGGCGCCCTCGGTGCGCAGCCCGTCCGGGGTGAGCCCGACGATCGGGTCCCGGCGCACGTCCACGAGCGTGACGTTGTCGCGGTTGAACGAGTCGTAGTAGCCCGAGTCGATGCTGAGCCGCTTCGCCCCGAGCGGGTAGGTGGTCGGGCACAGCAGCTCCGCGACCTCGGGGTCTCGCACGATCTCGCGGATCTTGCCGCGGAACCACTCGGCGACGACCTCGTTGGCCCGGATGTCGGTGAGCACGTCGGTGAACAGGAAGAAGAACAGCAACCCGCTGCGTGCGTCCCACGCCTCCTCGAGGATGGCGCGCCGCACCTCGGGGGTGTGGTCGAACACCGAGCCGTGCTGGGTCATCGGGAGCACCAGTGCGTTCGGGTGGTGGCGCATCAACTGCCTGCGCTCGGCGTAGTGCGCCTTCCACTCCCGTTCGTAATCGGGGTCGAGTGGCCGGTTGTGCGCGGGCACGGTGTACGCCGGAGTCCGCTGGAACACGTGGAGGTGGCCCGCGGTCCTCGCGACCTCGGGTACCACCTGCACCCCGGTCGACCCGGTGCCGATCACGCCGACCCGCTTGCCCCGCAGGTCCACGCCCTCGCGTGGCCATTGCGAGGTGTGGTGCATCGCGCCGGTGAACGTGTCGGCTCCGGGGAACCGGGGGATGTTCGTGGCGTCCAGCGGACCGGTCGCCGCGACGACGTACCTGGCCGTCACCCGCTGGCCCGCCTCGGTCGACACGCGCCAACGGCGCTCGCCCTCGTCGAACACCACCGAATCGACCCGGGCGTTGAACCGGATCGACCGGCGGAGGTCGAAGCGGTCCACGACGTGGTTGATGTAGCGCTCGATGTCCTCCTGCGGGGAGAACAATTCCGGCCACACCCACTCCTGTTGCAGCGCCTCGTCGAACGAATAGGAGTACTGGACGCTCTCGATGTCGACCCGGGCGCCGGGATAACGATTCCAGTACCAGGTGCCACCCACCCCGTCGCCCGCCTCGAGGCAGAGCACCGAGTGCCCGGCCTGGCGCAGCCGATGGATCGCGTAGACGCCCGAGAATCCCGCCCCCACGACCACGACGTCGACCGTCTCCGAGGCGGGATCATCTGGGACCGGGCTGATCTGGGCACCCACGGACACAGCAAACCTCCATTGGATTGCGCACGGGTGAGGAATGGCGCGCGAGAACCGGGCCTTTCCGGTCCGTCGCTCGAAGACCAGTCTTCGGGAAAGCGCCGATGCGCGTCACGCGCCACGTGGCGGCAGCTGACCGCCTCGGGGTCGCCGCCCGGCGAGTTGGCTCCAGGTCTAGGCGAGCAGGTCGGTGTCGCGCAGCCGCCGCAGCGCCAGTGCCAGGCCGACCCGGGCGATCCCGCTCGGGTCGCTCAGCCGGTACCCGAGGCGCTCCTCGGCCCGCGCGAGCCGCGCCGCCACCGAGTTGTGGTGCAGGTGCAGCTTGCGGGCGGCCTCGCGCAGGGATCCCGCCTCGACGACCACCTCGAGGGCCTGCAGCACCCCGGATCCGGAGGCGTCCCCGGCGAACGAGTCGAGGACGGCGATGTCCGCGACCCCCTGGATGTCCGCGCTGCGCAGCCGGCCCGCCAGCAGTTCCAGCGGGCCCAGGTCGGCAGCGAACACCACCGGGTGCGCCACCGGATCCGCGCCGCCGGTCCTGGGGGTGGCGAGCCGGACGGCCCGGACCGCCTTCTCCCAGGACGTGGGAGCCTCCACCGCCACGTCGGTGGTGCCGACGCCGACCCGCAGCCCCTGCGGGACCTCGAGGTCCGGGGGCAGGGGGCCGACGACGGCCATCGCGTGCAGCGTGCCGATGATCGCCCGGCGCGGCCGCAGGCCCGGACCGGTCAGCAGCGCCGCCAGCGCGGCGACGGCATCCACCTCACCGAGCACCGCGAGCAACGTCAGCTGGGTGCAGGGCTTGAGGCCGAGCAGGTGCAGGGCGCGCGCCCGCTCGGGCGCCGCCGTCGACCGCCCCACGACCAGTTCGAGCAACGCGGGGTCGCCGAGCTGCGGGAGCGGCGAGTCGCCGCGCCCGACGGTGACGATGCCCGCGATCACGAGGCGTTCCAGCAGCAGCTCGTCGAGCGGCAGCGCCACGTCCGGGCTCCGCTCGAGCCACACCTGGTGTCCCGGGCCCATCCGCTTCACCGTGGCACCCGCGCTCGCGCGCTCGGCGTCCACCAGCCCATGCGGGGTGGCCCGCACGGCGAACTCCCCGTCCAGGTCCTGCACGCCGACAGCGCATTCGGCCACGACCGCGGCGTTGCGAAGGAGCTCGTCGAGGCCGACCTGCTGCTCGACCAGCGTGTCGAAGAAGCCGATCAGGCGTACGGCGTTCTCGGCGTCGGCGTCGAACGCCGACAGCCTCATCACGAGACCGTTCACGGATCCCCCTCGGCCCTCGACGCACCCGGGGCGCCCGACGCTACCCGGCGGCCGGCCCGGCCGCCACGGCCGGAGATCGGCACCCGCCGGTCGCCATCCGGCGATCCCGAGAGGGCCTGCCGCCGCCGGGTGGATGATGACGTGGCGGTCGACCGGCCCCGAGACTCGTTCGTGGTCCGAGCGAGGGGGCGTGGTCATGAGGTACCAGTTCGATCCGGAACTCCAGCCGTGGGTTTCGATGCTCCCCGACCTGGACCTGCGGGACCTGCAGGCCGCGCGGGCCACGATGGCGACGCTGAAGGTGGCGATGCCGCCGTACGTGCTGCCGGACGGGATCCGCATGCAGCCGGGGACCGTGCCTGGCCCCGCGGGCGCCCCCGACGTCCCGGTGCTCGTCTTCTCCCCCGAGGCGGGCGAAGCGCGCCCGGCGCTGCTCTACATGCACGGCGGGGGTTTCGTCCTCGGTGACGCCGACGGCGACAAGGAGCTCCCCGCCCTGCTCGCCGCCGAGATCGGCGCCGTCGTGGTCAGCGTCGACTATCGGCTGGCCCCCGAGAGTCCCTTCCCCGCGGCGATCGAGGACTGCTACGCGGCGCTGCGGTGGCTCGCCGAGCACGCCTCCGAGCTGGGCGTCGACGACACGCGGATCGGGATCGGCGGGGTGAGCGCGGGCGGCGGCCTCGCCGCGGGCACGGCACTGCTGGCCCGGGACCGGGGCGGCCCGGCCCTGCGGTTCCAGTTCTTCGACGTGCCCGAGCTCGACGACCGGCTCGAGACACCGTCGATGCGCCGATTCGTGGACACCCCGCTGTGGAACCGCCCGAACGCCGTGGCCAGCTGGCGGCACTACCTGGGGCCCGCGGCCGGGAACGACGCCGTCTCCTCCTACGCCGCACCGGCGCGCGCGGTGGATCTGTCGGGGCTCCCGCCTGCCTACATCTCGGTCTGCGAGTTCGACCCGCTGCGCGACGAGGGCATCGCGTACGCCCAGCGTCTCGTGCAACACGGCGTGCCGGCGGAGTTGCACCTCTACCCCGGCGCCTTCCACGGGTCGGGCGGCCTCATCCCCACCGCGGAGCTGTCCCGCCGGATGCGCGATGAACTGATCGGCGCGGTGCGGCGCGGGGTGCGGGCCGGCAGAACGCGAGTGCCGGCCCATCCGGCCGAGACCTGGTAGCCGCGTCGGACACCCGGCCCGACGGCTCGGACGACCCGGACGGGCGGGCGCGCAACCGCCGGGCCGTGGTCGCCGTGGGCGGCTCCTGAGCCACGCCACCGAGGTCCCGGCTACGGGGAGGGCAGGTTCCGCGGAACCCGATCCGGCCGGCCGCGAGGGCATGATCAGCGAAATCGCCGGACGCCCGGCCGGCCCAGCGGCGGGATGTTGTGGTTGCGGTGGAACCGGTTCGCCGGGTCGTAGGCGGCCTTGATCTCCCGCAACCGGCGGAAGTTGTCCGGCGTGAACGCGGTGTGCGTCCGGGTGGTGTCGTGCAGGAAGTTGAGGAACGACCCGCCGGTGGCCGAGGCCGTGATCTCGTCGGCGGCCGGTGCGGCGATCTTCATGACGAACCGGGCGTCGCGGTGGCCGACCGGGCCGGGGTCGTCGTGCTCCGGGTGGGCGATCGCGCCACCGACGTGCTTGACCTCCACCGTCACGCCGCTCCGGACGACCGCCGCGATCGTGTCCGCGGACAGCTCGTCGTACATCGCGAACGTGATCGGCGGCGTGCCCCCGATCGTCGAGACCTCGGAGTAGCGCATGTCGCGGAACGTGCTCGCGGTCGGCGTGCCGGCGGCGTCGAGCAGCGGCTGCAGCGCGTCGCCACCGCCTGCGCCGGCGTGGACGGCGCGGACGACCAGCGACTCCGGACCGACCACCACCGAGACCGAGAGCTCGTCGGGCAGCTCGTCGCCGTGCTCGGCCAGGTACCGCAGGGCGCGCTCGGCCCCGTCGACCGGGAACTCGGCACTGCCGCCGTAGACGCTCGGCACCGGGAAGAGCCGCAGCTCCAGCGAGGTGACGACGCCGAAGTTGCCGCTCCCACCCCGGATCGCCCAGAACAGGTCGGGGTGGTGGTGCCGGTCGACGACGACCACCCGGCCGTCCGCCGTGACCAGCTCGGCCCGCAGGAGACTGTCCGCGGCGTACCCGTGCTTGCGCGACAGCCAGGACAGCCCGCCGCCGAGCGTGTACCCGACGACACCGACCGACGGCGTGTCCCCGGAGAGCGGCGCGAGGCCGAACGGTTCGGCGGCCGCCACGACCTCGCCCCACCGGGCGCCGGGGCCCACCCGGGCGATGCGACGGCTGGGGTCGACCAGCACCTGCGCCATCCGCGACGTCCGCAACAGCAGCCCACCGTCGGAGGAGGCGACCGTGCCGTGGCCGGTCGACACCACGGTGAGCGGGAGGCCGGTGCGGACGGCCGCCTGGACGTCGGCGACGGTCTCGGCGTCGACCACCGCCTCCGGCGCGCCGTGCAGACTCCCCCGTTGCCGCTCGTACCCGGCGTCGCCGGGCAGGAACAGGGAGCCGGTCAGCCGGGTCTCCAGCTCCTGCGCGGTGCGGCCGGGGCCCGTCGCCTGCGCCATCTGCTCGGTCGGGATGCTCATCGCCGTCTCCTCGGGCCGTCTCGGCGCCGCTGGTGACCGGCGCCCGGTACGAAAAGGCTGCTCCGAGCGGGTGTCGCGCGCGTCCGTCCCGCGCGGGCTCCTCGCCTACGTCGCGGCGCCCACGCTCGTGGGACGCCCTACCTCGTCGGTGGTACACCCGCCGCCGACGTCAGCGGGCGTCAGCCCGAGCAGCGCGTCGGCGTTGCCCGCGGCGACGGCGAGCCGATCGGCCGGGGAGAGCGGCAGGGCGTCGAGGAACCGCGTGGCGCGCTCGTTGTCGGCGTAGGGGTAGTCGACGGAGAAGAGGATCCGCTCGACGCCGAAGGTCAGCAGCGTCGCGAGGAACGCGGGCACGCTGAAGATCCCACTGGTCGTGATCCAGACCTGGTCCAGGATCGTCCGGCTGACGCTGCGGGACAGGTGGCCCGCCTCGGGCGTGAGCTTGTCGTCGAACCGCTCGAGCATCAGGGGCAGCCCCTCGCCCATGTGCCCCACGACGATCTTCAGGTTGCGGTGGCGGTCGAGGGCGCCGGACAGCACGAGCCGCAGGACGTGCACGGCGGTCTCGGAGTGCCAGCCCCAGCCGGCCATCGACGCGGTGAACCCGGTGGTGCCGGGCAGGTCCGCGTAGTGGGCCGCGAACACCTCGGGCACCGGCAGGTTCGGGTGCACGTAGATCGGGACGTCCAGCGCCGCGGCCCTGGCGAGCACGCAGTCGAACTCGGGGGCGTCGAGGAACTTCCCGTCGGTGGTGCCGTTGACCATCGTGCCGACGAACCCGAGCTCGACGACGGCGCGTTCCAGCTCGTCCGCGGCCGCCTCGGGGGCGCGCAGCGGCAGCGTCGCGAAGCCCGCGTACCGATCGGGGTGTTCGCGGACGGTCGCGGCGAGCCCGTCGTTGTAGGCGCGGGAGAAGTCGATCGCCTCGTCGGGCGGGAGGAGCTCCGGCCCCGGCGTGGCCGAGGACAGGACCTGGACCGAGATGCCGGCCCGGTCCATCGAGGCCAGGCGGCTCGCGCCGACGTCGGCGAGCGGGTCGTCGCGCTTCATGCTGGCCGGCTGGTCGGTCGCGGCGAGGGGCCAGCCGCGGGCGGCGATCACCTCGGGGTCGATCCGGGCGACGAGGTCGGGGCGGACGAAGTGCTCTTCCAGTGCGACGACGCGCATGGTCGTTCCTATCTCTGCGGTGGTCATGGGGTTGCCTCGGCGACGGTCACGCGCGGGCCGAGCGCGAAGGTCAGCAGCGCGAGGGCGGCCGGCACGACGAAGGCGTAGAAGTGCATCGCGGTGCTGACGTCGCCTGCGAGGACGAGGCCGCCGTAGATGGGGCCGACGATGCCGCCGATGCGGCCGAACGCGAGCGCCGCACCCACCCCGGTGCCGCGGTGCTCCGGCCCGTAGTAGATCGCCAGGTAGGAGTTGATCAGGTTCTGCGTGCCGCCCGCACCGAATCCGACGAGCATCACCAGCAGGAACGTGAGCGCGGCGGGCGGGCGGTGGGCGAGGGTGAGCAGCGCGAGGACGCAGGTGGCGAAGCCGATCAGCACGAACATCTTCGGCCCGCGCCGGTCGGCCAGCCAGGCCGTGATCAGCGAGCCGACCACCACCCCGAGGTTCAGCGCCGCGAGGAAGCCCAGCGACGAGGTGAGGCCGTAGCCCGCGGCGAGCATGATCGCGGGCAGCCAGGTGTTCGCGCCGAAGATCAGCACCATGCAGAACGCGGTGCCGAACCAGAACACCAGCGTGGCGGCGAGGTGCTCGCGGGTGAACAGGGAGGCGAACGCGCCGAACGCGCTCGGTGGCTGCCCGCCCGCGGGGCCGGCCGGAGCGTCGACGATGTCGATGGCCAGCCGGTGGCGCGCCACCGTCGCGCGGGCCTCGTCGACGCGCCCGGCCGCCACCAGGTAGGAGATCGACTCGGGCACCCGGGCCACGACGATCGGCACGAGGACGATCAGCGGCAGGAGGCCGACGAGGAACACGAACCGGTACCCGAGCGCCGGGAGGACCGCCGCGCCGAGGACGGCGGCCACTGCCCCGCCGACCGCCACACCCGAGGACACGACGGCGACCACGAAGTTGCGCCGGTGCGCGGGAGTCGACTCGACGACGAACGCCAGCGCGGTGGGGAGGAAGCCCCCGCTGCCGATCCCGACGAGCACGCGGCACGCGAGCAGCGCCTCCGGGGTGGGCGCCCACGCGCACAGCGCCATGCCGATCGAGAACAGCGCGACGGCGCCGACGAACATGGCCTTGCGGCCGAGCCGGTCGGTCAGGACGCCGACGACCAGTGCGCCGACGAGCATCCCGAAGATGCCCGCCGAGCCGATCAGCCCGGCGTAGGCGGGGGTGAGCGCCCAGCCGGGGTGGGCGAGCAGGGCGGGGACCACGACGCCGTAGGAGAAGATGTCGTAGCCCTCGAAGATCATCAGCAGGGTGCAGATCGCAACGATCGACACCGGAGTGCGGCGTACGACGATGGACGCGCCTGCGCGGGGTTCGGTGACAGCAACCATGGTTCCGGTCCTCTACGCGCCGTGGTTCCGGGTGATCTGCCCGGCCTCGGGGAGGTCGTCCACACGTCCGCCTCCCAGGGCCGGTCCGGGTGCGGGTACCGGCCCCCCGCCAGCGGCGACGACCCGGTTCTCGACGCGGCCGATGCCGTCGATCTCGACGGCGACGACGTCGCCGTCGCGGAGGAAGACCTGCGGTTCCCGGCGGTAGCCCACGCCGCCGGGTGTCCCGGTGAGGATCACGTCGCCCGGTGCGAGCGCGGTGAACTCCGAGATCAGGCTGATCAGCTCCGCGGCCCCGAGGACCAGCTGGTCGACGCTCGACTCCTGGACGGGCCGGCCGTTGAGAACGGTGCGGATGCCGGCGGTGGCCAGGTCCACCTCGTCCGCGGTCACCAGGTACGGCCCGAGCGGGGTGGTGGCGTCCCACGCCTTGCCCTGCAGCCACTGGTGGGTCTTGTACTGGTAGTCGCGCACCGTGACGTCGTTCGCGACCGTGTACCCGGCGACGTGCTCCAGTGCCGACTCGGGCCGGATCCGCCTGCCGGGGACCCCGATCACGACGGCGAGCTCGCCCTCGTAGTCCACCTGGTGCGACTCCGGCGGCAGCACGATGTCGTCGTAGGCGCCCAGCAGGCTGTCGGCGTACTTGGGGAAGAGCACCGGGTAGGTGGGCCGCTCCCGTCCCGTCTCCGCGATGTGGTCGGCGTAGTTCAGGCCGACGCACAGCATCTTGCGGGGGTTCGGGACCACCGGCAGCAGGGTGACCTCGTCGACCCCGACGGCGCGGTGGACCTCGCGCGGCGCGGCGCGCAGCGCGTCGAGCGGGGTGCCGGGGCCGATCTCGGTGAGGTGCCGCAGCGGCACCAGCGTGTCGCCCCTGACCTCACCGACGTGGCGCGCACCTGAGTGCTCGAAGGTGGCGTATCGCATTTCGTCGACCTCTCGTTCCTCGCCGTCAGTCGGTTCGCCCTGTCCGGCGCCAGGAGGGCAGCTGGCCGCCCCACAGGTTGACGCTGCGCGGCACCGGCTCCCAGCGGCGCGGCACGTACGCCACGCGGTCGTCGTGGAACCGCTCCATCTCCGCCGAGAGCTCCACGTGGTTGCCCGCCGGGTCGTCGAAGAAGACGAAGAGGTTGTTGCCTGGCCCGTGCCGGCCCGGCCCCCAGGCCACGTCCACCCCGTCGTCGGTGAGGCGGTCGCACCAGGACTTGAAGTCCTCCCACTCGGCCAGGTCGTAGGAGTAGTGGTCGATGTCCCCGGCCACCCCGGTGGCGACGACGGCGAGCGTGTGGTGGTCCCGGTCGCTGCGCATCCAGGCGAACCGCCCGTCCTGCAGCTGGTCGGACAGGCGGAAGCCCACGGTGTCGACGTAGAAGGCCACCATCGGGGCGACGTCGGTCGTCGCGAGCGTGATGTGCTGGTAGCGCACCGGCCGCCGCCCGGTGTCGGCGCTGTGCTCCCCGGGGCGGCGCACCGCGGCGTGGAACTGGACCGTGTTGCCGTCCGGGTCGGTGACGACGAGCCCGGGCTCGTCGCACACGGCGTCGTCGCAGTACAGGGGATCGAGGTCCCCGACCTGCACCCCCGCGGCGGCCAGCCGGTCGCGCAGGGCCGGCAGGCCGCCGCGGTCGCGCACCTCGAACGCGAAGTGGTCGAGGGCGCGGTGGCCGGGGAGCAGATCGAGGACGTGGTGGCCGACGCCCCAGCCGAGGCGCAGCCCGCCGCCGGGGAGCTCGGTGTGCGTGTGGAGGCCGAGGATGCGCCCGTAGAACTCGGCGGTGGCAGGGACGTCGGGGACCCGCAGGCCGATGTGCGACGTGGCCGTGCGGCTCAGGACGCCGTCGGCGCGGCCGGCGGGAGACGTGGGGTGGAGTCGGTCCACAGGGGTCACCTCGTCGTCGAAAGGTCGTGGGTGGTGCGGGCTGCGGTCGGCGCGGCCGGCTGTGCGAGGTAGGGGGCGAGCGCGGTCTCGACCCGCGCCGCGTCCCCCGGGCGCCAGGTCGCCGCCACGTAGCGGTCCGGGCGGACCAGCGCGAACCGGCCCTCCAGGTGGGCGAGCTCGCGGTCGAGGGAGCCGTCGACGTCCACCACGCGGGCGACGCCGGCACGGGCGGCGGGTCGCCGATCGCCCACGCCGACCGCGACGAGCCGCGGCGCCGGTGCGGTCAGCGTCGCGGGGAGCCCGTCCCACGCCGCGGTGGCGAGCCCGATCCCGAGGACGGCCCAGCCGCGGCCGAGCACCTCGTCGAACAGCGCCACCCGGTGCCGGTCGAGGTCGAACACCCGGGGTTGGCCGAGCACCGTCCCGGCGCGCACCGGGCCGCGGACGAGCGGGCCGGCCGGGTCATCGGGGGCGCAGAGCCCCGGCGACACGTCGGGCACCGGGCGGTAGCGCATCTCCTCGAGGAACGCCCGCCCCTCCGGGGTGGCGAGCACGGCCCGCGCCCACCGGTCCCGGCGGTGGGCCACCCGGGGGTCGGTGGTCATGACGATGCGGCCGAGCTTCTCGGACAGCCGGATCGTCGCGGTCGCGTGCGACGCCCGCTCCGCCTCGTAGGTGCCCAGGGCGGCCGGGGCGAGCCGTCCGGCGAGGACGTCGGCCACCTTCCACACCAGGTTCGTCGCGTCCCGCACCCCGGAGTTCAGGCCCTGGCCCGCGAACGGCGGCATCATGTGGGCGGCATCGCCCAGCAGGAACACCCGGCCCGCCGACCACCGTTCGGCCACGAGCGAGTGGAACCGGTACACGACGGCGCGCTCCACCTGGTCGACGTCGATCACGCGGTGCGGGGCCAGCAGATCGCGGATCAGGGCGAATGGCACGGGAACCCCGGGCTCGGCCTCCCCGGGCCGCAGCCGCAGCTCGTAGCGGCACCGGCCGTCGACGCCCGGGATCACGACCGTCGGCCGCGCGGGATCGCCGAGGTGCATGCCGTACAGCTCGTCGCGGGTGTCGCCGACGGTGTCGACCACCAGCCACGGGTCGTCGTGGCTGCGGCCGCGCATCCCGATCCCGAGCGCCCGGCGCACCGCCGACCGGCCGCCGTCGCAGCCGAGCAGGTAGGCGCAGCGGATGGTGCGCGCGCCCGCCCCGTCGGCCACGGTCACCGCGACGCCCGCGCCGTCCTGGCGCAGGCCGGTGAACGTGCAGCCGAACCGCAGCTCGACGAGCGGGTGCGCGGCCGCCGCGACGGCCAGTGTCTGCTCCAGCGCGGGCTGGGCGAACGGGTTCTTGAACGGGTACCCGTGGCGGTAGGGCACCGGCCAGCGCGCCTGGAACAGCGCCTCACCGTCGGCGCCGTGGTAGCGGGTCCCGGTGCCGGGCACGATGATCGGCAACACCGCGTCGAGGACGTCGGCGGCCGCGAGGGTCCGCAGGCTCTCGTCGTCGAGGCTGATCGCCTTCGGCTCGTCGCTCGTGGTGGTGTTTCGCTCGGCCACGAGGACCCGCACACCCGCGGCGGCGAGCAGCAGCGCGGCCGTCAGCCCCACCGGCCCCGCGCCGATGACCACCACGTCGACGTCGTGCTCCGCGGCCGTCATCGGTCCTCGAAGGTCAGTACGGGCTTGACGACCCGGCCGGACGCCGCGTCGGCGACGGCTCGCTCGATCTCGGCGAACGGGTACGTGCGCAGGAGCCGGTCGAAGGGGAACCGCCCGGCCCGGTGCGCCCGCACGAGCTCGGGCAGGAACGTCTGCGGTTCGCTGTCGCCGAGCGTCACCCCGCGCACGACGCGGCCCGGGAGGAGCCGGTTGACGTCGAACGCGGCGCGCGCCCCTGCGGGCGGCGCCCCGACCACGGCGCACTGGCCGCCCACCGCGAGCGAGCCGACCAGCGCTTCGAGCACCGCGGTGCTGCCGGTCGTCTCCAGGGCGAGGTCGACGCCGCATCCGCCGGTGAGGTCGTGCAGCGCGTCGGCGACCGGGGTGTCGGTGGTGTCGACGACGACGTCGGCGCCCAGCTCACGGGCCAGCGCCAGCCGGGATGCCACCCGGTCGACCGCGATGACCGTCGCGGCCGGGGTCATCCGGGCCGCCATCACCCCGGCCAGCCCGACGGCGCCGGCACCGGTGACGGCGAGTACCGCTCCCGGGCGCGGCCGCAGCTCGTTGAGCACGGCGCCGGCGCCGGTCTGCAGGCCGCAGCCGAGGGGGGCCATCGTGGCCAGCTCCGCGTCGGTCGTGTCGGCCGGGAGCACCACGAGGCCCCGCTCGTCGGCGAGCACCCGGGTGGCGAACGACGACTGGCCGAAGAAGTGCGCGGCGAGGTCGGCGCCTCCGCCGTCGTGGATCGTCGCGCTGCCGTCGGCCCGGCTGCCGCCGAGCAGGTTCAGCCGGAGGTGGTCGAGGCAGTAGGCCGGGTGCCCGGACCGGCAGCCGGTGCAGGTGCCGCACGAGGTGAAGGTCAGCAGCACCCGGTCGCCGACCGCGGCGCGCGTGACCCGTTCCCCGACCTGCTCGACGACGCCTGCGCCCTCGTGCCCCAGCACCGCGGGCAGCGGGAACGGGATCACCCCGTTCGCCGCGCTGATGTCGGTGTGGCAGATCCCCGCCGCCACGATCCGCACGAGGACCTCGTCCGGTCGCAGCGGGGCGAGCCGGACGTCCTCGAGGCGGAACGGGCCGCCGCGCTCGCGCACGACAGCGGCGGTCGCCTGCGTCGTGCCGGTCGCCCCGGAAGTCGCTGTCGCAGCGCTCATCGATGACCCTCTCGAGAGGTGGCGACCTCGGGCGCGAGGCGCGGCAGCAGCGCGTACGCGTTGCCCGCGTCGATCGCGGCGTGCAGCTGCGGGTCGGCCCGGAGCGCACCGTCCAGCCGCTCGGCGAGCGCGACCGTGGCGTCGGCCGGGGTGAACGGGAAGTCGCTGCCGTAGTGGATGCGGGCCGCATCGGCCACCCCGAGGAGCACGGACAGCAGCTCGGGGACGGGCGCACCGGCCAGGTCGAAGTGCAGCTGCCGCAACGTGGCGCGGATGTCCGGTGCCGTGCCGCCGGGCCGGGTGAGCAGCGGGAGCAACAGCTCGATCCGGTTGGCCAGCACCGGCAGCACCGCGCCCGCGTGCGGGACCACGATCCGCAGCTCGGGGTGCCGGTCGAGCACTCCGGAGAGGATCAGGTCGGTCACCGACCTGGTGGTGTCGAACATGAACTCGAGCATCGGGCGGGGGTAGCCGAGCCCGAGGTGCTCGCCGAGGTGCGCGGTGGTCGGGTGCAGGAACAGCACGCCCGAGCGCGCCGCCAGCTCGGCGTACACGGGCTCGAGGCGTTCGTCGCCCAGGTAGAGCCCGGCGTGGTTGGTCAGCACGATCACACCATCGGCGCCGAGGACGTCGAGCGCGTGGCGCAGCTCGCGCACCGCGGCGTCCACGTCCGGCAGCGGGAGGCTGGCGAACGACCCGAACCGGCCGGGGTGGCGGGCCCTGATCGCCGCGGCCTCCTCGTTGACGGCGCGGGCGAGGTCGGCCGCCGCCGAGTCGTCCCCGAAGTGCACGCCGGGGCTGGAGATCGACAGGACGGCGGTCTCGACGTCGAGCCGATCCATGGTGGCGAGCGCCGACTCCTCGCTCCAGCCGGGGGTCGCGACGATGCCGTCAGGGTGGTCGATCCCGGCCGCGGCGAGCGCCTGCCGGTAGCACTCGGGCACGAAGTGGGCGTGCACGTCGACGCGGCGCCGGGTCATCGCGCACCTGCCCGGGCTGGGGCGTCGGCTGCTGCGGTGCGGATCCAGCTCGATCGGCAGCCAGGCGTACCCGTCGCCGTCGCGGCGCAGGTGGCCGAGGCCGGGGAACGGGAAGTGGTAGGCGAGCACCGCCGACCGCGTGGAGTGGACCAGGTCGTACACCCGCCGGCGCTGTGCGGTGGCGGCGGGCTTGTCGTGGTCGAACTGGAACGCCCAGTCGGGGCGCTGCAGCAGCAGCACCTGGTGGTGGCACAGGTCGCCCCACACGACGATCGGCTCCGCACCGGTGTCGATGCTGCCGCTGTCGATGCGGTAGATCAGGTGACCGGGGCTGTGGCCGGGCGTCGCGATCGCGGTGATCCCCGGCGCCACCGTCGTGCCGTCGTCGGCCCAGGCGATGCGCCCGGCCTCGGCGTAGGGCATGAGGGCCTTGTGGGCGCCCGTGTAGTGGTCGGCCATGTGCTGGTCGGGGGCGTCGGCCACGCGGGACAGGTCGGTCCAGTGGTCGAAGTCCGCACGGCTCACCGCGACCGTCGCGTTCGGGTACACGGGGCGGCCGTCCGCGTCGACCAACCCCCACACGTGGTCGGGGTGCGTGTGCGTGATCGCCACGACGTCGATGTCGGCCGGGTCGATGCCCGCCGCGCGCATGTTCGGGACGAGGTGGCCGGTGCCCGGACCGAAGAACCCGCGCCCGAGCGCGGGGTCGGTCCCGACGCCGGTGTCGAACTGCACGAGCAGCCCGCCGGTCTCGACGACGAGCACGTTCTCGTTGAGCCGCACCTCGTCGGCAGGCAGGTAGTGCTCGGAGAGCAGGGCTTCGACCTCGGCGCGGTCCGCGGTCGGGAAGTTCACGTGCGCGGGGCCCATCCGCAGCACCCCGTCGCTGACGACGGTGCACCGCAGGTCGCCGTGCCGGAACCGCACGAAGGGGTCCGGCAGGTCGGTGGGGGGATGTCCGCTCATGTGGTGCCTCCGGGTCCGTTCCTCCGTTGACCGGCGGGGCGGCCGTCCGTGGTGACCCGGCGGCCCTGCCGACACCAGGGAACCCGGGGCCGGGCGCCGCAGCGACCGTCGTTGCGCCGGCCGCCCACCCGGCGACGTTCCCGAGCAGCTCCTACGTCATTGCGCCGATGACAGGGCGCGCCGCCGGTCAGCGGGCGTCGACGAGCCCCTGCCTGATCGCCCAGGTCGCGGCCTGCGTGCGGGAGGAGAGACCGAGCTTGGTGAGGATGTTGCTCACGTGGGTGCGGGCGGTCCGCTCGCTGATCCGCAGCGCGGTGGCGATCTGCTGGTTGGTGAGGCCCTGCGCGACCCGCACGAGCACCTCGCGCTCCCGGGTGGTCAGCTCGCCGCCGCGCTGCTGCGGCGCCAGCAGGTGGCGGCCCAGCTCGCGGGCCACCGCCGGGTCGAGGTGCAGTTCACCGGCGTGGGTGGCGCGCACCGCCGCGGCCACCTCGTCGGCCCGCGCATCCTTGAGCAGGTACCCCGACGCCCCGGCGGCCAGCGCGGCGCGCACCCGTTCCGGTTCGCGGAAGCTCGTCATCACCAGGACGCGGACGTCCGGGGCCTGCGCGAGGACCCGCCGGATGGCCTCGTCCCCGTCCATCTGGGGCATCAGGAGGTCCATCACGACGACGTCGGGCGGGGACCCGGAGGCGGTCAGCAGGGCCAGCTCGCGCAGCGCCGCGGCGCCGTCATCGGCCTCCCCCACCACGTCGATGTCGGGCAGCATCTCGAAGAAGGCGCGCAACCCCTGCCGCACCACGGCGTGGTCGTCGACCAGGAGCACGGAGATCGTCTCGCCCGGCATCGCTCAGCGCGTCCCCGCCGTCGCCGCCTGCCCACGCAGCAGGCCGGGCGCCCGGGCGCACACCACGGTGCCGCCGCTCCGCGACGTGACCTCGAGGGTGCCGCCCACCTGGGCCATCCGCTCGGCCATGCTCTCGAACCCGAGGTGCCCCGGCTGCGCGGAGGCGGGGTCGAAGCCCTTCCCGTCGTCGGTGACGGTGACCCGCACCCCCGGCGGCCGGTCGGGATCGGCGTCGACGCACACCCGCACCGATCCGGCGTCGGCGTGCTTGACGACGTTGTGGAGGGCCTCCCGGACCACCCAGAACAGCTGCTCCTCCACCACGGGTGTGAGCGCGAGCTCGTCGGCGGCGTCGACGGTGATCTCGAGGCCGACGCGCGCGCTCACCTCCGCCGCGTGCGCGCGGAGCGCGTGCACCAGGCCCCCGTCCCGCAGCCCCGCCGGCCGCAGCGCGGAGAGCATGGCGCGCATCTCGCTGTGCGCCGACTCGGTGAGCTCCCGGATCTGCGTGATGCGCTGCGCGAGGAACTCCGGCTGTGCGCCGTCCTGCAGGCCGAGCTCCAGCGCGCCCACCTGGAGCTCGAGCGAGAACAGCGCCTGGTTCACCGAGTCGTGCAGCTCCCGGGCGAGCAGGTGGCGCTCCTCCACGGCCGCCCTGCTCTCCAGCTCGCCCACGAGGCGCGCGTTCTCGACCGCCACCGCGGCCTGGTCGGCGATGGCGCTCAGGAAGGGGATGTCGCCGCGCGTCGGCTCCGCGCCGGCGAGGTAGAAGCCGTTCAGCACCCCGATCGGCTCGCCCCGGCTGATGACCGGGACGGTGGCGAGCGTGCTCCACGACGCGTCGCGCGCGATGTCGTGCAACGGGGCGAACCGGGGGTCCGCCAGCACCCGCCGGCGCCAGCCGTGGGCCAGCACCGGTCGGCGGTCCCGGAAGGCGCTCTCGGACAGCAGCGGGGCGCCGAGCGCGCGGCACTGCTCGAGCCGCTCGGCGTAGTCGGGGCAGATCGGGTAGGCGCCGTCGACCGTGCCGGTGCGGCGCAACCGCCCGTCGTCGTCCATGAGCATGAACGTGCACGACAGCATTCCGGTCGCCCGCTGCACCTCCGCCGCCAGCCGGTCGAGCACGGTGGGCAACGGCCCCGCGAACGCGATGCCTGCCGAGATCCGGCGGAACGCCGCGAGGTGGCGCTCGTGCTCGCGATCGCGGCTGACGTCGCGGAAGTGCACCATCCGCAGCGACCGGCCGTCGACCCGCGCCGTGGTGGTGACGTGCTGCAGGACGCGGTTGCCGAGCACGAGCTCCGCTGTGACCGGCTCCCCCGGCGGGGCCCCGTCCACCGGGGCCGGGAACACCGATGGCCCGCCGACCGCGTCCTCGACCGACGTCCCGAGCAGGCGGCGGCCGGCCGGGTTGACGTACTCGTACCGGTCGGCCGCCGCGTCGACGACGGCGATTCCCTCCGGGGCAGCGTCGATCAGGTGCTGCAGGGCGCCGCGCGCGATGCCCGCCTGCCCGGCGTCCTCGACCTCGTCGTCCACGGCTCGTCACCTCCGGCGCGGCGCATTGTCACACGCCGGAGGGCCTCCCCGTCTACGGTTCAGTGGCCATCGCCCAGCAGGATCGGGGCGGTCGCCGTCGTCGGCACCTCGACGTCCAGCCGCCCGGAGGGCCTCTTCGTCCGCGCGGTCAGGCGGCGCCGACGACCACCCGTTCCCCGAGGTAGGCACCGTCGGCCAGCAGCCGCTCCTGCAGCGAGTCGACGTCCACGTCCCGAGGGGCGATGCCGCCGGCCACGGCGAGCGCCGCTGCCGTCCCGGCCGCCTGCCCCATCGCGAACGCGGGGGGCATCACCCGGATCGCGGCCATCGCCTCGTGGGTCGCCGACGCGCACCGGCCGGCCACCAGCAGGCCCTCGAGGTCACGCGGCACGAGGCTGCGGTAGGGGATCTCGTAGGCGTTGGCCGTGCCCCACTTCTCGTCGGAGCCGCCCCCGCTCCCCGCCGGGTCGTGGATGTCGACCGGGTAGGCGCACATCGCGATCACGTCGTCGAAGTGCACGCCGGTCTGGAGGTCCTCCAGCGTGAGCACGTACTCGCCGACCACGCGGCGGGACTCGCGCACCCCGATGGTCGCGGCGGTGTCGAGCAGCTCGCAGTCACCGAACCCCGGGAGCTCCGCACGGAAGAACTCGACCAGCTTCAGCACCTGGTCCCGGCCCTCGATCTCGGCCGCGGTCAGGTCGGCCGAGCGCGTGGCGTCCTTGCCGAGGATGCGGGTGGTGTTGATCCGCCACACGCCCGGGCGCAGCGTCTTGTACATCCCCACGCCCATGCGTGGGGCCGGGAACCGGCCCTCCGCGCGGGCCTTCGCGACGATCGAGGCGAACGGCCGGAAGTCCTCGGGGTGGGAGCGCACGTAGCGCTCCACCTCCTCGTCGTCGATCCCGGCGATCCGGAAGAACAGGGTCATCGGCTGGACCAGGCCGTCGGACTCGCGGCCGAACTCCGTCGCGGCCCCGGCGCGCGCGGCGACGTCACCGTCGGCGGAGCAGTCGACGACCACCGCGGCCTTCCGCGCGCGCAGGCCGTCCTTCTCCGCGGTGACGACGCCCTCGACCCGCCCGTCGATCACGAGCGAGTCGCAGACGAACGAGTGGAGGGCGAGCTCGACACCCGCCTCCAGGCACATCTGCATCGCGACGGTCTTGGCGGCCTCCGGCTCGAACGGGGTGACCTTGTCGTGGCCGTACTCGATGAAGCCTGCGTAGGCGTCCGCCGCGTGCGTGCGGCTCGGGTGCAGCGCCTGGCCCATGGCCTCCATGCGGCGGACGAACTCGTCGAACACGCCCCGGATGAGCTGGGTGCGGCCGTCGAGCGAGAACGAGGTCATGCACGGGCCCACCAGGCCGGCGGTGAGGTTGCCGCCGAGGGACCCGTAGCGCTCCACGAGGACGGTCCGGGCACCCGCGCGGGCGGCGGCGACGGCGGCGCCGATCCCCGCCGGTCCTCCTCCCACCACCAGCACGTCGCTCTCGGACGCGGTGTGCAGATCCGTCGTGTATTGCAAGGTCATCCTCTGCCTCTCGGTCGGGCGTGTGCGGTTCGGCCGGCGGTGGTCCCGCCGGCGGATCAGGTGTGGCCGGGCGGCGGTCCCGCCGTCTCGCCGTCGAGCGGGCTGCAGGCGAGCAGGCGCTGCCGCGCGCCGGACGGCACGGGGGTGCCGGTGATGAGGTCGACCAGCAGCCGGACGGCCTGGCGGCCCATCTCCAGCCGGGGCACGGTGAACCCGGTGAGGACCGGGGCGCCGCACTCGTGGCCCACGCGCTCGCCGGCCAGCGCGAGCGAGAGGTCTCGGGGAAACGCAAGGCCGGCGTCGGCGGCGGCACGCTGGACCGCGAGAGCGGCGGCGAGCGCGTCGGTGCCGCCCTCCACGATGAGGGCCGTGCGGCCGTCGGCGAGCCAGCGGGCCACGGTCCCGGCCGTGATGTCGGAGCCGTCGGTGCGCACGACAGTCGCGTCGTCCGGCGCCAGTCCGGCCGCCGCGGCACCCTCCCGGTAGCCGCGCTCCCGGTCGGCGGACGCGATCGCGTCGTCGTGCTCCCGCACGTAGACGAACCTGCGGTGGCCGAGCCCGTGCAGCCTGCGGACGAGCTCGGCCGTGGCACCGACGTAGTCGGCACCGATGTAGGGCAGCCGCTCGCCGAGCTCGTCGTGCCGGCCGACGTAGACGAGGGGGAAGCCCGAGTCGAGCAGCGCCTCGACGCCCATCAACGCGAAGCGCCGCCCGACGAGCAGGGCGCCGTCGGCCATCCGCAGCCGCGGCAGCTCGACGGGACCGTCGTTCGGCTCGGCGGCCGACCCGGTGAAGAGCAGCAGGTCGTACCCCTGCCTCGCGGTCTCCTCCTCGACCCCGGCGAGGTAGGGGTAGTAGGTGTTGGAGGCACCGACCGGGAACGTCGCCATGAACGTGTGCACGCCGATCAGCCGGTTGTTGCCCTTGGCGAGGCTGAGCGCGGCGGGGTCGGCCACGTAGGACAGCTCCCGGGCGGCCGCCAGCACGCGCTCCCGGGTGGCTTCGGGGATGGCCGCGCTCTCGGGCGCACCGTTGAGCACCAGCGACACCGTGGTCTGGGAGACCCCGGCGAGCCGGGCGATGTCCGACTGGCGCACCCGTCCGGTCCGCGCACGCCTGCCGCTCACCCGGCCCCCTGCAGGACCTGCGCCGCGTTCCCGGCGAAGTGGCACGCGGTCTCGTGATCACCGTGGACCACCAGTTCGGGCTCCTCCTCGGCGCACCGGGCGGTCGCGATCGGGCATCGCGTGCGGAACCGGCACCCGCTCGGTGGGTCGGCGGGCGAGGGGAGATCGCCCTCCAGCGGCAGCACCACCCGCCCCTCGTGCTCCCACGGCTTCACGACCGGCGCGGCCGACAGCAACGCCTGCGTGTAGGGGTGCGACGGGTTGCCGAACACCTGCGCCCGCGTGCCGGACTCCACGATCCGCCCGAGGTACATCACTGCCACCCGGTCGGAGATGTGTCGGATCACCGCCAGGTCGTGGGAGATGAACAGGTAGGAGACCCCCAGCTCGGCCTGCAACCGCGTGAGGAGGTTGAGGATCTGCCCCTGGATCGACACGTCGAGCGCGGACACCGCCTCGTCGCAGACGAGCAGCCGCGGGCGCACCGCGAGCGCCCGCGCGATGCTGATGCGCTGGCGCTGACCGCCCGAGAACTGGTGCGGGTAGCGACCCGCCGCACCCGGGTCGAGGCCCACCTGGTTCAGCAGGCGGTACAGCTCGGCCTCGCGGTCGCCGGGCGCGACCAGCCCCGGGTGCACCTCCCACGCCTCGGTGACCAGCTCCCCCACCGTCATGCGCGGGTTCAGCGAGGCGAACGGGTCCTGGAAGATCATCTGCACGTCACGGCGGAACGCCCGCCGCTGCGCCCCGCGCAGCCCGAGCACGTCGCGGCCGTCGAACCGCACCGACCCGCCGGACGCCGGAACGAGTCCCACGAGCGTCCGCGCGAGCGTCGACTTCCCGCAACCGGACTCGCCGACCAGACCGAGCGTCTCCCCCGGCCCCACCTCGAGGCTGACCCCGGCCACCGCCTGCACCTCGCCGGTCCGCCGGTGCAGGATGCCGGAGCGGATCGGGAACGCCGTGCGCAGGTCGTCCACCTCGAGCAGCGGCACCTCAGCCGGCTGCGGGGACCCCGTCACGCTGCACCTCCTCCGCGTAGTGGCAGGCACTCGCCCTGCCGTCCTCGACCGGGCGCAGCACCGGGACCTCCACCCGGCACCGGTCGGTGGCCATGGCGCAGCGCGGGTGGAACGCGCAGCCGTCGGGGAGCCGCCCCGGGCTCGGCGGCGAACCCGGGATGGGGACCAGCGGCTCGGCACCGTCGGTCTCCGGGACCGAGCGCATCAAGCCGACCGTGTACGGGTGGGCGGGACGGTCGTAGACCGGGCGCAGCGGCCCGGACTCCACGACCCGCCCGGCGTACATCACGACGACCCGGTCCGCCGCGCCGGCCACGACCCCGAGGTCGTGCGAGATGAGGACCAGGCCGACCCCGCGGCTGCGCTGCAGCTCCCCCAGCAACGACATGATCTGCTGCTGCACGGTGACGTCGAGCGCCGTCGTCGGCTCGTCGGCGATCACCAGTTCCGGATCGAGCGCCAACGCCATCGCGATCACGACGCGCTGGCGCATACCGCCGGAGAACTGGTGCGGGTAGTCGTCGACGCGTCGCTCGGCGTCCGGGATGCGGACCAGGCGCATCATCTCGATCGCCTTCTCCCGCGCGGCCCGCCGCGACAGGCCCCTGCGCCGCCGCGCGGCCTCGCCGATCTGCGCGCCCACCGTCATGACGGGGTTCAGCGCGGTCTGCGGATCCTGGAAGATCATCGCCATCCGCTCGCCGCGCAGCTCCCGCAACACGCGCTCGTCCACCGCGGTCAGCTCGGTCCCGCGGAACCGGATCGAGCCGCCCACGACCCGTCCGGCCGGCCGGGGCAGCAGACCGAGCACCGCGAGCGAGGAGACCGACTTGCCGCTGCCGGACTCACCCAGCACGGCGAGGGTCTCGCCCTCCCCGACCCGCAGCGAGACGCCGTCGACCACCCGCACGTCCCCGTCGGCGGACCGGAACTCGACGGTCAGGTCCTCCACCGCGAGCAGGTCGGCCGACGGAGCGGAGTCCGCGGGGAGCATCGCCGTGCCCGCCGCGCGCCCGGACGACCGCTCAGACGGCACGGTTCACCGTCCGCAGCTCGGGTGCCTCGTGCGGCGTGGGCTCGAACCCGGTGACGTCGGTGGTCGTCGCGAAGTTCATCCGCATCTCGATGGGCCAGATGCCGACCGCGTCCTCCCAGAGGATCTGGCAGGCCCGTCCGTAGAGCCGCTCGCGTTCGGCCTGGTCCACCGAGGAGCGGGCTCCGGCCAGCACCGTGTCCAGCTCCGGGTTGGCGTAGCCCAGCCGGTTCGCCGCCGAGGTGTAGAGGCGCCCGAGCGTGTAGTCGGCGTCGCCGGTGGCGGTGACGTTGGTCTGCAGGTCCATGTCCCAGTCCAGGGCGAGCAGGCGTTCCAGCCACTGCGCCTCCTCCAGCTCCTGGGGCACGACCTCGACGCCGATCTCCCGCCACGAGGAGACGAACGTCTCGGCCACCTGCCGGATCTGGGGCGCCTGGGTGCGGTTCCAGATGAGGCTCGTGCGGAACCCGCCGGCGAGTCCGGCCTCGGCGAGCAGATCGCGGGCGCGCTGCGGGTCGTAGGCGTAGGGCCGCTGCGCGGCGAACCCGAACACCGCCGAGGTGATCGGGGCCTGCGCCACCGCCGCCGTCTCCGGGAAGACGTTCGCGACGAGGCTCTCGGCGTCGATCGCGTGCC
Organism: Pseudonocardia zijingensis; assembly: GCF_042657305.1. Lineage (NCBI taxonomy): Bacteria > Bacillati > Actinomycetota > Actinomycetes > Pseudonocardiales > Pseudonocardiaceae > Pseudonocardia > Pseudonocardia zijingensis. The sequence goes on along the minus strand of NZ_JBHSKO010000018.1, from coordinate 16,755 downwards.
ACATCGCCTGGCGCACCCGGGGATCGGTGAACGGGGCGCGGCTGCAGTTGAACCAGTTGAACCAGTGCTGGTAGCTGGGCGAGTCGTAGAGCCTGAGGTCGCCGTTCTGGCGCAGCCGGGCGATCTGGTCGGACGGCAACGGCCACGTGAGCTGCACCTCCCCCGACTCCAGGGCGGTGATCCGCGTCGTCACCTCGGGGATGCTGCGCAGCAGCAGCCCACCCGCCGCCGGCGCGCCGTTCCAGTAGGTGGTGTGGGCCGCGAGCTCGAGGTGATCACCGGGCACGAACGAGGTGACCCGGAACGGACCGCTGCCGATCGGCGAGCGGAAGAAGTCCGGCGCGTCGGCCTTGCCCGCGGGCAACAGCCGCAGCAGTGACAGGTTCGCGAGCACCGTGCCCAGCGGCTGCTCCGTGCGCACGACGAGCGTCGCCGGGCCGTCGGTGGTGACCTCGGAGAGCGCGGACCACAGGTTCGACAGCGGCGAGTCGGCCTCGGCCTGCCGCCGCACCGAGTAGGCGGCGTCCTCGGCGGTGAGCGGGCTCCCGTCGTGCCACGTCACGTCCTCGCGCAGCGTGAACCGCCAGACGGTCGGCTCCGGGTTCTCCCAGCTCGTCGCCACAGCGGGGACGAGCTGACCGCCCTCGCGGGCCACCAGGGTGTCGAATACCTGCTGGCCGAACAGGCGGATCTGCTCGGTGGCCGCGAACGGCCCGTGCGGGTCGAGGTTGTCGAGCGAGCGCTGCGTGGCGACGGTCAGCACACCGGATCCGCCCCGCCCGCCGGACGCGGAGTCACCGCCGGACAGGACCGAGCAGCCGGGCAGGCCCAGCGCGCCGAGGCCGACGGCGGTGATCCCGGTCCAGCGCAGGAAGTCGCGGCGGCGGACGGCGGGGGCAGCTGGGGGGTGCATGCAGGTGGTTCTCCTCAGACGGCGGGGGCGGCGGTGTCCCCGGGAACGCGGTGTTGCCGGTGGGGTGGTGGTCAGGAGCGGAGCTTGGGGTCGAGCCGGTCGCGCATCTGGTCGCCGAGGATCCCGAGCGCGAGCACGACCAGCGCGAGCACGGCGCCGGGGAGCGTGGCGATCCACCAGGCCGTCGTCAGGTACTCGCGGCCGTTCGCGATGGTCGTCCCCCACGATGCGGTGTCCGGTGGGACGCCGAGGCCGAGGAAGCTGAGCGACGCCTCCGCGACGATCATCAGCCCGACCTGGACGGTTGCGGTGACGACGAACGGCGTCAGCACCGCGGGGAGGATGTAGCGGCGCAGGATCCGGGGTGTGCCCACCCCGAGCACCCGCGCCGAGTCGACGAACTCGCGTCCGCGCGTCGCGAGCGTGGATCCGCGCACGAGCCGGGCGAAGATCACCCACCGCAGCACGGCGAGCACGATGATCACGTTCAGCAGGCTCGGCCCGAGCACCGCGGCGAGCAGGATCGCGAGCAGGATGCCGGGGAAGGCGAGCTGGATGTCGCCGAGCCGCATGATCACGCTGTCGACCGCGCCGCCGAAGTAACCCGCGACCATCCCCAGCAGCAGCCCGGCGCCACCGCCCACGAGGATCGTGCCGGCCGCGACGAGCAGCGACACCCGCGCACCCTGCACGACCTGGGCGAACAGATCCCGCCCGACCTGGTCGGTGCCCAGCCATGCGGTCGTTCCGGTGCTCGTGGTGGACAGCGGCGGGAGCAGCCGGTCGGGGATGCTCGTGGCGATCCCGTCATAGGGCACCACCAGCGGCCCGAAGAGCGCGACGAGCAGGTAGAGGGCGGTGAAGCCCGCCGCGACCCAGAACGTGACGCCACCGCCGGGGCGGCGGGGGCGGGGGCGCGCGACGCCGGCGGGGGCGGCCTGCAAGTCGGCCATGTCAGCTTCCTCCGACGCGGATGCGGGGGTCGAGGTAGCCGTAGACGAGGTCGACGGCGAGGTTGAGCACGGCGTAGCTGACCGCGATGAGCACGACGGCCGCTTGCACCACGGCGTAGTCGCGGTAGGAGATCGAGTCGATGAGGAGCTTCCCGACACCCGGCCAGGCGAAGACCACCTCGATGATCACCGCCCCGCCGAGGAAGACCCCGAGCACGAGAGCGCCCGCGGTGACGACCGGCACCAGCGCGTTGCGCAGCACGTGCGCGTAGAAGACGGCCCGCTCGGCGATGCCCTTCGAGCGCGCCGTGCGCACGTAATCCGCGCCGAGCTCGTCGAGCACCCCGGCGCGCACGAGTCGCGCGAGCCACCCGACGTAGGGCAGGGCGAGCGCGGCCGAGGGCAGCACGAGGCTGCGCAGGGAACCCGCACCGGAGGTGGGGAACAGACCCAACCCTCCGGCGAAGACCAGGATCAGCATGATCCCGACCCAGAACTGGGGCAGCGCCTGCCCCACCATCGACGCCGCCGAGACCAGCCGGTCGATCGGGCCGTTCGGATGGCGCGCCGCGGCGATGCCCATCGGCAGGCTCAGCAGCGTGGTCACGATCATGGCGGCCACCGCGAGCACGGCTGTGGCCGGCACCGCCGCGAGCACCGCGTCCATCGAGCTGCCGCCCAGCCGGAACGACTCCCCGAAGTCACCCTGCACGGCGTCCAGCAGGTAGTGCCCGTACTGCACGAGCACGGAATCGTCGAGGCCCAGTTCGCCGCGCAGAGCCGCGCGCTGCGCCTCGTCGGAGAACGGCCCGAGCATCATCGCGGCCGGATCACCTGGCACCAACCGCACGATCACGAACGTGATCGTCAAGGCGCCCCAGACGACGAACGCCGCCTGGGCGACCCGCCGGACGAGGAACTCGGTCAACCCTGACCTCCAAGTAATACGCATTAGTGCGTCTGCTTCCTCACCCTCCATCAGCGCAGCCGCCGATGTCAAGCGCGCCGGGGCGCCCGTGGCGCTTCCTGAACTTTGTTAAGGTAACTGTCGTGGCGAAGGGGATCACGCGCAACCGGATCGTGGAAGCGGCACTCGAACTGCTCGACGAGAAGGGCATGGAGGGCATCACCGTCCGCGCGCTCGCGGCCCGGCTCGACGTGCAGGCACCGGCGTTGTACTGGCACGTCCGCAACAAGCAGATGCTGCTCGACGAGATGGCCACGGTCGTGATGCGCCGGGTCGTCGAGGCGCTGTCCACGGTGCCGCCGACCGTGGGCTGGCGCGACGCCCTCGCCGCCTACGCCCGCATCCTGCGCACGGAGTACCTGCGCCACCGCGACGGCGCGCGCGTGTTCAGCGGCACGCGCGTCTCCGAACCCGACGTGGTGCGGGCGAAGGAGCCCTGGCTCGCCCGCCTCACCGAGGCCGGGTTCCCGCTCTCCGGCGCGGACGACGCCCTCGACCTGGTCACGGCGTTCGTCGTCGGCTTCGTCATCGAGGAACAGGACCGCAGCCGGCCCGACGACACCGAGCCGCCGCGGTACGCGCTCGAAGGGCGCGACGCCTGGCTGGGCGAGGGCGTCGAGCTGGTCAAGGAGGCCGGGCACCTGCGTGACGACGGCGACGCGCGGTTCGAACGCCACCTCGGCATCGTTCTCGACGGGCTCGCCGCCGGACTGGAGCGCTGAGGGCCGTGGCCCACACCGTGCTCGTCGCCGACGACGACCGCGCGATCCGCGAATCGCTGGGACGTGCGCTGGAGCTCGAGGGGTACCGGGTCGTCGGGGTCGACGACGGCGTGCAGGCGCTGACCCGTGTGCGCCGGGAGGCCTTCGACGTGCTCGTCCTGGACGTGCTGATGCCCGGCCTGGACGGGCTCGGGGTGTGCCGGGTGCTGCGCGCGGACGGCAGCCGGGTGCCGGTGCTGATGCTCACGGCGCGGGTCGAGACGCCGGACCGCGTGGCCGGCCTCGACGCGGGCGCCGACGACTACCTGGCCAAACCCTTCGAACTGGACGAACTCCTGGCCCGCCTGCGGGCGCTCCTGCGCCGGGCCGCCCCGGTGGACGACGGGACGGACCGCGAGCCGCCGCTGTCGGTCGGCGACCTGCGGCTGAATCCGGCGGCCCGGCGCGCCTGGTGGGCGGCCACCGAGCTGATCCTCACCAGGACCGAGTTCGACCTGCTCGAACTGCTCATGCGCAACGCGGGCGTCGTGCTCGACCACACGCGCGTCTACGAGCGGATCTGGGGCTACGACTTCGGCCCCGACTCGAAGAACCTGGCCGTCTACATCGGATACCTGCGGCGCAAGCTGGCCGCCGCGGGTGCGCCGCCCGTGATCCACACGGTGCGCGGCGTCGGCTACACGATGCGCAGGCCGTGAACCTCGGGACCCGCCTGTCGCTCGCATTCGCGACGGTCGCCGCCGCCGTCGCCGCCGCGGTCGGGGTGCTCGCGTTCTACGCGGCGGTCGAGCGGGTCACCGGCGAGGTGGACCACACCCTGCAGACCGCCGCGGCCGCGATCGTCGACGGCTACGGGGACGTGCTGCAGGCACCGTCGTCAGGGCTCGGCGACCAGCGCCTGGTCGCCCAGCGCATCGCCCCCGACGGCACCGTCACGCCGCTCGGCAGCCGGACGAGGACGCTCCCAGTCCTCGACACGGACCACGCGTTGGCCTCCAGTCCCGAGCGGGGCGCGACCAGCACCACCGAGCTGGCCATCGGGAACGAGGACTACGGCGCCGCCTACCGCGTGCTGACCACCGCGCTGGGCGAGGGGCGCGGCGCGCTGCAGGTCGCGGTCGACGTCAACCTGTCCCGCCAGGTGCTGAGCGGGCTCGCGAAGCAGATCACCCTGCTCGCCCTGCTCGTCACGTTCGTCGCGGCCGGGGTCGGGTGGCTGCTCGCGGGCCGGATCACCCGGCGGCTGGTCCGCCTCGCCACGATCGCCGAGGAGGTCAGCACGGCCGGGCCGGGCGCCCACGCGGTCCCGGTGGACGGGCGCGACGAGGTGGCCCGCCTGTCCTCGTCGTTCAACACGATGCTGCGCCGGCTCGCGGAATCGCGGGAGGCGCAGGAGCGTCTGATCCAGGACGCGGCGCACGAGCTGCGCACCCCGCTCACGAGCCTGCGCACCAACGCCGGCGTGCTGCGCCACCTCGACCGGCTCGACCCGCAGGCGCGGGGGCGGCTGCTCGCCGACGTCGATGGCGAGACCCGCGAGCTGTCCCACCTGGTCGAGGAGCTGATCACCCTCGCGCTGGCCCGGCGCACCGACGAGGAGGACGACGACGTCGACCTCACCGAGGTCGTCCGGGCCGCCGCCGAGCGGACCCGGCGGCGGACCGGGCGGGCGATCGTCGTCGACTCCGACGGCACCCGGGTGCGCGGGCGGCGCCAGGCGCTGGAGCGGGCGGTCGGGAACCTGCTGGAGAACGCGGCCAAGTTCGACACCAGCGGCACCGGCACGATCGACGTCGTCGTGCGCCGCGGCACGATCACGGTCGCGGACCGCGGGCCCGGACTCGCGGCCGACGACGCCGAGCGGGTCTTCGACCGGTTCTACCGCGCGGCTACCGCCCGGTCGCTGCCCGGCTCGGGACTCGGCCTGGCGATCGTCGCCGACATCGCCGAGGCGCACGACGGCACCGCGTTCGCCCGCAACCGGCCCGGCGGCGGCGCCTCGATCGGGATCACGATCGGTGCGGCCCGGCTCTTACCGGATTCCGACCCGCATCATGATCACGATTCACCCGCGCCCGACACCGTGGTTGCGTGAACACCACGTCGAACACCACCCGGCACGCACGGTGGAACCCGCGCCTCGCCGCGCAGATCGCCGCCCTCCTCATCGGGAACCTGATGGCGGACTCCGTCGCAGTGGCGCCGTTGCTCTTCCTCCCCCAGATGCTCGAGCACTTCCAGACCGATCAGGCCGCCTGGATCAGCGCAGGCGCCATGCTGGCCGGTGCGATGTGGGCGCCCCTGCTGGGCCGCGCCGCCGACATCCACGGCAAGCGCCGGATGCTCGTGATCACGTTGCTCGTCGGCTGCGCCGGTTCCGTCGTCTGCCTGCTGGCCCCGAACCTCTGGGTCTTCGTCCTCGGGCGCATGGCCCAGGGCGCCGTCATGGCATCGATCTTCCTCTCGGCCGCGATCGTCCGGGAGATCTGCGAACCGCGGATCGCGATGCCCGCGGTCGGGGTCGTCACCACCGGCTCCGCGGTGGTCAACTTCGGCGCCGCCTTCGTCCTCGAGCCGCTGGCGGCCGCGTACGGCTTCCGCGTCGTCTTCGTGACGGCCGCGGTGCTCGGCGCCGTCGCCGCCGTCACCGTCCGCGCCGTCGTCCCCGAGTCGACACGCAGGACCCCGGGCCGGCTCGACGTCGGCGGCGCCGTCCTGCTCGGCGCCGGCCTCGCCATGGTGCTCGGCTACATCAGCACGGGACCGGAGATCGGCTGGTTCGGCACGGTCCCGTTCACCCTCCTCGCCGCCGGCCTGATCGCGCTGGTGTGCTGGTACCTGCACTCCCTCCGGATCGCCGAGCCGGTGATCGACATCAGCGGTCTCGGGCGCCCCCTCCTTCTCACGCTGCTCGTCATCGTGATCGCCACGGGCGCCACGCAGAGCATGGACCAGCTGCTCAGCCTCATCGCCCAGATCTCGCCGGAGCAGGGGCTCGGCTACGGGCTCGACGCCCAGGGCATGCTGGGCCTGCTGTTCGGGATCCCGGCCGTCGGGATCGTCGTCGGCGGCGTACTGTCGGGCTGGCTCGCCACCCGGATCGGACCGGCCGCCACCCTGGCCGCCGCCACGACCGTCGGCACCGCAGGCGCCGCCGGGATGCTCGCCGGGGCGTCCTGGCTGCCCGCCGCGATCGCCTGCGCCTTCCTGCTGCAGTGCACGATGGGCGCGCTGCTGACCACCGGTTTCAACCTCGCAGGCACCCTCGCGCCCGCCGACCGCCAGGGCGGGGTCTCCAGCCTGGTCACGATCGTGGGCGCGCTCGGCACGGTGCTCATGACGTTCGTGGGCGCGGCCGTGCTCGCCTCCACCCAGGTGATCGTCGACGGCACGGCCGTCAACTCCGCGGCGGGCGTGCACGGCTACATCGGCCTCGCGGCCTGCATCCTGGCGACCGCCACCGCGCTCGCCGTCGGCCTGACCCGCACGCTGCGGAAGCGCCCGACGGCAGCGGGCGTCGGCCCCGTGCCCGCGCCGCGACCTGCCGAGGCGACGACGCAGAGGTAGCCGAACCTCGATGCCCGGGTCGGGTGCGTTCCGCGGAACGCACTAGCAGAGGCAAAACCGCAGGTCAGAGGCACAGTACGGGGAACGTGGGATTGGAAATCTCCCACAAGATCCACAGTTCCCCGGGGTGGTGCCGGGACCTGTCTGGCGAGTCTCACTAGCGTCACGGACAACTCCAGCACCGGGGCGCTGGAGTTGAAGGGGTCGAGCCTCGATCACATGCCGGACTGGTTCTAGCCCGCGATCCTGCTGGCCCACGACTCCGGCCTGCGCGAGGCCGAGGTGTGCGGGCTGCGCCGGCACCGCATCGACTGGAAGACGAAGGTGGCCACCATCGCCGACGTCCTCGAACCGGACGGCTCGATCCGCGCCTACCCCAAGGAGAAGGAACGCCGAATCGGTCCGCTGTCGGACCGCACGACCGCGGCGTTGCGGGCGGCGAAGCTGCGTCAGGGCGCGGGGGAGATGGATTTCGTGGTCCGCCGACCCAGTGAGGCGGTGATGTCGACGCGCGCGCTCGGGACCTTTTGGGCCTACCAGGTCGCCAAGGTGACGGCCTTCAAGGCGGGCCGCCCCACGTTCCACGACCTGCGCCACGCCTGCGCACACCGGCTCGTGAGGTCCGGGATCGATCTGCGCACGTTGCAGGCGTTCATGGGCCACAAGAGCCTCAACACGACCCGCATCTACATGCCCGACGTGACCACCGACGAGCTGTCGGCCGCGCTGCGGGCGGTGCAGATCCCGACGCCCGCCCCGGTCGTCGCCATTGCCGGAACGTAGCTCAGAGCGCAGGTGAAGCGCCCCTTCTCGTCAAAGTTCGAGCGTGTCGGCCCCGGCGTGTCGGGGGCACCCGCCACCCTCCGTGACGATGGCCGTTGGCGGGCCTCGGTGGCCGCCACCATTCTTATCGTTCCTCGCGCAATGCTACTGAAACATGTTCGGTGGTCATGCTCGCTTTGTAGTGATGTGGTCCGTCGATCACGGCGAATGTTCTGCCTTCGTATCCGACACATGCAAAAGGTCCGAGTGGTAGCGCGCGTGCAATGAGTTGGTAGTCGGCGCGTACGTGGTCGGTGTCGTTGTCAGGCAGTGCGACGTTATGGGACTGCTCCGGTGTCATGTCGTCCACGGTGTGGCCGTCGCCTGGCTATATCACCGGCCGTATCGAGGTACCCAACGCGCGTTGTCCGGAAGGCGATGCCGTACCTCGGCGGGGACAAGTCCGATCAGCCAGAGGTTGTGAATCACAACCTCTGTTCCATCCTGTCGGCGGATGCGGAATTCGCGCCCTTCGAAACCTCGCCACCGTTTCGGGCTGTTACGGAGCAACTGAACTCCCTCTTCCGGGCCGATTCCGTAACACGTACCGTCGATCACGACGTAGCGGTTCGGGTTCGCCTCCACCTGGGCGATGAGGTCGTGCCAGTACTGATATTCCTTCTGCAGATCGGCTTCGGCCTCTGCGCGGGTTGCACGTGGCGGATGCTCTCGGCCTCCGTAGCCATTGGGCGGCAGGTAGAACGCAACCCACTCGTTCTCCCTGGTGTGGTACACGCCAGTGCGTGAGAAGCGACGGGTACGGCCGAAGCGGCGGTGCGGTTGGCTCATTGATCATCCTCTGCGGTACGACGCCATGGCCACGGCGCGTCGTTGCAGTGCGTGCCGGGCGACGACCTCACCTGACCAGGTGCCAGCCTGGCAGTAGGCCCTGACAGAACCTGGGAACAGCGCTGCGGCCGTCGTGGACAGCTTGGTGGGGGCGGTGGTAAAGGTGGTGCCCACCGTCCTGGGCGGACGGATCGATCGCGTCGCCTTCGCGGTTGGAGTGTCCGACACTCCTACGTCCGACCTGTTCCCTAGAGTCCGGCGGGTGAGTGAGAACGAAGCGTTGGATCGGACCCGCCGAGACTACGACGAGGTCGCCGAGTTGTACGACGACATGGTGCGACAGGGCGACCAAGTCATCGATGCGCTGTCAGCAGGGATGATCAACACCTTCGCCGACCTCGTCCGCGCCGGTGGGTCGATGGGTGCTGTGGTCGATGCGGGTTGCGGTCCCGGACAGTGGACCGATCACCTGGATCGAGCCGGTATCCGGGCTTACGGGATCGATCTGTCACCGGCCATGGTCGCGATCGCCCGCCGGTATCGTCCGGACCTGCGCTACGAGGTCGGTTCTATGCTCCATCTCGACGCAGGGGACGAGTCGATCGCGGGCATCCTGGCGCACTTCTCGTTGATCCACACGCCGCCGGACCTGCTTCCGGGCGTCCTGACCGAGTTCGCCCGAGTGGTAGAGCCGGGCGGACCCCTGCTGATCGGTGTGCAGATCACCGACACCGCAGACGCCAACGGTTGGGTCCCGTACGACCACAGAGCCTCACCGGCGTATCTGTGGACCCTCGACGCGCTCGCCGACCGACTGCGCGAGCACGACTTCGCTGAGCTCGGACGCCTGCGAATCGTTGCTCCGGCGCCAGGCAAGCCCCCCGCCGGATACCTGCTGGCGCGCCATGACGCCAGAAGTAACGAATGAATTTTGCTGACCTGGGCGGGCAGTCAGCGGTGTGCAGCGTGGCGTGACCTCGAATAGGTGAATCTCCTGGTAGACGGGCGATTGCCTAGATCAACACGTCCCACCAGGAGCTTCAACGTGCTGTCCTACCCGTCCGGGATGACCGTGTCCAGCCGCGCCCTCGGCGTGCTCTCCGATGCGCTGCGAGCGCAGCGCAACCAGCGCCGAACCCGGTGGCGGAAGCTCTCGCCCGGCCGGCAGGCGCTGCTCGTGGTCGCGCACCTGCGTAAGGGCGAGACCTACGCCGACCTGGCCTGCGGCTTCCGCATCGGGACCTCGACGGTGTACCGGTACATCCGTGAGGCGCTCGAACTGCTCGCCGCGATGGCTCCCACCCTGGCCCAGGGGATCGAGGTCGCCCGCCGCAAGGCGTTCGTGATCCTCGACGGCACCCTGCTGCGCATCGACCGGGTAGGCATGACATCGGGCTGTGACCGGGCCTTCTACTCCGGCAAGCACAAGGCCCACGGGCTGAACGTGCAAGTCGTCGCCGACCCGATCGGCCGGCTGGTGTGGATCTCGCCGCCGCTGCCCGGCGCGAGACATGACATGGGCGCTGCCCGTGAGCACGGGATCATCGACGCGCTGGCCACCCACGAGATCCCCGCGGCGGCCGACACCGCCTATCAGGGCGCCGGGCCGACGGTCGCGGTTCCGCAGCGGCGCCGTCGGAAGGATCTGGGCACCGGCCGCTACCGGCGCCTGTCCCGGAACCAGAAGGACGTCAACACCGCCCACGCCCGCCGCCGTGGACCCGGCGAGCGGGCCAACGCCGAGCTGAAGAACTGGCGGGTCCTGCGGAAGATCCGCTCCAGCCCGAACACCGCTCACCGGCTCATCGCCGCAGTTCAGACCCTCATGATCGCCAGCGCATGATCAGGTTGGCAAAGGCTCACTGCGAGCGTTGGGCGCCGTCGGGCCACACAACGACGACCGGCACCCCCCGCGTGCGGGCCGCCTGCACCGTGTCGCCGGTGCCGCCCTTTCCGTCTGGGGGCGCGCCGTCCCACACTCCGATCAGCGCATCCACGCCCCCGAGCACATCCTCGTTGGCGGCGGCGTAAGCGTCCCGGTTCGAGGTGTCGAACGGCAGCACGCGCACACTGGCGGCCCGCCCGAGCAGCTCCTCGAATTCGGTGCGGTTGTCCGGCTTGACCTTCCGCTCCCGGTAGTCGGCGGCCGGGAGAACAACCTCCAGGTCACCGCCAAGTTCGAGGACGACCCTCGCGAAGACCTGGTCCGCACCCCGTGCGAGGCAGCTCACCCCTATGAGTGGGGTCGCGTACTCGGAAAGTACCTTGCGCAGCTCGGCCGCCACGAGCGGCACCGATTCGCGCGCGAGGTTCGAGTGTCCGGTGATCCCGATCCGCACGATCAGTCGCTCCCAAGGGTTATGCGTGTCTGTTCTCGCACGTCCGCGACCGCCGCAACGGTCGCGAACGGGGTGGCCTCGCGGTGCCATTCGGCGAGTTTGCGGCCGAGGCGGCCGGGCCGGTGCGGGTCGAGATGTGGCAGGGCCTCGCGCACCGTGGCGGCGGCCTGGTCCGGTTCTCCGATGAGGAGATGGGCGCGGCTGAGCGACACGAGATCGAAGGCCCGGTTGCGCGTGCGGGTCGGGTCGCGGCGTTCGAGGGCGCGCCCGAGGTACGCGACCGCTTGTCGGGCGTAACGTCGGTCGTGGCGGGCGAGGTCGCGGTAGCGCGCCCCGATCGTGCCGACCAGCTCGGCGGTGTCGAAACCGCGCATCCATTGCGGCTCGCTCGCTGGGTCGCTGGTCGCGTGGGCGTCCTCGGCGGTTTCGACGGCCGTGCGGAAGCGGCGGACGTCACCGAGTTGCGCGTGCCCCCACGCCTCGCGGGTGGCGAGCATCGCGCTGAGGCGCGGTGTCGCCGTCGCGCGGGTTCCGCGCTGGGCGAGTTGCACGACGGCGAGGCCGTCCTCGGGAACGCCGAGATCGAACGATTGGCGGGCCAGCGCGGCGAGCGCGACCGCTCCGAACGAGGGGTTGCCGCCCGCCTTCGCCAGACGGGCCGAGGTCACGTAGTGCTGCTGTGCGATCCGATGGGCCCCTCCGTCGAAAGCCATGGACGCGGCGATCTTGGCGAGTTCGGCGGCCACGAGGAACACACGGTCGGTGAGCCCTTCGGCGGGCGCGTCGCGAAGGCGCTCGGTCACGTCGCTGAGTTGCCCGAGGACTGCGGTTCGGCCGAGTCCTCCACCGGTGGAACGCCACTCGCGGAAGGTGGCCACCAGATGCTCCAGTGCCTGCACCTCGGTGAGCGCGAACGCGCCCGACCGGGACGGCAGCGGGGCGTCAGCGAGTGGTTCGAGCCATCCGCTCATGGGACCGACCAGGCTCGCGCCGACGACCGTTGCCGCTCCTCGCAGAGCCTTCCGCCGATTGATCAAGTCCCACTCCGCAGCCGCCGACGCCTCAGCGACGATGGTGCCCCGCGCCCACGGGCCGAGTGCGGGCATGGCCTCACCGGCGACGGTGTCGACCTCCCGGGTTCCGGGCGGGCGGAACCCCAGTTCGTCGTCGGTGTCCACGGCGAGCACGGCTCGAAGCGCGGCGCGATACTCCCGGATGGGGTAGCGGACGACGCCGCGTTCCCATTTGCCGATCAGGTGGTCGTCGAGTTCGAACCGTCGGCCCGTGTTCATCCACAACCACGCGTTCACCGCGTCGGCGAGTTCGGCGCGGGTCATGTACTCACCGGGCGTCACACGCGATGGGACCCGCTTGCGGGCAGCGCGTAGAGAGGCGTTGTGCTCGCGCACGCGCGCCCCTCCCGGGCTCCCGACCGGGCGATCGTAGTCCGGCACGGGACGATTCAGGGGGCCGCGAGCGAGGCTGCCCCCGGTTGCCCCCGCCGTTGGAAGATGCCCCCGGCTGCCCCGGCTTGCCCTGCGCGTTGCCCTCCGGGCTGCGCGTGCTCATGCCGACGCTGACCACTGTGAACTCCACGCCGTCCGAACTCGCGGTCGCCCTCGCCGCCATGCCCGACGTCGTGGCCGTGCTCGTGCGCGAACACGTGCCCGACGCACGCGGCCGGTGCATCGCGTGCGGCATCCCCGGAACCGGAACCCCACATCTGCCGTGGCCGTGCCTGCTGCGGCGGGTCGCGGACAACGCCCGCAAGTTGCACCATCGCCCAGAACGGTGACCGCGGTCACGGCCGCCATGGCGGTCGGCGCGTTCACGCTCGGGGTGGGCGTCGGCTACATGCTGCGCCGCCCTCCGCCGTTGCGCCGCTCGTCGGTGGAGCTGCGCGGGCGCGGAACCGTTCGGCCGGGGCGGCGCGGGCGGCACCGCGCGCGGTAGATCACGATGACGGGGCGGCGAACCCCTGAGTTGGGGTCGGCAGCGCCCTCGCACGAGCGGGGGGACGAACATCTCGTGCCCGCATCCGCCGGTGTCCTCGCGGCAGTATCACGTCTGGTGGCCACCGCACAGGCACCAATGCCACCCGACCAGCGGCAACAACTGCATTCAGACGCTGATCGAGGATCACGTACTGGCCGTTGGACTTGCTGATGGTGAGGCCGTGACGGTGCGCGGCTCGGCGGGCGCGAGCTCCCGACGAGCGTGATCGTCTGTGGACATGGCGGTGTCATCCTCCGCGAATCAGTGATCACCACGAGTAGGCGATCAACGGGGATGCAGCGGCGCGGGTCTCTCGCTGTCGGGCCGCCCGGCCGCCGGGAACGGCGCGCCCGCCGCAGCACCCCCGGGAGGTTCCGCGGAACCCGCCGGCTCCCGGGAGGCCGATCAGCAACACCCACCCGAGCGGTGCGGAACGCCACCACCGGCGTTCCGCGGAACGCGATGGCACCGCACACACCCACGCCGGTCCGCACACATGCCGGGCGCTGTGTGCCGTCCCGACCCGACGTGTGCGGCGCCCAGCCTGCCGAGGACGCCCACCGCGGGCGAGGTCCGGCGGGTTCCGCGGAACCCACCAGCTCCCGGGAGGCCATGATCCCGGATCTCACCGGCCCCGGAACGGCACCACAGCCAGTCGAGTTGCCGCCCACAGGACCGTCGGTCGCGAACCGGCGTGCCCCCACACCGGGAACGGCGCACCCGCCGCAGCACCCCGGGAGGTTCCGCGGAACCCGTTCGCGAACGCGCCGAGCATCTGCCGGAGTAGATCCGGCGACGCGCCGTGCAGGTTCTGCTCAACGGCTCGGCGGGCTCGATGTGGTGCGGTGCGGCCATCGTCGTGATCCCTTTCGGTGAGTTCCTTGGTCGGTACTCGTCGAGATCACGCGGTGGCCGTCTCGGTTCACGGCGCCACGCCGCTCACCAGTCGGCGGGTTCCGCGGAACCCGCTGGCCCCCGGAGAGGCCGCGCTCGCCTACGCCGGGACCGGCGATGCGGCCGGCTCCGCCGCCCGCCTTCGGTGGATGATCCTCCGGGCCACATCGAGGACGACCGAGCGCAGCACCTCGGTCACGCGGTTGGACGGCACGAACCTCTGCTGCTTGACCCGCGCGGAGTCCTGCTGCTCGGTGATGAAGGGGCGTAGGCCGGCTTCCCAGGCGTCGAGGGCGGCGCCGAGGTCGTCGGGGTGCTCCTGCAGGGCGGCGCCGAGGGCGGCGCCACCGCGCATGGCGGACGAGGCGCCCATGCCGGAGTAGGTGGTCATGCACCACGCCGCATCGCCGATCAGCACGACGCGGCGCGTGCTCCACCGCGGCATCTTCACCTGGTGCACGGAGTCGAACAGGTGGTCGGGGGTGTGCTCGAGGGAGTCCAGGACGTGGCGGACGACGGGGTCGTCCATCTCGGCGAACACCGAGCGCAGCCGCTCGATCCGCGACCCGGTGAACTGCGCGGGGATGTCCTCGGTGCGGTAGGTCAGCAGCGTGGTGGGCGGGTGGTCGGCGAACCCGAACACCCACACGGCCCGCTCGGCGCGCACGGAGACGACGGTGTGGCTGGGCTCGTAGGAGGGCACGTGCTCCGGCAGCTGGAAGGCGCAGACGATGGCGTTCCAGTTCGTCAGGTAGTCCTCGTCCGGGCCGAACGCCATGCGCCGCACCGTAGAGCGCAACCCGTCCGCGCCGACCACCAGGTCGAAGCTCTCGCGGTGCCGCACACCGGTGGCGTCCTCGAGCACGACCTGCACGTCGTCGGCGCCCTCGACGATCTCGACCGGCGTGGTCGCGAACCGCACCTCGACGCCGGTGATGCTCTGCCACAGCGCGGCCTCGATGTCGCCGCGCAGCACCGCCGCCGGGCCGGGCTGGTCCAGGAAGCCCAGTGTCGGCTTCCGCTTGCCCCGCCGGCCCAGGGTCCACGTGATCCCGCCCGGCTCCCACTCGGGGTTGCGGGTGTGCAGGTGGTCGGTGATGCCCAGGTCGGCCGCGGCCTGTCGGCCCTCCGGGAACAGGAAGATGAAGTAGCCCCCCGTCCGGCGCTCCGGCGCCCGTTCGACGATCACGGGCGTCCACCCCGCCCGGCGGAGCCCGATCGCCGCGGACATGCCCGCGATCCCGAGCCCCACCACCAACGCCCTCTTCTGCATGGGTCCTCCCCGGCCTTAACTAAGTTCAATGCCGTGATCAGCCTGCCTGAACTTTGTTAAGGCGTCAAACCGCACCAGTTCTCCCGCGCCGTGGCGGCCCAGGCCGTCATGAAGAGGACGAACCGGGAGACGAGGTAGGCGAACACCAGCAGCCCGAACACCGTGCCGAAGATCGTCCCGCCCGGGGAACCGGTGATCCGGCTCAGGTAGATCGCCAGCCCCTGCTTCAGCACCTCGAGACCGATCGCGCCGAGCAGCGCCGCCCGCCCGGCGCCGTGGATGCGCCGCCGCGTCCGCGGCAGGCGGGTGAGCACCCAGAAGAGGATCAGCCAGTCGGCGGCGAGGCTCAGCAGCAGAGCCAGGCCCCCGCGGGTGAACTGCGACCAGTCCGCGGCCGGCCACCCGAGCGCCCAGAGGACGGTCTCCCCCAGGCTCGTGCCGACGGCGCTGATCGCGAGCGAGCCGATCACGGCGAACCACAGGCCGGCCAGCGCGGCGACGTCGGAGAGCAGCCGCCACAGCGACACCGCACTGCGCGGCGGTATCGCCCACTGCGCGGAGACCGCTTCGCGCAGGTTGAACATCCACCAGGTGCCGGCCCACAGGGCGGCGAGCAGACCCAGGCCTGCGACCGTGTTGCGCTGCTCGATCGCGGCGTCGACGACCGGGTCGACGGTGTCGGACAGCTCGGGCGGCACGGCGCGGGCGAGGGCCGCGTCGAGGGCGGCGAGCAGCGCGGGGTTGAGGACGAGCACGTACCCGGCCGTCGCGTAGGCGATCATCAGCAGCGGGACCACGTTGAGGATGCTGAAGAAAGTGATCGCGGCGGCGAAGTGGTTGCCGCGCCGCTCGTGGTACCGAGCGCCCGCGCGCACCAGGTGGTCGAACCAGTCGTGACGGACGCGCAGCTCCGTGACGACCGCCTGGAGGGATGCCGCGGGCGAGGAGCGGCTCACGGGCTATGGGCGGGCCTCATCCGTGTCGGCGGCCTCGCGCGTCCGCCGCCTGCGCCCCCGGAGACGGCGCAGCAGCAGCCAGCCCAGCACCGTCGCGATCGCACCGATCACGAGCCCGCGGTGCTCCTGCGCCGCCGTCTTCACCGCGGGGGCCTTCTCCGCGGCGAACTCCCGCGCGTGGGTGGCCCTGGCGTGGACGCTCTCGGTCGCGGCGGCGCGCTTCTCGCGCAGCGCCTCCTTCACCGCGGGCGCCTTCTCGGAGGCGACCTCGCGGGCGTGCGTGACACCGGACTGGACCTTCTTCGTGGCGGCAGTGCCCTTCTCGCGCAGCCGGGTCGGCACGGCGCGGTGGCCGTCCTGCTCCTCGGCCGGGCCGGGTTCGGAGGGTGCCTTGCCGGGTTGTGGGTCGGTCATCGGGACACCGCGCCTTTCAGTAGTCGACAGCATCGCGTTGCAGGGGGCAGGTCATGCAGTGGCCGCCGCCGCGGCCGCGGCCGAGCTCGGCACCGACGATCGTGATGACCTCGATGCCGGCCTTGCGCAGCAACGAGTTGGTGTAGGTGTT
>NZ_JBHSKO010000017.1:0-177121 GCF_042657305.1 Pseudonocardia zijingensis | reverse complement strand
TTATCACCGCGGGAGAGCCGTCTAGGGTTGGACACCGACATCCTCCTGTCGTGGTTGGGACACCAAGCCCGAGCACCACAACAGGGGGATGTCCTCGTTTTCAACCACTCAGGCACTTACTAGGCCCATCGAGGGGGCGGGCCGGTCACGTGGACTGCCGACCCGCGTCCCCCCGCCTGCTGTCCGCGGACAGCAGGCCGCCGGTGAAGATCCGCTGGGTCTCGATGAAGGCCTCGTCGAGGGTGATTCCGACCGACGCCAGGAAGTTCGGGTCGACGATGTGCCGCCAGGTGGACAGCAGCAGCGCGGCGGCGAGCTTCGGGTGCACGTCCTGGAACGCGCCCTCCGCCACACCCGCCCGCAGGATCTCCTCGAGGTCGGCCTGCCGCCGGTCCTGATGTCGGAGCAGGGCGTCGTACCCGACGGGGAACGCGACGAGATCGCGCATGAACGCCGCGGAGACCCCGCGGCTGCCCCACCATCCCGCGCTGAGGAACCCGGTGAGCCTGCCCGGCCAGTCCGTGGCGGCGTCGTACTGCACCCACCCCCGGTCGCGCGAGCGGGCCAGCCAGAGCTCGATCACCAGCGCGAACAGCTCGTCGCGGCTGCCTGCGAGCCGGTAGAGCGTGGTCTTCGAGCAGCGCAGCCGCTTCGCGACGTCGTCCAGGCTCAGCCGGGCGAAGCCATCGCGCATCATCATGCTCTCGAGGTCCTGCAGCAGCCGCCGGACCCGTGGCGACGCCGGCAGTCCGGCGAGGATCTCCTGCTCGGCGGACGGCCGACCGGCCTCTTGCGACTCACCCATCCTGCTCCCGCTGTACCGTTGACACTCAACTGTACGCAAAGTACCTTCTCCGTACATCTGGTACGTAGACGATCACGTTACTACAGATCCCCTGCGAGGTGACCGATGGACGCCTCCCCGCCTCCCGCGTGCCCCTTCTCCGGGACCGGCACCGGCTTCGACCACCACCGGTTCGCGCGGGCCCACGAGGTCTACGCGGCGTACCGGTTGATGCGCGCCCACGGCCCCGTGACCTACAGCAGCAGCCACGGCGGCTTCTACGTCCTGACGGGCTTCGACACCGTGCGCGCCGCGGCCCGCAACCACGAGGTCTTCTCGTCGGCCACGGGCCACATGCTGCCCGAGCCGGGCTGGCCGATGGTCCCGCCGGAGGACTTCGACCCACCCGAGCACACCCGGTGGCGGCGCATCTTCCAGAACGTGGTGTCCCCCGAGGTGCGGCGCAGGCTGGAGGGCCGGATCACCCGGCGGGTGGACGCCGCGATCGACACCTTCGCCCCGCTCGGACGTTGCGACCTCTACCAGGAGCTCGCCGAGCCGATCCCGGCACTCGTGGTGGCCGACCTCATGGGTCTCGACGAGCACAAGGCCCCGGAGATGCAGAAACGGGCGGTGGCGATGTTCGACGCGACCAACCGGCCCGAGGACTTCACCCCCGCGTTCGACCGCTTCGTCGAGTTCCTCATGGTCGAGGTCGCCGACCGCAGGCAGCACCCGCGCGAGGACTGGGTCAGCCTGCTGAGCACCGGGACGTTCGAGGGCATCCGCCTGACCGACGACGAGCTCGTCGGCTCGTTCGTCGCCCTCTTCCTCGCCGCCCACCACAGCACCGCCTCGGCCATGGCGAGCCTGCTGTGCCGTGTCGCCGCCCACCCGGACCTGCGGGACCGGCTGCTCGCCGACCGGTCGCTGGTGCCGCGGGCCGTCGAGGAGACCGTGCGCCTCGACACCCCCCTGCACGGCTTCCGCCGCCGCACCCGCGAGGCCACCACCGTTGCCGGGACCGACATCCCCGAGGACGCCGACGTGCTGCTGGTCTACGCGGCGGCCAACCGCGACCCGGCGAAGTTCGCCGAACCCGACACCTTCGACCTCGGACGCACGCCGAACCCGCACCTGGGCTTCGGCTTCGGGATCCACACGTGCGTCGGCGCCCCGGTGGCCCGCATGGAGCTGCGCATCGCGCTGAACCGGGTGCTCGACCGCATCCCCGACCTGCGCATCGCCGGACCCGCCCCGGAACCCGCGTTCGTCGGCGGGAAGCTCGCGACGATCACCGAGCTGCACGTCGAGTTCACCCCCGTCAACGTCTGAGGACTCCCAGCCCGCCATCGCCACTGCAACAATCCTGCCCACGGAGGGCCCCATGACCACCATCGACAGCAACGAGGCTGTTGACCGACCGCACAGCGCGCCGCCCACGCCGGCCCGCGCGGCACGCCGCCGCGCGATCGTCGCCGGTGCGATCGGGAACGCGGTCGAGTGGTACGACTTCGCGATCTACGGGATGCTCGCCGCGGTCTTCGCCGGCCTCTTCTTCCCCTCCGGCGACGAGACCGCACAGCTGCTCGCGGCATTCGCCCTGTTCGGCGTCGGCTTCGTGATGCGCCCCCTGGGCGCCGTCGTGTTCGGGCACTTCGGCGACCGCGTCGGCCGGCGTAACGCCCTCGCCGCGGCCGTCGTCCTGATGTCCGTCGCCACCCTCGGCATCGGGCTGCTGCCCACCTACCCGCAGGTCGGGATGCTCGCCCCGGCCCTGCTGTGCCTCGCCCGGCTGCTGCAGGGCTTCAGCGCGGGCGGCGAGTGGGGCGGCGGCATCTCGTTCCTCGTGGAGTACGCACCGCCCGGCCGGCGCGGCTTCTACGGCAGCTGGCAGCAGGTCAGCGTCGCCTGCGGCTTCCTCGCGGGCTCGGCGGTGTCCGCGCTGGTCTCGTCCGTGCTCACGCCGGAGGACCTGGCGTCGTGGGGCTGGCGGGTCCCGTTCCTCGTCGGGGGCGTGCTCGGCGCCGTCGGGCTCTACCTCCGGCTGCGCCTGGAGGAGACCCCGGCGTTCGAGAGCGCCCGGGAGGCCGGCCGCGCGACCAGGAGCCCGCTGCGCGAGGTGCTGGCGTCGTGCCGCCCCCAGATCGCCGTCGGCTTCCTGTTCCCCGCGGCGTGGAACGCCGGCTACTACGTGATCCTCACCTACATGCCGACCTTCATCGCCACCTCCCTCGGCTACCCGGTCAGCCAGGCGCTGCTGGCGAGCATGGTCTGCCTCGGCACCTTCGCCGTGCTCCTGCCGTTCCTGGGCGCCCTGTCCGACCGGGTCGGGCGCAGGCCGCTGTTGCTCGCCGCGACGACCGGGTTCGTCGTGCTCTCCTACCCGCTGTTCCTGCTGATGCGCGACGGCGGGTACACCGGCGTGCTGGTGGCCCAGGTGGCGCTGGCGACCGTGGTCGCGGTGTTCTCCGCACCGGGGCCCGCCGCGATGGCCGAGATGTTCCCGACCACGGTGCGCTACAGCGGCCTGTCCCTCGGCTACAACTTCTCGTCCGTGGTGTTCGGCGGCACGGCGCCGTTCATCGCGACCGGGCTGATCGCCACGGCCGGCAGCCCGCTCGCCCCCGCCTTCTACGTCATGGCCCTCGCGCTGATCACGCTCGGGGTCATCCTGCGGATGCCCGAGACGGCCCACCGGTCCCTGCGCTGACGCCCGCGCGGGACCGTCCTCGGACGGCAGCCGCGGCTACCGGCATCGGGTGCGGGCTCGACCCCGGCGACCCACCCGGTGACGCGCGGCTGCCGTCCCAACATTGGGCCCCGGTCCGTTCAGCACTAGTCAGGACGTGCGGCCCTGGTGACGGACCTCGACGGCACCCACGGTGGTCGTGCCGACTCGAGGGGGTGTCGCCGTGGCGGCGCTGGGATGGCTCGCCAGAGGTGCCGTTCTGGCCTTCGTCGTGGCCTTCGTCGGCACCGATCTGCTCGGCCTGCACCACGACCTGTACTACCTGCTGGACTTCACGATCCTGCTCGTCTACCTCGCGGCATTCGCCGCCCGAACCGGCGTCTACTGGCGGCGGGTGTTCGCCCGGAACCTGGCATGGAGCGTCGGGATCGGTGCGCTCGTCGCCGCGGCGGTGGCCCGGCAGATCCTGCTCCAGCCGGGAACCGCCCGCCCCTCGGGTGCGTACCTCGCGTCTCGCCGGTTTCGCATCGGCGGTCGCCGCGCCGAGCCGCCACCGTCGCAGGGTGCGGGGCGGGGCCGAGGCCGAACTGGTCCGCCTCTAGCAGGAGGCCGCGCGGCGATCCGCACCGCTCGCGCAGGTGGAGTTCGTCGATCGGGTCCTGCCCGCCGCCACGGTCGACCTGATCACCGCGCAACTCCCCGCCGTGTACGGCGAGATGTTGACCGGGGCCGGTGCCGAGTGGCTCGTCCGCCGCTGGCTGGGCTCGTCGTCCGGGCTGGAACCGGTGCGCCGGTGGCTGCCGCACGATCCCACCGTGGCCATGGGGGCGGAACTGGCACGGCTGGCACGCGTCCACGCCGCCGCCGGCACCGAGCCGTCGGCCACCGAGACCGACGTGCGCGAGTTCCTCGAGGTCTACGGCCACCGGGCACAGATCCTGGTCGCCGCCACCACGGACCCGGGCTGGACCCCGCTCTTCCTGCTCGCGGGCGCCCTCGTGACGGAGGTCGGGGGTGTGGTCTCGCACGGCGCCGTCGTCGCCCGCGAGTACGGCCTCCCTGCCGTCGCCGCGGTCGCGGACGCGACGACCCGGCTGCGCACGGGCCAGCGGATCCGGGTCGACGGCAACGACGGGACGGTCACGGTACTGGAGCCGGCCGCACCACCGCGATCGAGCAGTGGGAGCGGTGCAGCACCTTGTGGCTGACCGACCCGAGCAGCAGGCCGGTGGCGCCACCCCTGCCCCGCGCGCCGACCACCACCAGCTGGGCGCGGCGCGACTCCTCCACCAGCGCGTGTGCCGGGCGGTCGCGGACGACCCTCCGGTGGACGCGGACGTCGGGGTACTTCTCCGCCCAGCCGGCCAGCCGCTCGGCGAGCACCTCCTCCGCCTCGTTCTGCAGAGCACCCCAGTCCAGCACCGGTGCGACCTTCGGATCACCGATCCAGTCCCACCACGCGTGCACGGCGATCAGCGGCACACCGCGGACACTCGCCTGCTCGTAGGCGAAGGCCAGCGCGGCCTCGCTGAGCGGGGACCCGTCCACGCCGACCACGACCGGGCGCTCCCGGTCCGCCACCGGCTCGCCCTCCTGGCTGCGCACGAGCACGACCGGGCAGCCGGCATCCGCGGCCATCGCCGCCGCCACCGAGCCGAGCAGCAGTCCGCTGATCGCGCCGTACCCGCGATCGCCGAGGACGAGCAGCTGCGCATCCCGTGACTGGTCCTGCAGCACCGGGATCGGCAAGCCGCCGACGGGCAGCGGTTCGACCTGCTTCTGCGGCAGCACCTCGGCAGCGACCGCGGCCGCCTCTGCGAGCTGGCGCTGAGCTGCGCCGAGCATGACCTCGTGGGGATCGTCGCCGGCCTCGAAGCGGTCGACCGCCCGGCCCCCCTGCCAGGCGAACGCCGTCACGACACGCAGTGGCGCGGCGCGCCGTGCCGCCTCCCCCGCCGCCCATCGCACCGCGTTCAGCGAACTCTCGGAGCCGTCGATCCCGACGAGTACCGGGCGGGCTCGATCCTGCACGTCCATGGCCTTCCTCCCTGACTCCGGCGGGCCATCGTGGACGCGGGAGCGACGGCATCGGCAGTGGCTCCCGGCCCTGGTCAACGGACCTTCGGTCCCGTTCGCGGGGGCACCGCCCCGCTCCGGCCGGGTTCCGCGGAACCCGGCCTACGCAGTGATCTTGCGTGGGCGAGCCGGGTCATCTCGCTGCGGAGGGCAGACGGGACGTGCTCGTCCACGAGTCCGGGAGGGCGAGGCGAGCATCTCGCAAGGCGCCCGACCGGATCGGTTGTCCTCACACCCGGCCCAGCACCCGACCGCAACGCGCGAATCGAGGCCCGCTCACCCGAGGACCGGTAGTCACACCTCGCGGGATGGGATGGGCCCCGAAAGTGGTGCATCTCTGACCGACCCACGCGAACCGCCGTCGAGGACCACGCCAACCCAGCCCAGCCGGCTTCCGCGGAACCCAGCCCGCGTGCTGATCTTGCGGTGGGCGAGCCGGGTCAACCCGCTGCGGAGGCCATCCCGGGCCTGCCGGGCACTCAACCCGGTCCCGAGCTCCGCGTGCGTGGGCCTGTGGTCGGGTTGGGTTCACTACCGGACCCCGTGGTTGCGTGGGCGGCCGTCCCCGGCTGGAGGGCACGGCGGTTCTCGACGAGCCCGTCGCTGCTTGGTGCCTGCGCGACTGTCCTGTGGTCCCGAGCCATCTCGATCTACGTCGTCAATGGGGGGTGTCCTCCCGGTCGGGTTCCGCGGAACCCCGGCCTGTGCAGGGATCTTGCGTGGGCGAGCCGCGTCATCTCGCCGTGGAGGCCTTCCCAGCCACGTTCAGCTGAACGCATCCCCGGCTCTGGACCACCGGACAGTCGCCCAGCAGCCGACGGGACGTGCTCGTCCACGAGTCCGGGAGGGTGAGGCGAGCATCTCGCCGAGGGCCGGTGGCCGCACCCCGCGGCTGGGGCGAGGCCGATAGGTGGGAGCCTGTCAAGACTTCTGTGTAAGTCGATCCCGGTCGGGTCAGGTCAGGTAGGGCTCGATCCGTTCGGGATAGGCCATTGCGAGAGCGCCGAGGGCGGCTTTCCAGCCGTTCACGGTCGCGCCTTCGACGAGCCGGCCCGGTGCGCGCCGGTCAGCGGCTTTGAGTCCCTTCTCCTTCGCCCGCGCGCGTGCTCGTTTGTCCTCGATGTCGCGGATCGCGAGCCAGAGCAGCTTGATCGCGGCGTCGTCGTTGGGGAAGTGCCCCCGGTTCTTGATGATCTTCCGGAGTTGGAAGTTCAACGACTCGATCGCGTTCGTCGTGTAGATGATCTTCCGGAGCTCGGGTGGGAACGCCAGGAACGGGATGAACCGCTCCCACGCGTTCTCCCAGGTCGCGACTGCGGCCGGGTACTTGTGACCCAGGTCGGACTCGGCGAAGGCCAGCAGCTCGGTCTCGGCAGCGTCTGCGGTGGGGGCGGTGTAGATCGGGCGCAGCGCGGCGGCAACCTTCTTGCGGTCGGTGTAGGACACGAACCGCATCGCCGCTCGGATCAGGTGCACCGTGCAGGTCTGCACGGTGGTCTGTGGCCAGGTCGCCTCGACGGCCTCGGGGAAACCGGTCAGCCCGTCGCAACAGACGATCAGCACGTCGCGCACGCCGCGGTTGCGCAGCTCGGCGCACACCCCGGCCCAGAACTTCGCGCCCTCGGCGGCTTGCACCCAGATGCCGAGCACGTGTTTGACTCCGTCGAGGTCGACCCCGACCGCGATGTGCGCGGCCCGGTTGCGGACCTGGTGTCCGTCGCGGACCTTCACCACCAGCGCGTCGAGGTAGATGATCGGGTAGATCTCTTCCAGGGGCCGGGACTGCCAGGCCTTGACCTCATCGAGCACGCTGTCGGTGATCTTCGAGATGGTGTCGTGCGACAGCTCGGTGCCCAGGGTGCGCTCCAGATGGTGGCCGATGTCGCGCACGGTCATCCCACCCGCATACAACGAGATGATCATCTCGTCGAGGCCGCCGGTGCGCCGTGCGCCCTTCGGGACCAGGCGCGGCTCGAACGACCCGGCGCGGTCTCGCGGCACGGCCAGATCGATGTCCCCGACCTCGCTGGCCACGGTCTTCGGGCTGGTGCCGTTGCGGGAGTTCCCGCTGCCGCGCCCGGCCGGGTCGCCGCGTTCGTAGCCCAGATGACCGGTCTGCTCGGTAGCCAGTCCACGTTCGAGAACCGCTTTGATCATCTCGGGAAGGAAGCCACCCTCGCCGGTCAGCTCGAGTCCGCCGGCGTCGACGCGGTCCATCACCTCATCCAGCAGGCCCGCTTCGATCATCCGGTTCACCGCTTCACGCGCCGAGCCCGGCCGCTGCGCGGCCTGCTCAGCCCTCAGCGGGTGTTCCACCTGGCGATCTTCGGTCACGGACAACTGTGTACTCCTCCACTGAAGAGGATCTTGTTACACAGTCCATCTGACACGCTCATAGGTGGTGCATCTCCGACCGACCCACGCGAACCGCCGTCGAAGACCGCGCCAACCCAGCCCAACCGGGTTCCGCGGAACCCACAGAAAAACCCTTCCCCGAAGCCGTCCTCGACGGCCCGGAATTGTCAGACCCGCCTGCCATCCTCAAACCATGACCGCAACCATCCTCCCCCTCCCCACCGGCCTCACAACCGACGCCCTGGAAAACGAACTCCTCACCCTCGCCGGACAACTCGCCGCCGCCGAATGCCGCTTCCTGGTACTTCTCGCCGAATTCGACGACCGCCGCGGCTGGGCAGGCGACGGCGTCCACTCGTGTGCCCACTGGCTGTCCTGGCGCGCCGGCATGAACATCCGCACCGCCAACGAACGACTCCGCGTCGCCCACGCCCTGCAACAGTTACCGAAGATCACCGAAGCCTTCGCCGCCGGCCGCTTGTCGTACTCCAAGGTCCGCGCCATCAGCCGGGTCGTCGGCTCCGACTCGGCCACCCTGACCCGGATGGCGGCCGAGATCGCCGCCGGCACGTCGGACCTGAAGCACACCACCGTCGCCGACGCCGCGACCGCCGAGAAGATCCTGCTGACCCTGGCGTTGGGTGGCACGGCCGGGCACCTGGAGACCGTGGTCCGGGCGGTCCGGCGGCGGCACACCCCGGCCGGCGACACCGCCGCGCGCAGGTCGCTGACCTGGACCTGGGACGACGACGGCTCCCTCATCATCCGCGCCCGACTCACCCCGGACGCCGGAGCCGCCTTCATCCACGCCATCGACGCCCGGGTGCCCAAGCGGCAACCGGTCACCGCCCGCACCGAGCCGGGTCCGCGGGACCCGGACGAGCAAGCCCGCGAACAAGAACCCAGCACAGCGCTCGACCGGACCGAGGCCCGCCGCGCCGACGCGCTGATCGAGTACCTCACCCGCGAACCCGGAGAGGGGCCCGTGGTGGAACGCGGCACCGCCCGGGTGGTCGTGCACCTGGATGCCGACTCCGGCACCGCCCGGATCGAGAACGGGCCCGAGATCCCCCGCACAACCGCCGAGCGACTGGCCTGCGATGCCCGGGTTCAGGTTCTGCTGAACGACCGCACCGGCAACCGCATGTACCTCAGCCGCACCCGACGACTGGCCACACCCGCACAGATCGCCGCATTGACCGTGCGAGACGGGGCGAGATGTCAATTCCCGGGATGCGTGCACACCCGATACCTGCACGCACACCACGTGTGGTGGTGGGTGCGGGGCGGACCGACCGATATCGACAATCTCGTGCTGCTCTGCAGCCACCACCACACAGTGATCCACGACCACGGCCACCACGTGAAACGACGAGCCGGGAAGCGGGAATTCACCCGCCCCGACGGGTCACCGATACCCGCCACCGCACCGGCGCTGACCGGAAATCTCGAGGACCTCGCCGAGCGGCAAGCGCGCTTCGATCACTGGACGTTGACGCCGGACTGGTACGGCGACCGCCTCGACCCCGACCCGATCCTCGACGCCTTGCTCCCGAAGCGGATCAGAGCTGCGGCATGACCGGCGATTGCTGTGACGTCGGCCTCACCACCCGCACACCCCCACATGACGGGCAGCCGCGTCGCGCCGCCGAGCAGGCGAAACGCCGATGCTGCAGCCTCCAGGCGCTCGCCCGAGGGCGTCACCTGCCAACGTTCCGCAGCTGCACCGTCGTCGCGTGCGCACATGAGCACATATCGTGGCGCGGTATGGGGATGCCGGGATCGCACGGGCACGGACACGGGCATGGGCGCCGAGGGCTGCTGCGCCGGCTCGCCCACGTCGTCGTCCCGCACTCGCACGACGCGAGCGAGGCGATCCAGTCGGCGGAGCAGGCGCGGGGGCACGGCATCCGGGCGGCGTGGATCGGTCTGGCGGGGATGGTGACCACGGCGATGCTGCAGGTGGTCATCGTGGCGGTCTCCGGCTCGATCGGGCTGCTCGCCGACACCCTGCACAACGTCGGCCACGCGATCACGACCATCCCGCTCGTGATCGCGTTCCAGCTCGGCCGGCGGGCCGCGAACAGCAGGTACAGCTACGGCTACCGCCGGGCGGAGGACCTCGTCGGCCTGCTGATCGGGCTGATCATCGCGCTGTCCGCCGCCCTGATCATCTGGGAGTCGGTCGACGCGCTGTTCTCGCCACGGCCGTTGACCCACCTCGGGTGGGTGTTCGCGGCGGGTGTCGTCGGTTTCATCGGGAACGAGGCGGTCGCGGTGTACCGCATCCGGGCCGGGCGCCGGATCGGCTCCGCCGCGCTCGTCGCGGAGGGCCAGCACGCCCGGGCCGACGGATTCACCTCCATCGCCGTCGTGGCCGGGGTGATCGGGGTCTGGCTCGGGTACGAGCGGGCGGACGCCGTCGTCGGGCTGTTCATCGGCATCGCGATCCTGGGCATCCTGGTCAGCTCGATGCGCACCGTCGGCCGACGGCTCATGGACGGCGTCGAGCCGGGCGTCGTCGAGGCCATGACCGCCACCGCCGCGTCAGTGCCCGGCGTGCAGGCCGTGGACCGGATTCGCGTGCGCTGGACCGGCCACCGGATGCAGGGCGACGCCGACGTGAGCGTGCAGGCCGACCTCACCATCGCCGAGGGCCACGAGATCGCCGAACGTGTCGAGCACGAGCTGCTGCACGCCACTCCCCACCTGGAAGCCGTGACCGTGCACCTGCACCCGATGCTCGACGGTGTCGAGCTGGCGGAGCTGCACGAGCTGTCCGGCCACCACGCCGGCACCCGAGCTCGGGAGGAGTACCGCCGCCGTCACGGCGCAGCAACCTGACTTGGCGGTTCTGACAGCGCGGCGCCGGCCCAGCCGCCGGTGAGGTTCGACACCCGCGAAGGGGCGTCGGGTTGACCATGCCGCGACGGCATCGTGTCCCCTTCCGGCGTTGACCGACGGCAGCCGGCTGCGACGGTTCCGCTTCTGGCACCTGCTGTCCCGCTCGCTGTTCGCCCTCGACCTGCTCGACGAGTTCGGCCGCCCGCACCGCTACGAGGTCGACGTCCACCACCTCCGGGACGAGTCGTCGGAGAAGCGGCCCGCCGCGCTCTACCGCGACGGCGTCCAGGTGCTGGCGGCCACGGTGACGACGGCCGCGAGCAGGTGCTGCGCCCGCACCCGCGGTCGCTGGAGGGACGGCGGGCCCGGTTCGAGCGGCGCCACCCCCGCACGAGCGCGGTGATCGGCGCCGTGGGCCTGGTCGTGCTGCTGGTGGGACTCGTGGCGACGCTGTCGGCGGCCGCGGAGCAGATCACCCGCAGCAGCGCTCACGATCGCCGGGGCGCTGGCCGCCACCGATCGCTCGCTGCGGCTCAAGAGCACCTGGATGGCGGACTGACCGGCGCACCCGGCACCCGAACCGGAAGAGGAAGTTCCATGCACCCGCCTGATCCCGGCCACGCCCCGTCGGCCGTCGGCCGTTCCGCGGTCGACAGCACGCGGCCGTTCGGCGCCCACCTGCGGATGAGCTGGTGGAAGCCGCTCCCGGAACTCACGCCGTTGAAGTCCCTTGCCGTCGACCTGGCCACCGGTGCGACCGGGCCACTTCGTGGTGGTCGCCGTCAGCACCTGTCTGATGGCGATCCTCAGCTGCGGCATGGAGGCGCCGCGTCCTCCAGGGCTGAGAGGCGCGCACCCTTACGCAGGCGGCAACTGTCGGTCATACAGCCTCAGTGCTCAAGGTCCGACTTTTACACCTCGGTTCCCTGCCCCTGGCGAAAACCGGCGAACTACTGGCGAGGTGGCGGGCACCCCTACCCGGCCGGCTGGCGGATAAGGCTGTCGGCATCGGGCGGCGCCACCAGGATCCCGTCGTCGTCGGACCAGATGAGTTGACCGGGAACGATCTCCACGGCGGACACGGTGATCGGTACGTCCACCTCGCCCGTACCGAACTTGGTGGGTCGCGCCGGATTGCTGCCGAGCGCCTTGATCCCCAGCGGCAGCTGGCGGAGCGCCGTGACGTCGCGTACCGCCCCGACCACGATGATCCCGGCCCAGCTGTTCTGCGCGGCGGTGGCTGCCATCTTGTCGCCGAGCATGCAGTGGGCCAGTGAGCCCTCCGCGTCGACGACGACCACCCGGCCCTCCCCTGGTTGCGCGAGCACCTGCTTGAGCAACGCGTTGTCGCCGGGCGAGTGGACGGTGACGACCCTCCCGCTGAACGCGCGCACGGCGCCGAACTGCCGAAACTGCAGGGGAACGGAGACGACGGCGTCGGGGTGGTCGTCCACCAGGTCGGCTGTCGAGAAGATCTCGGTCATGTGTGGTGTCCGTTCGTGATGTTCGGAAATGGGGTGGTGCACCGAGTGGGTTGCCGCGTCAGGCGACCGGTGACGTGGCACCGGTGCCGAGCGCCCGCAGCGCCGCCAGGTCCTCGGAAGCGATCTCGACGCCCTCGCTCGTCTGGCGCTCGAGCAGCTCGACCTCGTGCTGACCCGGGAGGCGCACCGGGTTGTGGGGGTCGGTCGCCGGGGTGGCCAGGACGCGCCGGCGGAAGTCCTCGACGTCATCGAGCAGCTTCGACTCCTCGCCGACCATGGATGTGTCGATCAACAGGAAGAAGTGCCCCAGGTTCTGGGCCTCCCCGGGGTTGTCGCTCCAGCTGCTGACCTTGTCGAGGTAGGCGGCGCCGGAGAGGACCCCGGCGAACAGGTCCATCATCACGGACAGGCCGTAGCCCTTGTGCCCGCCGATCGGGAGCAGGAAGCCCTCGAGGGCGGACGACGGGTCGGTGGTGGGTGTGCCGTTCTTGTCCGTCGCCCACGTGTCCGGGATCGGACGGCCTTCTCGTGCTGCGGCGCGGATCTTCGCCCGGGCGGCCGTGCTCAGGGCGATGTCGAGGAGGACGGGGGCCGAGCCGCGGCTCGGCATGCCCCAGCCGACGGGGTTGTTGCCGATCTTGGCCTGGGCGCCGCCGGTCGGGGCGATGGTCGTGGTGGCGTTGCTCGCGATCATGGACGCGAACCCGGCTTCGGCCGCCGCGTAGAGGTAGGGCATCACCGGCCCGAAGTGGTTGCTGTGCCGAGCCAGCCCGATCCCCACGCCGGTCGTGCGGGCAGCCTCCATCGTCGCGGTCAGGGTGCGCCAGCCGACGAGCGGGCCGACGCCGTTCGCACCGTCGACCTTGACGATCGACGGAGCGACCTGCTCCACCACCATCTCGGCGGAGATCGACACACCGCCGATGCGCACCCGCTCCAGGTACTGCGGGATCCGCTGGACGCCGTGGGTGTGGATGCCGAAGAGGTCCGCCATGACCAGCACGCGGGCCACGTCCTCCGCGTCGGCGTACGGCATCCCGGCCGCCGTCAGGGCACTGCGTGCGGTGTCCTGCAGCAGGTCAACGGGGATGGTGACGGTTTTCGAGATCACGGTCTGCTTCCTGCTCGTGCTGAACGTGAAGTCCAGCGCCAATGGTTGAACCGGTACTGAAGGAGAACTTCATCCGGTGCCGACGTTCGCCTAGCCTGCTCGCCGTGGAGTTCGACCTGACGCGCCTGCGGATCCTCGAAGCCATCGGCCGGCTCGGCTCCATGACGGCAGCGGCAGAGGAGCTCAACTACTCGCCCTCCGCGGTGTCGCAGCAGATGAAGCGACTGGCCTCCGACGTGCGGACGCCGGTCCTGTACCGCCACCCCAAAGGGGTCAGCCTGACCGAGGCCGGTACGGCCATCGTCGGGGCGGCGCGCAACGTGCAGACGCTCCTGCGCGGGCTCGACAAGGAGCTCGACGACCTGGTCAACGTCCGTCGTGGATCGGTGTCGATCGGTGTCTTCCCCACCTTCGCGGCCTCGGTCCTCCCGGAGGTCCTCCTCGAGTTCAGGCGGCGGTATCCGGACATCGACCTGGTCGTGCGGAGCACGCGCAGCGCACCGGCGACCGAGCTGCTCGGCTCCCGGGACGTGGACCTGGCGCTGGTGTGGGACTACCCGCACCGGCCCGTGGAGGCGCCGGGGATCGTGACGCAGCCGCTCATGCTCGACACCACCGTGCTCGTGCTCCCCGTCGGACATCCGCTGGCCGACGCGCCGGAAGTGCGGTTCGAGGCGCTGCACGCGGAGAGCTGGATCGTGCGCGCGGAGAACCACCTGAGCCGGGACCTCGTCGAGCGGATGGCGCGGACGGCCGGTTTCACGCCGCGCATCGGCGTGGAGGCCTACGACTACCCGGAGCTGCAGGCGCTGGTGGCGGCGGGGTTCGGGGTCTCGATCTGCCCGCTGCTCGCGTTGCGGCCACGACGCGACGACATCGTCGTGAAGGCGCTCCCCGACAGCGTGCCGCCCCGGCGCATCTTCACGGCCACGCTGGAGGGCCGCCCGTGCAGTCCCGCCCACCGCGCGCTGCACGAGGTGATGAAGGACGTGGTGGCGCTCACCCACTGATCGCCTCCCGGGATCGGTGGCGGAGGGCCCGCACGAGCGCGGGCCACGCGACCAGCACCGCCAGGCCCACGTAGAGGACCACGGTGAACGGGCTCGACACGAGGACCGTGAAGTCGCCGTCGCTGATCTGCAGGGCACGCCTGAGCTGGACCTCCGCCCGCGGGCCGAGGATCACGCCGATCACCAACGGCAGCGTGGGCATCCCGAACTTCCGCATCACGAACCCGAGCACGCCGATCGAGAGCATGAAGGCGATGTCGAGGGGCTGGGCGTTCACCGCGTAGGTCCCGAGCACGGCGAAGAACAGGATGCTCGCGAACAGGTAGGGCCTGGGGATCCGGAGCAGCTTCGCCCACATCGGCGCGAGCGGGAGGTTGATCAGCAGGAGCATGGTGTTGCCGATGAACAGGCTCGCGATCAGCGTCCAGACGAGAGCCGGTTGACTCTCGAGCAGTTGCGGTCCCGGCTGGATCCCGTACGACGTGAACGCCGCGAGCATGACGGCGGTGGTCGCGCTCGTGGGCAACCCGAGAGTCAGCATCGACGCGATGGACCCCGCCGCCGAGGAGTTGTTCGCGGCCTCCGGTCCGGCGACCCCCTCGATCGCCCCCTTCCCGAACTCCTCGGGACGGCGGCTGAGCTTCCGCTCGGTGACGTAGGAGAGGAACGTCGGAATCTCCGCCCCGCCCGCGGGAATGGCTCCGAACGGGAAGCCCAGCGCCGTACCGCGCAGCCAGGGCCCCCACGACCGGCCGACCTCGTCCCGGCTCAACCACGGGCGCCCGACCGGGATCGGGCGCGCAGGAGCGGAGCGTCGGGAGACGACCCACAGAGCCTCACCGACCGCGAACACCCCGACGGCGACCAGCACGATGTCGAGGCCGTCGATCAGCTGAGGCACCCCGAACGTGAGGCGCTGTGCCCCGGTCTGCGGATCCAGACCGACCATCCCGATCGTCAGGCCCAGCCCGAGCGAGGCGAATCCGCGCAACCGCGAGGCACCGAGAACGGCTGCCACGGACACGAAGGCGAGCACCATGATCGCGAAGTACTCGGGCGCACCCAGCCCGAGGGCCAGCTCGGCGAGGGGCGCCGCGGAGACCACCAGCAACGAGGAGCCGATGGTGCCCGCGATGAACGATCCGATGGCCGCGGTCGCCAGAGCTTGGGCCCCCAGTCCGCGCTTCGCCATCAGATTGCCTTCGATCGCGGTGACGACCGTCGAGCTCTCGCCGGGGGTGTTGAGGAGGATCGCGGTGGTCGATCCGCCGTAGGCACCGCCGTAGAAGATGCCCGTGAACATGATGAACGCGGCCGTCGGCTCGAGGCTGTAGGTGAGGGGCAGCAACAACGCGACGCTGAGGGACGTCCCGATCCCGGGCAGCACGCCGACCGCGGTGCCGATCAGCACGCCCAGTGCCGCGTAGAGCAGGTTGGCCGGTACGAGGGCGGCGGAGAAGCCGTCCAGCAGCGACTGCAGGGCATCCACTACAGGACACCTGCCAGCACGCCCGGTGGCAGCGGGATGCCGAGCCCGAGGTAGAACAGGTAGAAGGACGCGATCGCCAGGACGACCGACACGACGAGGTCCTTGGCGGGCTGCCGGCTACCGAATGCGTAGAGGCACAGGTAGAAGAGCACGGCCCCGGCGACGACCCAGCCCACGGCCTCGAGCGCAGCCGCGCACAACGCCACCGCAGCGACGACGGACAACACCCCGCGCCAGTTGGTCCGCTCGCCGGGACGCCCCTCGTCGGGAACACCCTGGCCGCCGCGGAGCAGGTCGACGGCGATCCCGACGCCGCACAGGCCCAGGACCGTCGCAGCGATCAGCGGAACGGCAGCGGTGGTCACCGGGCCTTGTGGAGCGACGGCATCAGGGGAGCCCACGGTGTCCCACACGAGCACCGCCGCGATGCCGACCAGCAGGGCGACGACGACGAACTCGGAGGGTCGCTCCACCCTGATCCGGCTCTCGCTCACGCCAGTCCCGCCTCGGTCGCGAGCTGCTTCACCCGGCGCTGCTCCTCCTCGACGAAGCCGTCGAACTCGTCGCCGGCCAGGAACGCGTCGAGCTGCCCGTTCTGCCGGAGCCGTTCCTGCCAGGCCTGCGACTCGTGGAGCTCGGCGAGAGCAGCGGTCAGAGCCGTCTCCTGCTCGGGCGAGAGTCCGGGCGGGGCGAGGAAGCCGCGCCAGTTGCTGAAGACGAGGTCGACGCCCTGCTCCTTGAGCGTGGGCGCGTCGATGGTCTCGACCCGCTCCGCACTCGAGACGGCGAGCACCCGGATCTCGCCGGAGTCGATCTGGTGGGCCCATTCCGCGTAGCCCGACGCGGTGAAGGCGACCTTCTGCCCCAGCACGGCGGGCAGCAGCTCTCCGCCGCCGTCGTAGGTGACGAAGTTGACCTGCCGGATGTCGATCCCGGCAGCCTGGGCGAGGAGGAGGACCTGCTGGTGGTCGGGCCCCGCGATCGCACCGCCGCCCGCGGTGACGCGCCGGGGCTCCGCCTTCCACGCGGCCAGCAGATCGCCGATGTTCTGGTAGGGCGAGTCCTTGGCCACCGCGATGATCATGGGTTCTTCCAGGATCCGGGCGATCGGGGTGGCGCCCGTCATCGAGAGCGGTGAGTCGCTGGTGCTGAGCGCCCCGGTGACCGCGACGCCCGTCGTCATGAGCGTCTCGGCCTCGCCGGGCATGTTGACCAGTTGCTGCAGGGCCACGGTGCCGCCGGCGCCGGGCTTGTTGGTGACCCGCGCCTCGCCCACGATCCCCTCACCCTGCAGGACGTCGGCGATCTGCCTCGCCATCGTGTCGTAGCCACCACCCGGGGAGTTCCCCACGACGATCTCGAGCGACCGGACGCCGGTCGCCGCGTCCCCGTCTGTCGAGGTGACACCGCAGGCGCTCAGGGTGATGACGACCGGCGCGAGGAGTACCGACATCGTGCTGCGGACCAGGTGGCGCATGGATCTCCTTTGATCGTCCGGTGGCTGCTCTCCGGTCGGCGTCACGCTGCCATCGGGCGAGAGTGAAGGCCAGCGACAATCACTGCATGGCCTTTTAAGGAGAACTGAACTCGAGCGCGAGCCGCGGGATCAGGCGGTGCGCCGGCTCCCGCCGGCCAGCTCCAGTCGGTTCCAATGCCGCTCGATCTCGGCGAGGGCCTTCGCCATCATCGAGCGCGTGACCGCACGGGCGAGGTCCGTGTCGCGAGCCCGGTAGGCGTCGACGAGGTACGTGTAGTCCCGGACCGAGACGTCCATCCGGCCGGGAAGGGAGAGCCCGAAGCGTCGCAGTCGGTGGATGCGCAGGCCCAGCGACTCCAGCAGCGGGCCGACGCTGCGGTTCGGGCAGATGTCGACCTCGACGTCACGGAAGTCGACGGTCCCGTCGAAGTAGGCGAGGGTGTCGCCGCGGTCGCGGGCACGCCACATCCGGGCGAGCGGCGCATCGAGGCGTGCGATCCGGTCGTCGTCGGCGCCCGCGATGACCGACTCCGCGATCAACGCGTAGAGACTCGCCCGAATCGCGTAGAGGTCGCGAACCTCGGGCAACGAGAGCGTCGCGACCCGCGGCCGGCGGCGGGGCTCGATGTCGACCAGCCCTTCCCGCCGCAGGACGCCGAGCGCCTCCCGCACCGGGGTCCGGCTGGTACCGAAACGCCGTCCCAGGTCGGCCGAGGTCAGCTGGTGCCCGCTGGGCAGCTCGCCCTCGATGATCTCCCTCGCCACGGTGGCCACCATGTGCCGCACCAGATCCCCGTGCCCGGAGAGGCTCGGCGATCTCCGCAGGGTCCGGTCGAGCGCCCGCGTCGCCGACGACTCCCCGCGATCCGTGCTGTGCACGCGCGCACTGTATCGCGCAAGCGGGTCATCACTCGGATCGAGTCGCATCCAAACTGGCGCCAGTTTCTTGCGGATCCGCGTTCGATCGCTTAGCTTCACCCGTCGTTCACACCAAAGTGGCGACAGATTGGACCGCCTTGACCGCGAACAGCACGTCAGCACCGACGGCGGGCGCCGTCCAGGACCTCCTGCCGGAGATCCACCAGATCTCGGACGAAGGACTGCGCGAAGCAGTCACCGGCATCTGGCTGCGGGCATGGCGGTCGAGCGTCTGGGAACGGCTCGAGGACGTGCCCAAGTCGCCGGACCTGCCGGTGTGGCGGACGCTCACGGTGCACTCCCGGTCGGTCGCGCGGATCGCCGTGCAGATGGCCGACACCGTCCGCGAGCTGCACCAGGTGGCGGTGGACCGGGACGTGACGCTGGCCATTGCACTGCTGCACGACGTCTGCAAGCTGCACGAGTTCGAGCCCGGATCCGACGGCGGCGCCCGGTTCTCCCGCACCGGGCGGATGTACCAGCACGGCTTCCTCGGCGCCCACTGGATGCTCGAGGCCGGTCTCGAGGAGGACCTCGTGCACGCCGTCATCGCGCACACCCCGCACTCCTCGGTCGTGCCTCGCACCCAGGAGGCCGTACTCGTCCACTACGCCGACTTCGCCGACTCCGACGTCCAGCTCCTCGACGCCGGCCAACGCCTCTTCTGCAAGAGGCGCTCGTGAGAACGGTGCACGACCCGGGGCGCGCCGAGCCCACACCCATCAACGACGATCAGGGAGCCGCACATGAACACGGGCCCGCGCACCGCGCCGGAGAGGCCTGTTGAGGCACGGCCCTCCGCCGCCGAGCGGCGCGAGCGCCGCCGGACGATCATCGCGGCCTCGGCCGGGAATTTCGCCGAGTGGTACGACTGGGGCGTCTACGGCGTCGTCGCGACGCTGATCGCCCGGAGCTTCTTCCCCCCGGGCAACGAAGCCCTCGCGCTGATCAGCGCCTACGCCGTGTTCGCCATCTCGTACGTGACCCGCCCCTTCGGCACCGTGATCTTCGGTCACATCGCCGACACGGTCGGCCGGACGAAGGCGCTGTCGCTGACGATCATCATCACCTGCGTGGCCACCGCCATGATCGGGCTGATCCCGACCTACGAGTCGATCGGCGTCGCGGCTCCGCTGCTGCTGCTCGGGATGCGCCTGATCCAGTCGCTGGGCACCGGAGGGGAGTACTCGACCGCCATCTCGTTCGTGTACGAGCACGGACCGCGTGGCCGCAAGGCGAGGTCGGTCGGGGTCCTGACCGCGGTGACGTTCGTCGGCCTGCTGACCGGCTCGGTCCTGGCCACCGCGCTGTCCGCGCTGATGCCGGAGGACGCGTGGACGACGTGGGGCTGGCGACTGCTGTTCATGCTGTCGCTGCCGATGGGGTTGATCGGCCTCTACCTGCGCCGGCGCACGCGGGACGGCGCGGAGTTCCGCGAGCTGCAGGAAGTGCAGAGGCGGAAGGCCTCGATCGCCGCTTCGCCGGTCCTCGAGGCGCTGCGCACGTCGGGCGGCCGGATCCTGCTGTTCGTCGCGTTCCTCGGCGTGTGGTCCATCGTCTCGGCGACGTTGACGTCCTACCTGGCGACGTTCCTGAAGCAGAACACCGCACTGACCGAGACCGCCGCCTACGCGGCCAACACCGTCGGATCGGCGATGGTCGTCGTGTTCGTGTTGCTGTTCTCCCCGGTCGCGGACCGGCTCGGATTGCGGCGGGCCACCACCGTGGCGACCGTGATCGTGGCCGTCGTGACGGCACCCGCGTTCGCGCTCGCCGGAGCGGGGGTGGCCGGAGCGTTCGGCGGAGCCTTCCTGCTCGGCGCCGCGAAGGGCGTGCTCGCCGTGCCGCTGTTGCTCGCGGTCAGCCAGATCTTCCCGGCCGGGATCCGGGTCAGCGCGGGCGGGCTGTCCTACAACATCTCCCAGTCGGTGCTCGGTGGAACCGCGCCGCTGGTCGCGGTGGCGTTGAACGAGGCGTTCGGCTCCTCGCTGGCGTTCTCCGCCTACATCGTGCTGGCCGCGCTGGTCACCCTCGCCATCGTCCTGACCGTCGGGCAGCGCTGGGTGAACGAGTCGGCTGAGCACTCCGGGGACGCCGGGGCCGGCTCGACGGGAACGGAATGAGAGGAATGCAAGTGGCCGCCCCGTACCGCCTCGGTCTCCTGCACGGCGACGGCATCGGACCGGAGATCGTCCCAGCAGCGGTCACCGTCATCGACGCCGCCATCGCCCGCGCCGGTGCGGAGCCCTTCGAGTGGGTCGAGCTACCCATCGCCCGAGCGGCCATCGACGAGCACGGCACGCACACGCCCACGTCGACCCTCGACGCCCTCGCCGGTCTCGATGCGTGGATCCTCGGCCCGCACGACAGCGCGTCCTACCCGCTTCCGCACCGCTCGCAGCTGAACCCGAGCGGCACGATCCGCAAGCACTTCGACCTCTACGCCAACATCCGCCCCGCGAAGGCCTTCCCGGGCGGTGACGCGGTGGTGCCCGGCACCGACCTGGTCATCGTCCGGGAGAACACCCAGGGCTTCTACGCCGACCGGAACACGCACGCCGGCACCGGCGAGTTCATGCCCACCCCGGACATCGCCATGGCGATGGGCATCATCACGCGCCCCGCCGTGGAACGGATCGCCCGATGTGCGTTCGAGCTGGCACGACGGCGCAGCAAGCGGGTGACGATCGTGCACAAGGCCAACGTGCTCCGGCTCACCACGGGTCTGTTCCACGACGCCTGCCGCGAGGTCGCCGGGGACTTCCCCGACGTCGTGGTCGACGACTTCCACATCGACGCCATGACCGCCCACCTCGTCCGAGCGGCCGGGGAATTCGACGTCATCGTCACCGAGAACATGTTCGGCGACATACTGTCCGACCTCGCAGGCGCCCTCGCCGGGTCGCTGGGCATCGCGCCGTCGATCAATTCCTCCGACAGCCACGCGATGGCGCAGGCGGCACACGGATCCGCACCGGACATCGCCGGGCAGAACATCGCCAACCCGATCGCGATGATCCTCTCCGGTGCCATGCTGCTCGACTGGCTGGGCGCCCGTCACCAGGACCCCCGCCTGACCGACGCCGCCCTCCGCATCGAGCGCGGCGTCGCTGCAACCGTCGCCGCCGGCACCAGCACGCGCGACCTGGGCGGCACGTCGTCCACCACCTACGTCACCCGCGCGATCGTCGCCGCGATCCGCTGAGTGCGGCGAGCGCTCCTAGAGGTCGATCACCACCTTGCCGCGCACGTGTCGCTCGGCCTGCAGTTCGACCGCGTCGCGGATCTTCTCGATCGGGAAGCTCGCCGCGACCGGCACCCGCAGCCGGCCGTCCGCAACGAGACGGGCGATCTCGCCCAAGGCACCGGCTGGAGCGGTCGCGCCGTTGGCCGCCGTCACGCCGTCGATCTGCGCGGCGACGGTGCAGATGCGCCCGTCGGGCACGCCGAGGTCCCGCGCGGTCTGCACCGTCTCCGTGCCGTGCAGGTCGATGGCGGCGGTGACGCCCCCGGGGGCGAGGGCCCGGACCCGGTCGGCCAGGCCGTCGCCGTAGGCCACCGGTTCGGCTCCGAGCTCGCGCAGGTGGTCGGCCGATCCCGCCGACCCCGTCCCGATCACGCGCGCTCCGGCGATCCGGGCCAGCTGGACGGCGAACACCCCGACGCCGCCCCCGGCTCCGCCGATCAGCACCGTGTCGTCCGGACCGGGGTCGACCGCGGCGATCGCGGCGGACGCCGTGCGGCCGGCGATCGAGAGGGTGGCGGCGGTGCGGTCGTCCACGCCGTCAGGGGTGTGGTGTGCCTCGTTCGCCGCGACCTCCCCTGCCGCGTCGACCACCACGAAGTCGGCGACCGCGCGCGACAGCGCGCTGCCGAACACCCGGTCGCCCGGGGCGAAGCCGGTGACCCCGGCGCCGACCTGGTCGACCACGCCCGCGTAGTCGGTGCCGAACCCGACCGGGAGGCTCAGGCCGAACCGGGACGCGGTCTCCGCGTCGGCGGTCATGATCCAGTCCATCGGGTTGAGACCGGCCGCGGTGACCCGCACCCGGACCTGCCCCGGGCCCGCCTGCGGAGCGGGGACCTCCCGGACGTCCAGGACGTCGGGACCACCGTACGAATCGAGCTGAACCGCCCTGCCGCTCTGTTGCTGCACGTACTCGTCTCCTCGGATGCGAACGCAGCGAAACGGACTATGCTCCGTTTTACGCGAACGACTCTAACACAGAACCGGAGCGTGATCCGTTTGAGTGACGTGGGCACGCGCGGACCGCGGGCGGACGCGACCCGCAACCGCGACCAGCTGCTGGCCGTGGCCACCCGCATGTTCGCGGCGGGCGACGACGAGCCGTCGATGCGGGCGATCGCCCGCGAGGCCGGGGTCGGCATCGCCACGCTCTACCGGCACTTCCCGACCCGCGAGTCGCTGGTGGACGCGGTCTACCGGGACCAGGTCGTGCGGCTGACGACCGGCGCCCGCGAGCTGCTCGACGAGCTGCCCCCGGCCGCGGCGATGCGGCGCTGGATGGACCTGTTCGGCGACTGGATCGCCACCAAGAACGGCATGCTCGACACGCTGCTCGCGATGGTCGAGTCGGGCGAGATCGCCCACGCGCAGACCCGGGCCGAGCTGCTGGCGGCCATCACCACGATCCTCGACGCCGGCCGCGCGGCGGGCGACCTGCGCTCCGACGCGCGCGCCGACGACATCGCCGCGTCCCTCATCGGCATCTTCACCGTGGCCCCCCACCCGGAGAACGACGCCATCGCCCAGCGCCTGCTCGACCTCCTCATGGACGGTCTCCGTTTCACCGCCGGGACGCACGCCGGTGGCTGCTAGGGCCACGGCCACATCGAGTGGAGAGCCGGGGCCGCGATCATGCCTTCGACAGCGCGGTCCGGATCGAGCCGGGCGTGCGGCCGAGCAGGGCACGGGACAGCCGGGCGAGGTGGGCCTGGTCGGTGAGCCCGGCGGCGCTCCGCGGCTCGACGAACGTGCTGAGGTGACGAGGTGAGCGAACAGAACACCGCCGAGCCGGTCTCCCCGCAGGACCGCGAGTACCTGCACCGATGCGTCGCCCTCGCCGCCGAGGCCTTGGCCGAGGGGGACGAGCCGTTCGGCTCCGTCCTCGTCGACCCGCGGGGCGAGGTCCTCTTCGAGGACCGCAACCGCGTCAAGGACGGCGACGGCACCCGCCACCCCGAGTTCGAGATCGCCCGGTGGGCAGCCGCCAACGTCGCGCCCGGGGAGCGTTCCGGCTGCGTCGTGTACACCTCCGGCGAGCACTGCCCGATGTGCAGCGCCGCGCACGCCTGGGTGGGCCTGGGCGGCATCGTCTACGCGGTCAGCTCAGAGCAGCTGACGGCCTGGCGCTCCGGGTGGGGCATCCCGCCGGGGCCGGTCACCCCGCTCCCGATCCGGGCCGTCGCACCGGACATCCCGGTCTCCGGCCCCGATCCCGTCCTCGCCGCGGAGGTCCGCGTCCTGCACGCCCGCCGCCACGGCGTCGACGAATCGAACTGAGGTCACGCCCACCCGGCTTCCCGGCGCGAGATCCGCTCGAGCCGGCACAGGGCCGTGCCGGTGGCCAGCACCGTCACGAACGCGAGGCCCGCGACCGGTGGGTCGATGACGAGGCGCGGCACGTACATCACGATCAGGAGGTCGACGCCGATGACGATGCAGAGCGCTCGTTACCCACGCCGGCCGCCGGCGCGTGCGGCAGCACGCCACGCCGCCCGTCGATCCGACGGACGATGACGGCGAGCGAGACCACCGCGCCGAGGACGAGCAGGACCTCGATCGTGAGGACGATGCTGCCCATGAGCAGCCAGACGGCCACATGGGTGACGAGCATGTCCTCCAGCGCGGCGCCTTCCGTCACGGCCGTGACCGCCGCGCTCCCCCCTACGCGCAGGAGAATCGCGCTGACCAGGCACGCCCGCCACACCCGGACGATCCACGCACCCGGGCCGGGGCGGCCGGCCCAGAGGTCGTCGATGATCCGCCGCGAGAACCACAGGTTGACGAACGGGATCGCGAGGCCGCCGACGGCGAACCGGCGGGAGAACCGGAACCGGTGGTAGGGGGCGAACGCGGCGATGTCGTCCCGGACCCTGGCGACCCACACCATCAGCAGCACCGTCGACGCGACGACGACAACGGGGAGGAGCCAGGCGGCGACCGTCCATCGCGGAACCGATGCATGGCATCGGCGACGACACCGGTGTCCACGGAGACGACCCCGCGGTCGTCGGACACGCCGGCGCCCGGCCGGACGACCGCGCGCACCGCGGCGTACGTGGCCCACGTGGAGATGAGCCCCGGCACCTTCAGCAGGGCCGCGATCAGGGCGAGCGCCGCCGCGCCGCGCCCCCACCAGGTGGCCCGCAGATGTGCGCGGTCGGTTGCAGTGGGCATGGCGTCGCTCCAGCACGAGGTGGACGTGGGCACTGGCGACGAGCGGGAATTCGACGTTCCGGTTGGGGGTGTGCGCAGCGTCACCGCTCACCGGGAGCGCGCACCGTCAGCGTCCTCAGGGCCTGGGAGCGGCGTTCGAGCAGCTCGGCGTAGGTGCCGTCACGCTCAGCCCACCGCAGGGGGCCGGGCGCGTTCGGCGACGATCTCGTGCGGGCTCGGGTTCTGGGCGAGCCCCTCTCCACCAGGCGTTCCGGGTTAACGTGCGATTCGTGGACAAGGGCAACCGGCTCGGTGACTACCTGCGCGCCCGGCGGGCGCTCGTCACGCCCGAACAGGCCGGCATCCCGGCCGGACAGGGCCGCCGGGTCACCGGGCTGCGGCGCGAGGAGGTCGCCATGCTCGCCGGCATCAGCGTCGACTACTACATGCGGCTCGAGCGCGGACGCGACAAGACCCCCTCCGCCCAGGTCCTCGGGGCGCTCGCAGGTGTTCTCCACCTGGATGACGTCGAGCACCAGTACCTGCTCGACCTCGCCGCGCCGCCCCGGCGCACCCCACCGCGCAGGCGGGTGGAGCGGGTCCCCACCCGGCTGCACCACCTGCTCGCCACCGTCGGCGTCCCGGCGTTCGTCGAGGGCCGCGCGTACGACGTCCTCGCGTCCAACCCGCTCGCGCGTGCCCTGTCGCCACGGCTGCGGCCGGGCGAGAACCGGCTGCGGTCGCTCATGCTCGATCCCGAGGAGCGCGAGTTCCACGCCGACTGGCCCGCGGCCACCGCGGAATTCGTCGCCGCGTTCCGCCGGTCGATCGGCGAGGACGCCGCCGACGCGCGGGTGGTGGAACTCGTCGGCGAGCTCTCCCTCGCCAGCGTCCGTTTCCGCACGTTGTGGGCCCGCCACGACGTGCGCCGGCTCGAGGGCGGCACCGCCACCGTGCGCCACCCGGTGGTCGGCACGCTTCGCCTGCACCGCGAGAAGCTGCCGGTCGACGGGCTGCTCCTCGTCCTCTACTACCCCGACGAGCACGGTGACAGCGCGGAGAAGTTCCGCGCACTGGCCTCGCTGGCCGCGAGCGACCTCGACAGGCGCTCGGCGGTCAGCGGCGCATCGTGAGAGCAGCCGGCGTGCGGGCCGGGAGGTCCTCGGCCCACGCGATCAGCTCCCAGCCCAACCGGACGTCGATCCTGCTCAACTCCACGCGCGCCACCTCGACGCCCCACTCCCGGGTCCGGGCGTCGACCCGGGACGTCAGCTCGCCGTACCGGTCCGCCGCCCACCCGGACAGCTCCACCAGGTCATGCTCGGAGACGTAGCGGGCGATCTCGGCCTCCACCGCATCGGTGGTGGCAGCGTCGGCCGGTTCCGCGGCCAGGGCGTACCGGACCGGATCGACCGTGGCGACGAGCGCGGCGCCGTGGACCGTCACAGGAACGCTGTCGCGTGTCGTCGCTTCCACCCACACCACGTCGGTCCAGGTCGGGCACATCGGCACCCGGACACCACGGTCGACGCCGGGCACCACGAACACGAGGCCGGGCCCCGTCACCCGGTGGCCGCGGCCGCGCCGGAACAGGACGAGGCGCTCGTCCGCGGGAA
Source organism: Pseudonocardia zijingensis (assembly GCF_042657305.1). Lineage (NCBI taxonomy): Bacteria > Bacillati > Actinomycetota > Actinomycetes > Pseudonocardiales > Pseudonocardiaceae > Pseudonocardia > Pseudonocardia zijingensis. Next base: position 150,865 of record NZ_JBHSKO010000017.1, on the reverse strand, counting down.
CGAGGCGGACCGAGTTCACGGCGAACACCGCCAGCACCAGCGCGCCTGCCAGCGCCCAGGCCAACACGGCGTCGCTGCTCACCACCACCTCGTTCCTCCACGTCACCAGTTCGACGGCGGATCGCTCGCCGGGAACGACTGCTCGCCCCACTCCTGGACGATGTCCTTCGCGGCGCCCTCGGCGCCGGACGGCTCGACGACGATCTGCGGCCGCAACCGGCGTGCGTTCACGGGCGGGCCGGACACCGTCCGGACCTTCCCGTTGATCACATCAGGTCCACGGAACACGTCCACCACTCCTCGTCGTCCATTCATGTTGCCGGAGCACGGAAATCCGGCCGGGAACGTCAACCCGGCCAGCGCCGCCCCGTGCGATCCACCAGGACCACACCCTCCGGCAGGTCCGCGCGCAGGCATGCGGCCAGTGCGGGGCTGGGCCCGATGACGACGATGGTGGCCCTCGGGCCCACGGCGCGCTGCACGTGCTGGAAGAGCGCCAGCAGCGGGGCGCACGCGGGAAGCGGGGGCACGGCCGAGAGGTCGATCGTCACCTGGTCCGCGGATCCGCCCATGCGGCTCAGCTGGTCGCGGACGCTGCGCATGATCCCGTGGATGGTGTACGGCAGGTTCCGCGCCTCGAAGGGGGTCACGGCGAGCTCGATGTGCGCCGGCTCCGCCCACGACCGGGAACCGGTGCGCTCCACGACGGCGGTACCCACTGAATCGCTCCTCTCCTTCCTTCCGATCCGGCCTCTGCTTCCACTCTGCCGCGACCCGGCAGCCGGTTCACCGCAGATGCCTGCCAAGTTCGCGTGCTCCTGGTTGCCGGACATCGGCAATCTGCGCCGCTCATATGCCGAACTGGTAGCCGCCCGTCGCCTCGATCACCTGGCCGGTGATCCAGCGGCCCTCCTCGCCCGCGAGGACGGCGACCACCAGCGCGATGTCCTCGGGCTCGCCGATCCGGCCGAGCAGCGTCTTCTCCGCGAGCGCGGGGATCAGGTGGGCGTGCTTGTCGAAGGCGCCGTCGCCGAGGTTCGTGCGGGTGGCGCCCGGTGCGAGCGCGTTGACCCTGATGCGACGCTCGGCCAGCTCGACCGCCAGGTACTGGGAGAACGTGATGATCGCGCCCTTGACCGCGGCGTAGGCCGTGTAGCCGCCGCCCCGCTCGATCGTCGTGGCGCTCGAGCTGGCCACGTTGACGATCGCCCCGCCGTCGGCCAGCAGCGGCAGCAGCCGCTGGGTGAGGAAGTACGTGCCTTTGAACATGACCCGGTTCAGCAGGTCGAAGTGCTCCTCGGTGACGTCCGGGAACGGGCTGCCCCCGCCGATGCCGCCGTTGTTCACCAACGCGGTGATCCGATCGGTGCCGAACACCGACCCGGCCGTCTCGCCCACCCGGTCCGCGAACGCCGCGAACGAGGTGGAGTCCCCGAGGTCGAGCGGCAGCGCCACCGCCGTGCCGCCCGCCTCCTCGATCGCGGCGACGGCCTCCTTCGCACCGGTGGCGTTGCCGTTGTAGGTGAGGATCACGCCGTTGCCACGACGGGCCAGCTCCACCGCGCTCGCCCGCCCGATCCCCGAACTGCCCCCGGTCACGACCGCAACTGCCACGACTGCCTCCTGTCGATCTTCGCGGGCATCTCCCGCAACGAGATCGACGCTAGGAGCGGCGGAAGGCTCGCCGACAGCTCAGGACTCCGCGATTCCTGCCCGATCGTCTACGGCGGTCCGCGCAGGCCGCCGGGATGCTTGACTGGTCCCGTGACCCTGGACGAGATCGGGCGCATCGTCGACGCGCACGCGGCTGCGCCCGAGCTGCCCATTCCTGGACTGGCCGTCGCGCGGTCCGACCGGCCCACCTCACCGGACGTCGCGATGACCGGCGCGGTGCTGGCCGTCGTCGTGCAGGGGGTCAAGCGGGTCACCGTCGGCGACCGCACGCTCGACTGCCACGCGGGCGACTACCTCGTCACATCGGTCGACCTGCCGGTCACCGGCTACATCGCCGAGGCGAGCCCCGCCGTCCCGTACCTCGGGTTCGGGATGCCGCTGGACCCCGACGTGGTCGCTGAGCTGGTGCTCGCGGCGAACGGCTCGGGAACCGCCGGTGCCGCCCCCGCGCCCGCCATCGGCGTCGGCCGCGCCGGGCCCGATCTGCTCGACGCCTGCACCCGGTTGCTGCGCCTGCTCGACCGCCCGGAGGATCGCGTCGTCCTCGGCCCGGCCGTCCACCGCGAGATCGTCTGGCGGCTGCTGCAGGGCGAGCACGGCCAGGTCATCCGGCAGGCCGCGTTGCCCGACGGCCGCGTGTCGGAGGTCCGCCAGGTGATCCACTGGCTCCGGGAGAACTACGCCGAGCCGGTCCGCGTGGAGGACCTCGCCCGCCGCGCCACGATGAGCGTGTCCGCCTTCCACAAGGTGTTCTCCACGGTCACGGCGATGAGCCCGATCCAGTACCAGAAGCGGATCCGGCTTCAGGAGGCCCGGCGCCTGCTCGTCGCCGGCGGCATCGACGTCACCGGCGCCGCGCACGCCGTCGGCTACGACAGCCCCACGCAGTTCAGCCGCGAGTACCGGCGGCTCTTCGGCGCCCCGCCCCGCCGCGACACCGTCCGGGCGCGCGCGGAGCAGCGGTGGGAGCGGGGTGACCACCTCGTCACACGGCCGCGGGCAACCGGGCCGGGAGTTCGAGGCCGAGGTTCTCCCGCAGCGTCGAGCCGCCGTAGTCGGACGTGACGATCCCGCGCTTGCGCAGTTCGTGCAGCAGGCCGTTCACGACGAAGTCGTGCTGGCGCGGATCGTGGAGGCCGCCGAGGCTGAGCACGTCGAGCACACCCGCGCGGAACCGCTCCTCGACGGCGTCGGCCAGCTGCTCGGGGGTGCCTGCCACCGACCAGTGACCGGTGTCCTGGGCGGCGATCACGAGCTCGCGCAGCGTGTACCCGCGCCGGACGTAGCCGGAGAAGATCTCGACGCGGCCCCGCCTGCGGCCAACCGAGGAGACCTCCGGCAGAAGGCTCTCGGGCAACGGCTTGTCCAGCGGCAGCCCGCTGAGGTCCACTCCCCCACCCAGCATGTCCGCCACCTGCGCGCGACCGCGCTCGTAGTCGATCGCCTCCCGCTTCTCCCGCACGAGCCGCTGCGCTTCCTCCTCCGTGGCGCCGTAGGTGGCGTGGAACGAGCTGAAGATAAGCGGCAGGCCCGGTGCGCGTCCGAGTTCGGCTGCCCGGTCGCGGATGCGCTTGGTGAAGGAGAGCGCGCCCTCCATCGTCGGCAGCGCGGTGAAGACGATCTCGGCGTAGCGCGCGCCAAGCTCCATCCCGGCCGCGGACTGCCCCGCCTGGATCTGCACCGGCCGCCGTTGCGGCAGCGGCGGGATGTTCAGTGGCCCGGCCACCGAGAAGTACTCGCCGACGTGGTCGATGCGGTGCACCCGGCTCGCGTCGAGCACCGCCTGCCCGTCGGGGCCCGGCCGCAGTGCGCCCGGCTCCCAGCTGTCCCACAGCGCATTGACGATCTCGAGCGTCTCCGCCGCCCGTGCGTAGCGCTCCTCGGGGCTCGGCAGGCCGCCCGGGCCGAAGTTCTCCTCGCCGATCGACGAGGTCACGAGGTTCCAGGCCGCCCGGCCGTTGCTGACGTGGTCGAGCGTGCCGAACAGGCGCGCGAGGTTGAACGGGTGGTGGAACGTGGTCGAGACGGTGGCGATCAGCCCGATGTCCGAGGTCACCTGGGAGAGCGCGGAGACGAACACCAACGGTTCCTGCGCGCCGATCGTGCCCTGGGCGCCGAAGGTGAGCAGATCGGGCGCGAACAGCGCGTCGATCCGGGCCTCCTCGGCGAGCCGGGCCACCCGGACGGCCGTGTCCGCGGTGGAGCGGGTGGGGTCGATGGCCAGCTCGTACGGGCCGGGCGATCCACCGGCCGGGGTGACGGTCTTCAAGCTCCTCGGGCGACTCACATCTGCGAGTGTCGCCAAATGAGAATAGGTATCACAAGACCGAAGAAAGAAACGTGGAAATGTACGGAACATTTCCTCCGCCATTCCACATGGTGCGGCGGCCGGCCCGGCGCTGTCGCCGAACACACAGTGCCGTCAGTTGCGCGTTCATGCTTCGCCCCGGTTGACTGGTGCGGTCATGAGCGCCGCCATCCGTCCCTGCCTGTTGACCCGCCGCCGCGTGGTCGACCAGGGCCGGCGCACCGTCTCGGGCTGTCCTGCCCGCGGCTGACGAACCTCCCCCTTCCCCACCTGCGCGCACCGGCGATCCCGTTGCGCCTGGAGCACTCGTGATCACGGTCGAGAACCTGACCAAGACCTTCCGCGGGCCCACCGGACCGGTGCGCGCGCTCGACGACGTCACCCTCGAGGTGCCGGCCGGCACCGTCTGCGGTGTCGTCGGCCCCAGCGGGGCGGGCAAGTCCACGCTCGCGCGCTGCATCCCACTCCTGGAGCGCCCCGACTCGGGCGCCGTGCGGGTGGACGGCACCGACCTCGCGGCGCTGCGCGGCGCCGCCCTGCGCGACGAGCGCCGCCGCATCGGCGTGGTGCCCCAGGGCGACTCGCTGCTGCGGCAGCGGTCCGTGGCGGGCAACGTCGCGCTCCCGCTGGAGGCCGCAGGCACCGGGCGCACCGAGCGTGAGGGACGGGTCGCCGAGCTGCTGGAACTCGTCGGGCTCGCCGACAAGGCCACCGCCTACCCGGACCAGCTCTCCGGCGGGCAGCGCCAGCGCGTGGCCGTGGCCCGTGCGCTCGCCGCCCGGCCGCGGGTGCTGCTGGCCGACGAGCCGACGTCCGCGCTCGACCCCACCACCACGAACTCGGTGCTCGACCTGCTCGAACGGGCGCGCGCCGAGCTGGGCGTCACGGTCCTGGTCGTCACGCACGACATGGCCGTGGTGCGGCGCATCTGCTCCACGGTGGCGGTGCTCGACCACGGCCGGGTCGTCGAGCACGGCTCCGTGCTGGATCTCGTCACCCGGCCGGGAAGCCGGACCGCCGCGGCGCTGCTGCCGCCGACCGACGACGCGCCAGTGCCCCCGGACCACGCGATCGTCGCCGACGTCGTGCTCACCGGCGATGCCGCCGCGGGCCCGCTGCTCACCTCGACGGCCGCCGAGCACGGCGCCGAGCTGGCGCTGCTCGGCGGCGGGTTCACCGACCTCGCCGGCGTGCCGGTGGCCCGGTTCCGCATCGGCCTCGACGGCACCGGCGGCGACGCCACGCTCGCCGCGCTCGCCGGGGCGGGTGCCGCGGTGCAGCGCGTGACCGGGTCGGAGGTGCTCGCGTGACCGTCGACGTCCTCGCCCAGTCGGCCCGCGAGCCCACCCCGTGGGGCGAGGTGGTGGAGCTGCTCGTGCCCGCCACCGGCGAGACCCTCTACATGGTCGGGGTCTCGACGGTGCTGGCCGCGGTGTTCGGCATCCCGCTCGGCGTGCTGTTGCACCTCACGGCGCCCGGCGGGCTGCACCCGCGCCCGACCGTGCACCGCGTGCTCGGCGCGATCGTCGACCTCGGCCGGGCGATGCCGTTCCTGGTGCTGCTCGTGCTGCTGCTGTCGGTCACCCGGTTCCTGGTCGGCTCCACCATCGGCCCGACCGCCGCGATCGTCCCGCTCGCCGTGGGCGCCGTCCCGTTCGTCGGCCGGCTCGTGCAGAACGTGCTCGCCGAAGTGCACGTCGCGGTCGTCGAGGCCGCGGTGACGACCGGCGCCACCACCCTCAAGATCGTCCGCAGCGTCCTGCTGCGGGAATCGGTGCCCGCGCTGATCGGAGCGATCGGCGTCACCGCGATCGCCCTCGTCGGCTACTCCGCGATGGCGGGCGTGGTCGGCGGTGGCGGACTCGGCGACGTCGCCGTCCGCATCGGATACCAACGCTTCGACAGCCGCGTGCTGTGGGCCACCGTGATCGTCCTCGCCGTGCTGACCTCGATCGTCCAGCTCGGCTTCTCCTTCGCGGCCCGGCGGCTCGACCGCCGCCGGCACGCGACAGCCTGATCCTCCGAAAGGACAACAATGCGACTGCGTTCCGCTGTCGTCTCGATCGTCGCCGCGCTCACGGCCGTCGTCACGCTGGCCGCGTGCGGCGGGAGCGCCTCCGAGGCCGCCGCCCCCGCCGACCCGGCCGCGCCGCTGCGCGTCGGCGTCTCCCCCACCCCGCACGGGCAGATCCTGCGCTACGTCGCCGACGAGCTCGCCCCGGCGCGCGACCTGAAGATCGACGTCGTCGAGTTCACCGACTACGTGCAGCCCAACACCGCGCTGGTGGACGGGTCGCTCGACGCGAACTACTTCCAGACCGTGCCGTACCTGGAGGAGTTCACGGCCACGAGCGGCGCCGACCTGGCCTGGATCGCGCCCGTGCACGTCGAGCCCCTCGGCCTGTACTCCCGCTCGGTCACCGACATCGCCGCCCTGCCGGACGGCGCCACGATCGGCATCGCGAACGACGCCACCAACGAGGCACGCGGCCTGCGCCTGCTCGCCGCCAACGGGCTGATCACGCTCAACCCGGGCTCCGAGCCGACGGCCACCCCGCGCGACATCGCGACCAACCCGAAGAACCTGCAGTTCAGCGAGCTGGAGGCGGCGCAGCTGCCCCGCAGCCTCGAGGACACCGACGCCTCCGTGGTGAACGGCAACTACGCGATCGACGCCGGCCTCAGCCCCGCCCAGGACGCGCTCGTGCTGGAGTCGGCGGAGAACAACCCGAACGCCAACGGCCTCGTCACCCGCACCGAGCTGCAGAACGACCCGCGGATCACCACGCTGGCCGAGCTGCTGCAGTCGCAGGAGGTCAAGACCTACATCGAGCAGACGTTCGCCGGGGCGGTCATCCCGGTCTGACCTGTGCGGGAGATCGTGCGTGAGCGCGTTCCGCTGAACCCGGCAGAAGGCAGCTCACCCATGGGTCGAGGACCGGCACCGGCCGGGTTCCGCGGAACCCGGCCGGGAAGACAGCCCCGATTGGGGATGTCGACTGCGCGGCGGGCCAGGACGACGTCCAGGAAGGCCTCCGCAGCGGGATGACCCGGCTCGCCAACCGCAAGATCAGCACGCATGGGTGGGTTCCGCGGAACGCGGCTGGGGTGGGCTGGCGCGATTCTCGACCGCGACCCGCGTTGGCCTGTCGGAGATGCACCTCTTCGGGTCTCACTGCTGCCGCGGGGCGTGACCACCGGTCCTCGCGGGTGGGCGGGCCTGCGCTTCGCGCGCTGCGGTGCCGTGCTGGGCCGGTCGGAAGATCGACCGATCCGGGGCGCGCCCTGCGAGATGCTCGTCGCGGTCTCCCGGGCTCGTGGACGAGCACGTTCCGTTGGCTGCGGGGCGGCTTTCCGGTGGTGCAGAGGCCGGGGGGTTGTCCACACGCCCGAGGTCGCATCCACTGCTGTTCGATCTTGCTCCGAGGACCGTCAGGCCCGATCTCGTGCGTGTGGATGGCTGTGTGGCCGCGCCATGTCGGGGCTTGGTCAGCGAATTGGCGCGTTTCCCGACGGCAGGTGTCGGGTTTCGCTCCAGGCTGGTGATCATGGGGTTGAGTGCGGGGACACGACGGCCGGCCGTGCCGGCCCCTGGATCGCGCTGACCACCGCCGATGAGCTGCGCAGCCTGTGTTAGCGTCCCCCGATGCGGACCGTCGGAGCGGTCGGATCGCTGCTCACGTTGAGCGCGAACGACCACATCTGCTGGCCCTACGACGACGTCACGAGCTTCCGCAGCAGCCTCATCGAGTTCCTCGGGGCGGGGATCGCCCGCGGCCTGCGGGTGGCCTACGCCGGCTCCGGCGACCCGGTGTCGCTCAAGGCCGGGCTCGAGGGCCTCGCCGACGTCGACCGGTTGCTGGCCGGCGGCCGCCTGGAGATCGTCGCCCTCGAGGTGGTGTACGGCAGCAAGCCGATCGCCGACCTGGACGCGGCCGCGGCCGCGTTCGCGGCGGCCACGGAGCGGGCGCTCGCCGACGGGTACCTCGGCTTCCGGCTGGGCGCGGACGTCACCGAGATGGTGCGATCGCCCGCGCAGCGCGACTCGTTCGTCCGCTACGAGTGCCAGGTCGACCGCTTCGCGTCGGCGAACCCGTTCTCGGCGATGTGCGCCTACGACGCGCAGCTGGGTCCCGCGGTGCTCGCCGAGCTCGCGAGCGTCCACCCGATCGCGCCCGCGGCGCTGACCCCGTTCCACGTCTTCACCACGCCGGAGGGGGCCATCGGCCTGTCCGGGGAGGTCGACATCGCCAGCGCGGCGCAGTTCCGCAGGACGCTGGACCGGATCCGGGTCACGCCCGAGGCGGCCGCCGTGGTCTGGGACCTGTCCGCGGTGACCTTCATCGATCACCGCGCGCTGCTGGCGATGGACGCCATGGCCGACCGGCTCGGGCTACCGGCGCTGGTCCCGGATCCGCCGCGGTTCGTGCGACGCCTCGCCCGGCTGATCTCCCTCGATCACGTCGAGATCGTCGACGTGGAGCCCGCATCGTGACCGACGCCGCCGCGCCCACCGACTGCACCCACGTGCACGAGGCCGGCTTCTTCCGGTCCGACGCCGAGTTCGGCCGGCTGATCGTCGATTTCGTCGACTCGGCCGTCGCCGCGGGCGAGCCCGTGATCATCGGGTTCGACCGGCGCAAGAACGACCTCGTCCGGTCGAGCATCGCCGACGACACCGGGGTCACCTTCGTCGGCGATTCCGACCACTACGGCGCACCGGCGCGCGCCATCGGCAGCTACCAGCGGCAGTTCGAGAAGCACATGTCCCAGGGCGCCACCCGCGTCCGCATCGCCGGGGAGATCCCCAACCCCGGCAACGGGGGCTCCTTCACCGGGTGGGACCGCTACGAGTCCGGCATCAACACCCTGTGGCGCGACCTGCCCGTCTGGTCCCGTTGCCTCTACGACGCCACGGCCCTGCCGCAGGACGTCCACGACGTCGTCGTCCGGGCCCACCCCCGGCTCGTCGGCCCCGACGGGCGGGCCACCCGCAACGCCGGCTACGAGGGTCCGGAGCAGTTCACGTTGCTGCCCGTGCCGCCGGACCCGCTCGAGGCCGCGGCGCCCGCCGAACGGCTCGTCGGCTGCTCGCCGGGCACCGCCCGGAACGCGATCCAGGAGCTCGGCCGCGGTCACGTCGACCCGGCCGCCCTCGACGACCTCGTCTACGCCGCGTCCGAGGCCGTCACCAACGCCCACCAGTACGGCCGCCCGCCCGTCACCGTGCGGATCTGGCGCGCCGCGCACCGGATGCTCGTCACCGTCCACGACACCGGCGCGGGACCCGGCGACCGCAGCGTCGGGTTCGCGCCCAGGGCCCGCACGGACACCGGCGCAGGCCTCGGCCTGTGGATCGCCCACCACCTCGACGTCACCACCGACCTCATCTGGGACGAGGACGGATTCACGGTGCGGCTGGCCGTCTGACCGGGAGCGGTCAGGTCTCGCCCCCCACGTCGGGGCGGACGACCGCGACGGGGCAGTGCGAGTGGTGCAGCACGGCGTGGCTGACCGACCCGAGCACGAGCCCGGCGAGGCTGCCGCGGCCGCGGGAACCGACGACGACGAGCTGGGCGCGCGCGGACTCCTCGACCAGCGCGTGTCCCGGGCGCCCCCGTGTGGAGGTGCGCCGCACGGGCACGTCGGGGTACTTCTCGCCCCATCCGGCCAGCCGTTCGGCCAGCACCTCGGCCTCGTCGGTCGCGATGGCGTCCCAGTCCAGCATCGGCGCCAGGTCCAGGTCACCGACGAGCTCGCGCCAGGTGTGCACGGCGACGAGGGGCACACCGCGCGCGGCCGCGGCCTCGTAGGAGAAGGCCACCGCGGCCTCGCTGAGCGGGGATCCGTCCACGCCCACGACGACGGGCGCCGCCGGGTCGGGGTCCCGGTTCCCGCGCACGACGACCAGCGGGGACTTCGCGTGCGCCCCGAGCCCGGCGGAGACCGATCCCAGCAGGAGCCCGGTGATGCCCCCGAGCCCCCGGTCCCCGACCACCACGAGCTGGGCCCGCTCGGACTCGGCCGCGAGCACGGCGATCGGGGCGCCGACGACGAGCTGCTGCTCCACCTCGAGGCCCGGCACCGTGCGCTCGGCCGTGGCAGCGGCGTCGGCGAGGTGGCGCCGCGCCTCGCTCAGCGCGGTCTCCCGGTAGGTCGCCGCGAGGTCGGTCTCACCGACCGGGTGCTTGCGGTCCCAGTCGAATGCGGTGACGACGCGCAGGGGGACCCCGCGCCGGCCGGCCTCCGCCGCTGCCCAGCGCACCGCGTGCAGGGCGCTCTCCGATCCGTCGATGCCGGCCACCACCGTGCGGCCGCTCCGTGCTGACATGCCGACGACACTCCCGGGTGCGGCGCGCGTCGAGCAGGTGCGCCCGGCTCTGGTTCGCGGGCCGTTCGGCCTGGGCCCGGCCTTCCGCACACCACCCCCGGCGGTCTCCTGACCACGCCGGACGGGTCCAAGGACTCTGCCGGGACGCTGCACCGCGGGGGCAGGGTCGGTCACGTCCGAGGAGAACACCCACGAAAGGACACGGCAGATGAGCAGCCTGATTCGGCGGGACCGCGGCGGGGACGTCGCCGGCCGGTTCAACCGGATGGATCGCATCTTCGACGAGTGGATGCGCTCGCTCCCGATGCGCAGGCCGTTCGGCCTCGCGTGGGACTGGCCGGGGGACGACCTCATCCGGGTCGACGAGTACCGCGACGGTGACACCGAGGTCATCCGGGCCGAGCTGCCCGGGATCGACCCGGAGAAGGACGTCGAGCTCACGGTGGCCGACGGCATGCTCCGGATCAACGCGGAACGGCGGATCGAGGACCGCACCGAGGACAAGGGCTACCTGCGTCACGAGCTGCGCTACGGCAGCATGAGTCGCACCCTGCCCCTGCCCGACGGCGTTTCCGAGTCCGACATCTCCGCCACGTACCAGGACGGCATCCTGGAGATCCGGGTCCCGGTGCCCGAGCGGCCCCAGACGGAGCCGACCAAGATCGCGATCAAGAAGCGCTGAGCACAGGCGCCGCAGGAGGGCCCGTCCGGTGGGACGGGCCCTCCTGCGTACAGGGCCTTTCGGCCTGCTCTCCTGGGCCGACTGCAGCTCGCCGGATCGGGTACCCGCGGCTAGCGTCGCGTCCAGACCACCTGATCCGGAAGGCCAGAGCCGTGACCATCTCCGTCTTCCTCCTCGACGACCACGAAATCGTCCGGCGCGGGATCACCCAGCTGCTCGACGGGGCGGAGGACATCAGCGTGGTCGGCGAGGCGAGCACCGCGGCGCAGGCCCTGGCCCGGATCCCCGCACTGCGCCCAGACGTCGCGATCCTCGACGTCCGCCTGCCGGACGGCGACGGGGTCACCGTCTGCCGCGACATCCGCTCGGCCGTCAGCCCGCCGCCTGCCTGCCTGATGCTCACCTCCTTCGCCGACGACGAGGCGCTCTTCGGCGCGATCATGGCCGGCGCGTCGGGCTACCTGCTCAAGCAGGTCACCGGCATCGACCTCGTCGGCGCCGTCCGCACGATCGCGTCGGGTGGATCGCTGCTGGACCCCAGGGCCACCGCGGCGGTGCTGGAGCGGCTGCGCCAGGGCGATGAGCCCGCCGACCCCCGCTACGCGTCGCTGAGCCCGCAGGAACGCCGCATCCTGCACCTCATCGCCGACGGCCTCACCAACCGCCAGATCGGTGCCGAGATGTTCCTCGCCGAGAAGACGGTCAAGAACTACGTCTCGTCGTTGCTGCACAAGCTCGGGTTCTCCCGGCGCACCGAGGCCGCCGTCTACGCCGCCGAACTGCGCAAGGACGGGCGCTAGAAGGCGGTCCGCCGCCACTGCGGCTCCACGCGCTCCCACTCCCGCTCCCACCGCCGGGCGTTGCAGCGCAGCGTCAGGGAGCGGACCCCGAACCAGATCCCGAGGATCGGCACAGCCCCGGCGCACAGCACGCCGAGCGCGGACACGATCCCCCCGAAAACGGCGTTCATCGGGTGGGTGGGGCGCGAGGTGATCTCGCCCTGCGCGTCGATCCACACCTCGACCTCGGAGCCGGCCCGCTGCGAACGCGTCACCGTCACCACGCCGGAGTGGTCCCGCCCGTCGCGGTCGGTCCAGCGCGCCTGGGCCTGCGTGGGCAGGTGCACCGATTCCGAGGACACCACCACGTGCGCGTCCTCGAGCAGCACGGCCCGCGTCTGGGACACCGTGTCCCGCTGCTGCTCCGCGCGCTCGGCCTCCCGGCCGTGCACCCCGAGGCCCGTCACCACGGCCAGCACCACGACCACGAGGGCCGCCCCCGTCAGGAGCCACGCCACGACGTCCTCGACGCGATCGGTCGCGCGGCGCGGCAGGGGTCCCTCGACGGGCGCGCGGTCAGGGTCGGGACGCATGGGTGACTCCTCCCTCCGCGGCCGGCGTCGGAGGAAAGATTCCCCACGTCGGCGGCCGTCCGGAAGCGGCGGGAGACCCTGCTCCGCAGGGCGAGAGTCCCTCCCGAGCCAGGACCCCGGTCGCTGGTCGCGACGGGCCGCGCAGGGGAACGTCGGGCACCCGGTCGGAATGCTGCGCGAGGGGTGCGCCGATGCCTGACGTGTGGTCGATGGTCAGCCGGCTCGACGCGGCGACCCAGGAGCGACTCGCCGATGTCCTGGAGACCCGGGGCGCGGACGCCCAGCAGCAACGGATGCGCGACGCCTTCCTGGCGGACGTCGGATTCCCGGCCGGCGCGCGCGTGCTGGACGTGGGCTGCGGGACCGGGGTCTTGACCCGCCGGCTGGCCCGCCGGCCAGGCGTTGCCTCCGTGGTCGGCGTCGACGTGGCGCCCTCCTTGCTGGAACGCGCCCGATCCCTGTGCTCCGCGCTGCCCGGCGTGGTGTTCGAGGACGGGGACGCGACCGCGTTGCCGTTCGACGACGCGTCCTTCGACGTGCTGGTGCTCGACTCGACCCTCAGCCACGTGCCGGACGCCGAGCGGGCCGTAGCCGAGGCCGCTCGCGTGCTTCGCCCGAACGGGGTGCTCGCGGTGTTCGACGGTGACTACGCGACCACGACGGTCGCGCTGGGCGAGCACGACCCGCTCCAGACGTGCGTCGAGGCGATGGTGAACGGCTCGGTCACCGACCGCTGGTTGATGCGCCGGCTCCCGGCGATCGTGCGTGGTTGCGGGTTCGACGTCACCCGGTACGCGAGCCACGGGTACGTCGAGACCGACGAAGCGGAGTACCTGCTCACGGTGATCGATCGGGGGGCGGACGCGCTGGGATCCGCCGGTGTGGCCGGACCCGAGCTCGTCGCAGCGCTGAAGGTCGAAGCACAGCGGCGAGTCGATGCCGGCGCGTTCTTCGGACAGATCGTCTACACGAGCCTCGTGGCCCGACCGACGCGACGTGCGGGGCCATGGGGCTGACGAGGCGTCCCGAAAGCTCCCACCGGGCACGTGATCGGCAGGCCCAGGGGCGGAGGACCTTCGACCCTGTGCACGGCCGCCGGTGCGAGGGATCGTCGGACATCTGGCGCAGCGGAAGGGAACAGCAGTGGGAGCCGCAGATCGTGCGGCGATCGTCGAACTGGTGGAGCTCGACGGGGCAGAGTGCCTCCGCCTGCTCGCCAAGAGCGAGATCGGCCGCGTCGTGTACACCGACGCCGCCCTCCCGGCGGCCCAGCCGGTCACCTACCTCCTCGACGGGGAGGAGGTCGTCTTCCGCACCGGGGGTGGGAGCAAGCTGGCCGCGGCCACGCGCGGCGCCGTCGTGGCGTTCCAGGTGGACGAGATCGACCCGATCACGCGCACCGGCTGGGCCGTGCTCGGCGTCGGCGAGGCCTACGAGGTGCTGGTCCCCACCCGCCTGGCCGAGCTGGCCACGCGGATGCCGCAGCCGTGGGCGCCGAACCGCACCGCGCACACCATCGCCGTGCCCCTCCAGCGGCTCACCGGGCGGCGCCTGGTCGCGGTGCACTCGGCCGACGCGGAGGACCGCGCATGAGTGCTCCGTCCGGCCGAGCACCTACCCGACAGGAGAGTCACATGGATTCACCGCAGACGCCGGACGACCGGGCCGAGCCGCTCGGTGTGGTCGTCGGCGTCGACGGCAGCCGCATCGGGCTCGCCGCCGTCCGCTGGGCGGTGGCCGAGGCGCGCCTTCGCGGGTTGCCGCTGCTGATCCTGCACGCCGCGCCCTACGCCGCCGGCTCGACGGCCGGGGCGCGCCGGGCCCGCGACATCCTCGCTCGCGCCTTCACCGTCGCCCACCGGGCCGACCCGGCGCTGCGCACCGCCACCGACCGCACGTCGCTGCCCGCGGTCGAATCGCTGCTGGACGCCGCGCAGCGCGCTCAGCTCCTGGTGGTCGGCATGGGCGGCGGCGAACGCCCGCAGGAAGTGCTGATCAGCTCGGTGGCGCTGGACGTCAGCGGGCGCTCCCCCTGCCCCGTCGTCGTGGTGCGGGGCGAGCAGCACCCGGCCCCGGACGCCCCGGTGCTGGTCGGGGTGGAGGATCCGGCGATCGACGCGGCGGCGCTGACCGTGGCGTTCGAGGACGCCCAGCGGCATCGCGGCCGGGTCGTGGCGCTGCACGCCGGGCACTCGGCGCCGTTCGACCTCGACACGCTCGCCCCCTGGACCACGCGCTTCCCCGAGGTCCCCGTCGAGATCACCGTCGTACCCGGGTCGCCGGTTCCCGCCCTTCTGGCGGCGGCGGTCGACGCACGGCTCGTCGCGCTCGGGACTCGGGCCCACCGGGCGCCGGCGCGCGTGCTCTTCGGGTCCACCAGCCGCGCGGTGCTGCGGCGCTCCCCGGTGCCGGTCGTCGCGGTGAACCCGGGTGCGGCCCGGCTGAGCGGGGAACCCGTCGCCACACCCGCGACACCACCTGCCACCCGGACGTAGGCGCGCGCATCCGGCCCCCCGGCCGCCTCCTCACCGCCGACCTGCGCAAAGGCCCAGCCGCTGACCGGTCCATACCCCGGTCGGTGCGTTGTTTTCGCCGACCGAGGCGAGCAGCATGACGAGCGGGGCGTCAGGTGCCTGCTCACGGCCGGTGAGCGGCGCGACAAGGCTGAGGTGCGATCGGTGTCTTCCGAGGATGCGACAGAGTGCGACGGCGGCGAGGGCCGCCCAGCGCCGGGCGTCAGCCGGTACGCAGAGGGCCCGGTCCACCGCTACACCGGCGAGGACGCGCGCGACGACGAGCTGAGCTTCGCCGACCTGCCACGGCTGGAGCTGGACCAGCTGCTGGGCCAGCTCGTCGAGCGGGCGCAGGAGGTCATGGCCACCCAGGGCAGGCTCCGCGGACTGCTGCGCGCCAACCAGCTCGTCATCGGCGGCCTGGACCTCCCCGCGGTGCTGCGCAGGATCGTCGAGGCCGCCCGGGACCTCGTCGGGGCCCGCTACGCGGCCCTGGGTGTGATCGCGCCTGCCGGGGGCCTCGCCGAGTTCGTGCACACCGGGATGCCGGACGACGTGGTCTCGCTGATCGGGCACCTGCCGCAGGGGAAGGGACTGCTCGGTGCGCTCATCGACGATCCCCGGCCCATCCGGCTGGCCCGGATCACCGACGACGAGCGCTCCGCCGGCTTCCCGCCCGGCCACCCCCCGATGACGAGCTTCCTCGGGGTGCCGATCCGGATCCGGGACGAGGTCTTCGGCAACCTCTACCTCACCGAGAGCGTCCGGGGGGCGTTCAGCGCGGAGGACGAGGACCTGTGCACGGCCATCGCCGCGACGGCCGCCGTCGCCATCGACAACGCCCGGCTCTACGAGGCCGCCCGCACCCGCGGGGAGTGGCTGGAGGCGTCCGCGACGATCACCCGCCAGCTGCTGTCCGCCGACTCCGAGGACGAACACACGCCCCTGCAGCTCATCGCCGAACGCTGTCTCGAGGTCGCCGGTGCCGACCTCGTGGCGGTGGCGCTGCCCGGGGAGCCTGGTGAGCTGCGCATCCAGGAGGTCGCCGACTCCGGCGAGGAGCGCCTGCGGGGCGTCCGCGTGCCGGTCGCGGGTTCGCTGCTCGGCCGGGTGTTCACCACCGGGCGGCCGCTGCGGGTGCCCCAGGTCGGCGACGAGGCCGAGCGTGCGGCCCTCAGCGCGGTCAAGGTGGACGTGGGTCCCGTGCTCGTGGTGCCGCTGCTCGGTTCCGGCGGGCCGCGCGGGGTGCTGGCCGCGGTCCGCGAGCGGGCACGGACCGGGTTCACCGACACCGACCTCGACATGGCGGGCAGCTTCGCCAACCAGGCGGCGATCGCGATCGAACTGGCCGAGGCGCGCGCCGAGCAGCAGCGCGCCGCGATGCTCGACGAGCGCGACCGCATCGCGGCCGACCTGCACGACCAGGTCATCCAGCGGCTCTTCGCGGCGGGGTTGTCCCTGCAGAGCGTGGCCATGGGCCTGGGACCGGGGCGACCCGCGGAGCGGATCCTCGCCACGGTGGCCGACCTGGACGCCACGATCAGCCAGATCCGCACCACCATCTTCGAGCTCCACGACCAGCGCACGAGCGCGGCGGGGGGGCTGCGGGCCCGGCTCGTCGACGTCGCCTCCGACGCCGCCATGGCGCTCGGCTTCGACCCGGGCATCCGGTTCGAGGGCCCCGTCGACACCCTTCCCACCGAGGTGGCGGAGGACCTGGTCGCGGTGCTGCGCGAGGCGCTGGCCAACGTCGCCCGCCACGCCCGCGCCGAGAACGCGTCGGCCGAACTCGTCGTGCGGGAGGACGAGGTCACCCTCTGCGTGCACGACGACGGGATCGGGATCTCCGCCCCACCGCGCGCGAGCGGCCTGGCCAACATGCGCCGCAGGGCCGAACGCCACGACGGCCGGTGCGAGGTCACCGCCCGCGACTCCGGTGGCACCACCGTGCACTGGTCGATCCCCCGCACGTAGCCCCCGCGGGTCCCGGTTCGAGGAGGCCGGAGTCCCCACCGGACCGGGACCAGTGCCGCTGGTCGCGGTGCCGCCCGCGGAGAGACGGTCGGGGCCGATCCGGAACCGCGAGGGAGCAGTGATGATCGTCGACCACCTGGACCAGCGCACGGTGCGCAGCGCGCTCGCGCTCGCGGTCCGCGCCCCGTCGGTGCACAACAGCCAGCCGTGGCGCTTCGTCATCGGCCCGTCCAGCGTGCACCTGTTCGCCGACCTGAGCCGCTGGCTGCCCGCCACCGACACCGACGGCCGCGACCTCGTCGTCAGCTGCGGGATCGTGCTGCACCACCTGCGCGTCGCGCTCGCCGCCTCCGGCCTGCGGGCCACGGTGCGCCGGCTGCCGAACCCGGAGCAGCCCGATCACCTCGCGGCCGTGTCGCTGCGCCCGGGTGCGCCGTCCGAGGCCGACCTCGGGACGGCGTCCGCGATCACGCGCAGGCGCACGGACCGCCGCCGTTACCTCAGCTGGGACGTCCCGGAGGGCTTCGTGCAGGAGCTCGTGGAACGCGCCGCGGACCAGGGCGCACTACTGCGACCCGTGCGCGATGGGCACGAGCGCTCGCTGCTGCTCGCCGCCATCCGCGACGCCGCCGCCGAGCAGGAGGAGGACCCCGCTTACCAGGCCGAGACCGCCCTGTGGAGCGGCCGCGTCGCCGACGACACGGGCGTGCCGGTGGGCAACCTGCTGCGCGACCCGCTCGGCACCGGCGCCGGGACCGCCCGCCGGTTCGCCGAGGGTGTCCTCGAGCAGGCGGACGAGCGCGACGACGACGGCGCCGCCCTCCTCGTGCTCGGCACCGCGTCCGACGACCCGTTGTCGCAGCTGCGCGCGGGCGAGGCGACGAGCGCGGTGCTGCTGCACGCCACCGAGCTGGGGCTCGCGACCTGCCCGTTGAGCCAACCGCTGGAGGTCCGCGGCGCGCGGGCCGCGGTCCGGGACGCCGTGCTCGGCGGGACGCTCTGCCCGCAGCTGGTGCTGCGGGTCGGGTGGGCGCCCACCGGTCCGGAGCTGCCGCCCACCCCGCGCCGTCCGCTCGAGGAGTCGATCGAGCGTGAACTCGCCTGACGTCAGCTGTCCTGCTGGGGTGCGGTGAGCGCTCCCGGTTCGGTTCCGCCCATGTCGAGCCGGAACGGCGGGTAGGTGTCCGTCATCAGCGCCGCGTAGGCCGCCACCCGCAGCACCCACCGGTGCATCCCGAGCAGCAGGTCGAACACGCCTCGCGGGTACTGGCCGGTGAACAGCAGCGCGATGGCCGCGAACAGGGCCAAAAGCCCGATCAGCCCGGGGCGGCGGCGACGCGGCGGCGCACGGCACTCGCCGTGAGGGCGCCCGCGGCGGCCGCTGTGAGGGCGAGCAGGACGAACCCGAGCGAGTAGTCGCCGAGGATCCCGTAGACCAGGCCCATCACGAGCGGCGGGAAAAAGCCGCCGAGCCCGCCTGCGGCGCCGACGAGGCCGGTCACCGCGCCGACCAGCTCCGGCGCGACCATCCGGGCGACGAGCGCGAACACCGCACCGGTCCCGGTGCCCAGCGCCGCCGCGAGCCCGAGGAACGCGACGGTCCCGACCGGGAGCAGGGGGAGCTCGAAGGCGGCGAGGACCGCCAGCAGCGTCACCGCGGCGTAGGCGCCCGCGAGCACCCGGATGGGGTCGTAGCGGTCGCAGAGCCAGCCGCCGGCCGGTCGCATCGCCACCGCGAGGACGACGAACCCCGCGGTGCGCATGGCGGCGTCGGCGCGGTCCAGCCCGTAGGCGGTGGTGAGGTAGGAGGGCAGGTACACGCTGAACGCCACGAACCCGCCGAAGGCCACGGCGTAGAGGAACGACAGCTGCAGCGCCACCGGCATGCGCAGCACGGCGAGGAGGCGAGCGGCCACCGACCCGGTGGGGACGGCCCGGTCCGGGCGGTCGCGCAGGAGCAGGTGCGCGACCGCCGCGAAGACCACGAGCACGACCGCCACCAGGTCGAAGGGGAACGCCGGTCCGAACGCGGCCGCCAGCTGCACGGTGGAGAACGCCGAGATCGCGGTGCCGCCCATCCCGGCACCGAAGATGCCCAGGGCCAGCCCGCGCCGCTCGGGCGGGTACCAGGAGTTCACGAACGGGACCCCGATCGCGAACGTGGTGCCGCCGAGACCGAGGAAGAACCCGCCGACGAGGTATGCGGCCAGCGAGTCGGCGAGGTGGCCGAGGTAGAGCACCGGCAGCACGGTGAGCAGGGCGACGGTCGGGAACATCCTGCGGGCGCCGAGCCGGTCGGTGAGCGCCCCGACCGGGATCCGGCCGAGCGAGCCGACGATGACCGGCACCGCCACCAGCAGCGACTGCTCGAACGAGGTGAGGGCCAGCTCGTCGCGCAGGCTCGCACCCAGCGGGGAGAGCAGCGCCCACGCCCAGAACGTCACCGTGAACCCCACGGTCGCCAGGGTCAGCATGAGCGCCGGTGAGTCCTGGCGCTCTCGGGTTCGGGCGTGGCGTCCTCCGGGAGCCGTCATGGCATTTCTCCCTCCGCCGTCGACGGTGTCCGGGCGCGGCGGTCGCCGCGAGGGCCGTTCCGACCCCATCGGGGGGACCTTCGTCGGTGCCGCCGCATCCGCTTGAGAACCAGTGTGATCAGTGTCACGGTGGATGGCCAGGGGGATGAGGGGGCCGACGATGACCCGAACGGGCGGGACCGACGGGCCGGGCGCCGACGCCCTCCTGCGGGCCGGGCGGTTCTTCACCCGCCGCGAGACGTCCGAGGACCTGCGGGCGGTCTACCGGGAGGGCGGCCGCGAGGGCGACGTCTTCTACCGCGACCGCTGGAGCCATGACAAGGTCGTCCGCTCCACGCACGGCGTCAACTGCACCGGCTCGTGTTCGTGGAAGGTCTACGTCAAGGACGGGATCATCACCTGGGAGAGCCAGCAGACCGACTACCCGTCGGTGGGCCCTGACTCGCCGGAGTACGAGCCCCGCGGCTGCCCGCGCGGCGCGGCCTTCTCCTGGTACACCTACTCGCCCACCCGGGTCCGCTACCCCTACGCCCGCGGCGTGCTGCTGGAGATGTACCGGGAGGCGAAGCGCAGGCTCGGCGATCCCGTCCTCGCCTGGGACGAGGTCACCACCGATCCGGCGAAGCGGCGCCGCTACCAGCGGGCCCGCGGCAAGGGCGGCCACGTGCGGGTGTCGTGGGACGAGGCCGTCGAGATGGTCGCCGCGGCGCACGTGCACACCGTGAAGGCCTACGGCCCGGACCGGATCGCGGGGTTCTCGCCGATCCCGGCGATGTCGATGGTCAGCCACGCGGTCGGTTCGCGGTTCATCGAGCTGGTCGGCGGCTGCATGACCTCGTTCTACGACTGGTACGCCGACCTGCCGGTCGCGTCGCCGCAGGTGTTCGGCGACCAGACCGACGTGCCGGAGTCGGGCGACTGGTGGAACGCCTCCTACCTGATCATGTGGGGCTCGAACGTCCCGATCACCCGTACCCCGGACGCGCACTGGATGGCCGAGGCCCGCTACAAGGGCCAGAAGGTCGTGGTGGTCTCCCCCGACTACGCCGACAACACGAAGTTCGCCGACACGTGGCTGCCGGCCCAGCCCGGCACCGACGGCGCCATGGCGATGGCCATGGGGCACGTGATCCTGCGGGAGTGCTTCGTGGAGCGGCGCGTGCCGTTCTTCGCCGACTACGTGCAGCGCTACACCGACCTGCCGTTCCTCGTGAGCCTGGACGAGCGCGACGGGGCGTACGTCCCGGGGAAGTTCTTCACCGCGGCCGACCTCGGCGACACCGGCGAGGGCGCGGAGTGGAAGACCGTGCTGTTCGACAGCCGCTCCGGCGAACCGGTGGTGCCGAACGGCTCGATGGGCTTCCGCTACACCGGGTCCGGGCGGGGCCGGTGGAATCTCGACCTCGGCGACGTCACACCTCAGCTCACGCTGTACGGCGGCGCCACCGCGGAGGTGCTGCTGCCGCGGTTCGACGCCGTCGACGGCACCGGCGGGGTGCTGCGCCGCGGGGTGCCGGTGCTCCGGTTCGGCGACCGGCTCGTCACCACCGTGTTCGACCTGATGCTCGCCCAGTACGGCGTGCACCGCGCCGACCTGCCCGGCGAGTGGCCCTCCGGCTACGACGACGCGACCCAGCCCTACACCCCGGCCTGGCAGGAGGCGATCACGTCGGTGCCCGCCGGGCAGGTCGTGCGGGTGGCGCGGGAGATGGCGCGCAACGCCGAGGAGTCCGAGGGCCGCACCATGATCATCATGGGCGCCGGCATCTGCCAGTGGTTCCACGGAGACGCCACCTACCGGGCGGTGCTCGCGTTGCTGCTGCTCACCGGGTCGATGGGGCGCAACGGCGGCGGCTGGGCGCACTACGTCGGACAGGAGAAGTGCCGCCCGATCACCGGCTGGGCGACGATGGCGATGGCCACGGACTGGTCCCGCCCGCCGCGGCAGATGATCGGCACCGCGTACTGGTACACGCACACCGACCAGTGGCGCTACGACGGCTACCGCGCCGACGCGCTCACCTCACCGCTGGCGCAGGGCCACCTCGCGGGCATGCACACGATCGACACGATCGCGCTGTCGGCCCGCCTGGGCTGGATGCCGTCCTACCCGCAATTCGACCGCAACCCCCTCGACCTGGCCGACGAGGCGGGCGCCGGGGACGTCGCGGCCCACGTCGTCGACCAGCTGCGGACGGGCCGGCTGCGCTTCGCGATCGAGGACCCCGACGCGCCGCAGAACTGGCCGCGCTGCCTCACGCTGTGGCGAGCGAACCTGCTCGGGTCGTCGGCGAAGGGCGACGAGTACTTCCTCAAGCACCTGCTCGGCACCCACCACAACCTGCGCGCCACGGAGACCCCGCCCGATCGCCGCCCCCGCGACGTCGCCTGGCGCGAGGGCGACCCGCCGGAGGGCAAGCTCGACCTGCTGCTCGCCCTCGACTTCCGGATGACCAGCTCCACGCTGCTCGCCGACATCGTGCTCCCGGCCGCCACCTGGTACGAGAAGCACGACCTCAACACCACGGACATGCACCCGTTCGTCCACGCGTTCACGCCGGCGATCGACCCGCCGTTCGAGACGCGCACCGACTTCGCTGCCTTCCACGCGATCGCCCGCCGGTTCTCCGAGCTCGCCGAGACCCACCTGGGCGTGCGGCGCGACGTCGTCGCCGTGCCGCTGCAGCACGACACGCCCGGCGAGACCGCGCAGCCGGGCGGCCGCGTGCGGGACTGGCGGACGGGTGAGGTCGAGCCGATCCCCGGACAGACGATGCCCGGCCTGGTGGTGGTGGAGCGTGACTACACCGCCATCGCCGACAAGCTGGCGAGCATCGGGCCGCTGATCGACCGGCTCGGCATGACGACCAAGGCGGTGACCTACCAGCCCGACGAGGAGATCGCCCGCCTCGCCGCGGCCAACGGCGTGATGCTCGGCGGCGCCGGCGACGGGCGGCCCGCGATCGACACCGACGCCAAGATGGCCGAGGCCATCCTCACTCTCTCCGCGACGACCAACGGCCGGCTCGCCGTGCAGGGGTTCCGGGAACTGGAGCGCCGCACCGGCACCCGGCTGGCCGACCTCGCCGAGGGCAGCGAGGAGAAGCGCATCTCCTTCGCCGACACCCAGGCCCGCCCGGTGCCGGTGATCACCAGTCCGGAGTGGTCGGGCAGCGAGACCGGCGGGCGGCGCTACGCCCCCTTCACCGTCAACCTCGAGCGCAGCAAGCCCTGGCACACCCTCACCGGGCGCATGCACTTCCTGCTCGACCACGACTGGATGCACGAGTTCGGCGAGACCCTGCCCGTCTACCGCGCACCGCTGGACATGCAACGCCTGTTCGGCGAGCCCGGCCCGGGGCAACCCGGTGCGGACGGCACGTCGGTGACCGTCCGCTACCTCACCCCGCACTCGAAGTGGTCGATCCACTCCGAGTACCAGGACAACCTGTTCATGCTCTCGCTGTCGCGCGGCGGGCCGGTCGTCTGGATGAGCGAGCCGGACGCCGCGTCCATCGGCGTGCGCGACAACGACTGGGTGGAAGGCGTCAACCGCAACGGCGTGCTCGTCGCGCGGGCGATCGTCACGCACCGCCTGCCGCCCGGCGTCGTGTTCGTCTACCACGCCCAGGAGCGGGTGGTGAACGTGCCGAAGTCCGAGGCCACCGGCCGCCGGGGCGGGATCCACAACTCGCTGACCCGGATCCTGGTCAAGCCGACCCACCTCATCGGCGGCTACGCCCAGCTGTCGTTCGCCTTCAACTACCTCGGCCCCACCGGGAACCAGCGCGACGAGGTCACGGTGATCCGCCGCCGGACGCAGGAGGTGGCGTACTGATGCGCGTGATGGCCCAGCTCGGCATGGTCATGAACCTCGACAAGTGCATCGGCTGCCACACCTGCTCGGTCACGTGCAAGCAGGCGTGGACCAACCGCAGCGGCGTCGAGTACGTCTGGTTCAACAATGTCGAGACCCGCCCCGGCCAGGGCTACCCACGCCGCTACCAGGACCAGGAACGGTGGCGGGGCGGTTGGGTGCGCAACAAGCGCGGCCGGCTCGCGCTCAAGGCAGGCGGCCGGTTCAAGAAGCTCCTGTCGATCTTCGCCAACCCCGTCCTGCCCAACATCCGCGACTACTACGAGCCCTGGACCTACGACTACGAGAACCTCACCGACGCCCCGCTCGGCGACGACTTCCCGGTCGCGCAGCCGAAGTCGCTGATCTCCGGCGAGCCGATGGCCGTCGAGTGGAGCGCCAACTGGGACGACGACCTCGGCGGCGCCCCCGAACACGGGCCGCGCGACCCGATCGTCGAACGCATCCGGCGCGAGTCCGAGGACAAGGTGCGCTTCGACTACGAGCGGGCCTTCATGTTCTTCCTGCCGCGCATCTGCGAACACTGCCTCAACCCGTCGTGTGTGGCGTCGTGCCCGTCGGGCGCGATGTACAAGCGGGCCGAGGACGGGATCGTGCTCGTCGACCAGGACCAGTGCCGCGGCTGGCGTATGTGCGTGACCGGCTGCCCGTACAAGAAGGTCTACTTCAACCACCGCACCGGCAAGGCCGAGAAGTGCACGTTCTGCTACCCGCGGGTGGAGGTCGGGCTGCCGACGGTGTGCAGCGAGACCTGCGTCGGGCGGCTGCGCTACATCGGCCTGTTCCTCTACGACGCCGACCGCGTCACCGCCGCCGCGTCCGTCGCGGACGAGCACGATCTGTACGAGGCGCAACTCGACCTGCTGCTCGACCCGAACGACCCCAGGGTGGTGGCGGCCGCGCGCCACGACGGCATCGCCGAGGACTGGATCGACGCCGCGCAGCGCTCGCCCGTGTACCGGCTGGCCAAGGACTACCGGGTGGCGCTGCCGCTGCACCCGGAGTTCCGCACCATGCCGATGGTCTGGTACATCCCGCCGCTCTCCCCGGTGGTCGACCGACTCACCGAGACCGGGCACGACGGCGAGGACGCGGGCAACCTCTTCGGTGCGATCGACGCGCTGCGCATCCCCGTCGAGTACCTCGCCGAGCTGTTCACCGCGGGTGACGTCGCACCGGTGCGGGCCGTGCTGCAGAAGCTCGCGGCGATGCGGTCGTACATGCGGGACGTGACGTTGAACCGCCCACGGCAGGAGTCGATCGCGGCGGCGGCCGGGCTGACCGGCCGCGAGGTGCTGGAGATGTACCGGCTGCTCGCGATCGCGAAGTACGAGGAGCGCTACGTCATCCCCACCGCGTACGCCGGTGAGGCCCACCAGCTCGAGGAGATCGGCTGCAGCCTCGACGTCGACGGCGGGCCGGGGATGGTCGGCAGCGGCCCGTTCGGCGAGGCCTCCGGACGTCCGATGCCGGTGTCCGTGGAGACCTTCCACGCCCTGCGCGACCGCCAGACCAGCGACGACTTCGCCGACCCCGGCCAACCCGGCGCCCGGGTCAACCTCCTCAACTGGGACGGCAAGGGCCGCCCGCCCGGGCTGTTCCCACCGCGGAAGGACGCGCCACCGGATCCCGGGGAGAAGCGGTGACCCGCGCGCAGGCCGTCGTCCTCCAGGCGGCATCGGTCTGCCTGCAGTACCCCGACGACCCGGTCCGGCAGCTGTTCCCGCTGGTCCGCGACGCGGTGGACGCGCTGCCGCCCGGCCGGCCACGCGAGCGGCTGACGGCATTCCTCGACCACGTCGCGGCCACCCCCGCCGCCGCCCTGGCGGAGCACTACGTCGAGGTGTTCGACCGGCGGCGCCGCTGCTGCCTCGACCTCACCTGGTGGTCGGACGGGGAGACCCGCCGCCGCGGAGGCGCGCTCGCCGCGATCAAGCAGCGCTACCGCGCCGCGGGCGTCGAGTTCACGGGCGGCGAGCTGCCCGACTTCCTGCCTGCCGTGCTCGAGTACGCCGCCACCGCCGACCTCGCAGACGGCCTCGCGCTCCTGCAGGAACACCGGGCCGGCCTCGAGCTCCTGCGGCTCGCGCTCGTGGAGGCCGCCACCGCGTACGCCGCCCCCGTGGAGGCCGTGTGCGCGCTGCTGCCCGGCCCGTCGCCCGCCGACGTCACGGCGGCGAAGGCGCTCGCCCGCACCGGCCCACCGCGCGAGCAGGTCGGGCTCGACCTCGCCCCCTTCCCGACCGGAGGCCGCCGATGACCACGCTGGACATCGTGCTGTGGGGCGTGCTGCCGTACGTGATGATCGCGATCCTCGTCGCAGGCACCGTGTGGCGGTACCGCTACGACAAGTTCGGCTGGACCACCCGCTCGTCGGAGCTCTACGAGTCGCGGCTGCTGCGCATCGGCAGCCCGCTGTTCCACTTCGGCATCCTCGTGGTGGTCATCGGGCACTTCATCGGCCTGGTGATCCCGCAGAGCTGGACCGACGCCGTCGGACTGTCCGAGACGGCCTATCACGTCCAGGCGCTGCTGCTGGGCGGGATCGCCGGCTTCTGCACGCTCGTCGGCGTCGCGATCCTGATCTACCGCAGGCGCACCACCGGGCCGGTGTTCATGGCCACCACCAGGAACGACAAGCTCATGTACGTCGTGCTCGTCGCGGCCATCGTCGTCGGCCTGACCACCACGCTCCTCGGCGCGGCGGGCGGCGAGGAGCACAACTACCGCCTGTCGGTCGCCCCGTGGTTCCGGTCGCTGTTCGTGCTGCAGCCCGACATCGAGGCGATGAGCCACGCGGGCCTGGCGTTCCAGCTGCACACGCTCATCGGCATGCTGCTGTTCGCCATCTGGCCGTTCACCCGGCTCGTGCACGCGTTCACGGCGCCGGTCCAGTACCTGTTCCGGCCCTACATCGTGTACCGCTCCCGCAGCGGTGGACCCATGACCCGACCGGCCCGACGCGGGTGGGAGAGAACCTGATGTCGCGCAAACTCTCGCTCGACGCCCTGGCCCGCGAGCAGCTCGACGCGGCCCGCCGCAGCACGGCCGGCCGCGCCGCACACACCGTGGTGGGCGGGCACGAGCACGTCATGCGCCAGACCGTGATCGCCATCCTGGCCGGCAGCGAGCTCGCCGAGCACGCCAACCCGGGCGAGGCCACCGTCCACGTCCTGACCGGCCGCGTGCGCCTCGTGAGCGGCAACGACGCGTGGGAGGGACGGCGCGGCGACCTCCTGGTCGTGCCCCCGAACTCCCACAGCCTCGAGGCCCTCGAGGACGCCGCGGTCCTGCTGACCGTGGCCAAGCGGGGGACCAGCACGACCTGACCCATGATCACCGTTCTGGTGCGAAACCCGACGCCTGCCGTCGGGAAACGCGCCGGTCCACTGATCAAGCGCCACGGGCGCGCCGCGTGGGCTTCCTCCACCGCGTTCGGCTGAACGCGCTCTTCGTGCTGATCGTGCGGTGGGCGAGCCGGGTCGGCGGGCGGCGGCAGCCACCCCGGCTTCGTCCTGGTCTCCGGTGCAGTCGTGCCGGTCTCGAGCCGCTCGTCACGTGGGCAGGTGGTCGGGTTGGGTTCAGAACCGAACCCCGGGGTGGCCGGACGGCCGTCCCCGACTTGGGGGCACGCCGGTTTTCGACGAGCCCGTCACCGCCGGGTGCCGACGGACTGCCCGGTGGTCCTGGACCATCCGCATCGTCCTCCTCGGCACCGGACCGTCTCCCGTTCGGCGTTCAGCGGAACCCACGAACACCATGATCACCAGAAGCGAGACGCCCCCGAACTCGGATGGCGCCGGCCCGGAACGGCACCACCGCCGGTCGAGTGGCCGCCCAGGGGAACGCGCCGGTCCGGTGATCAAGCGCCGCGGACGGGGCACCGAACTGCGCCCGCGACCCGAATACTCGATCATGGACGGCGACGGAGCACGAGAGGCCGAAGTTCCCCTTCGCAGCCGCCCCCGGACGTGAGAAGCTGCGCCATCGCGGTCGCGACGCCATTTCCGGACGGCCGCGGAGGGTGGGCGGAGCAGGGAGGCGCTCGATGAGCGAGACCCAGGCTGGAACAGAGACGAAGCCGGAACCCAGGAGCGGGATCAAACCGGTCGTGTTCTACGGCTCGGCCGCATTGACGCTGGTCATTGCGATCTGGGCGATCATCGCTCCGACGGCGGCCGCCGACACCATCGGTGCGCTGGTGGGGTGGATCTCGGAGTGGTTCGGCTGGTTCTACATCCTGCTCTCGACGCTCATCCTGGTGTTCGTCATCTTCGTCGGGGCGTCCAAGTTCGGGCGCACCCGGCTCGGGCCGGAACACTCCCGGCCGGAGTTCAGCACGTTCGCGTGGGCGTCGATGTTGTTCGCGGCCGGTATCGGCACCGACCTGATGTTCTTCGCGGTCGTCGAGCCGGTCACGCAGTACCTCACGCCGCCGCGCGGTGAGGGCGGCACGCTGGAGGCGGCCGAGGCGGCGAACGTGTGGGCGCTGTTCCACTACGGGATCAACGGCTGGGGGATGTACGCCCTGATGGGCATGGCCCTGGCCTACTTCGCGTACCGCAGGAACCTGCCGCTGGCCATCCGGTCGGCGCTGTACCCGGTGTTCGGCAAGCGGATCCACGGTGGGGTCGGCACCGCCGTGGACCTCGCCGCCGTGCTCGGCACGATCTTCGGGGTCGCCGCGTCGCTCGGCATCGGCGTCGTGCTCCTCAACTACGGGCTCTACTTCCTCTTCGGGATCCCGGAGGGCACGGCCGCGCAGATCGGGCTGGTGGCCATCGCGGTGATCATGGCCACGGTGTCGGCGGTGAGTGGTGTCGACAAGGGCATCCGGCTGCTGTCCGAGCTCAACGTGCTGCTCGCGATCGGGCTGGCTCTCTACCTGCTGGTCGTGGGCGACACGGTGTTCCTGCTGAACGGGCTCGTGGAGAACATCGGCGACTTCTTCAGCTCCTTCCCGGGCATGACGATGCAGACGTTCGCCTTCGACCGGCCGGTCGAGTGGCTCAACACGTGGACGCTGTTCTTCTGGGCCTGGTGGATCGCGTGGGCGTCGTTCGTGGGGCTGTTCCTGGCCCGGATCTCCCGTGGCCGCACCATCCGCGAGTTCGTGGCCGGCACGCTGATCATCCCGTTCTCCTACATCGTGATGTGGATCTCGATCTTCGGCAACAGCGCCGTCGCCCTGATCCGCAACGGCAACGTGGAGTTCGGCGAGAACACGGTGGCCAACCCGGCGCAGGGCTTCTACCAGCTGTTGGCGCACTACCCGGCGGTCGGCGTCGTGGCGTCCATCGCCACGTTCGTCGGGCTGCTGTTCTACGTCACCTCGGCCGACTCGGCCGCGCTGGTGATGGCCAACCTGACCTCCCACCTGCCCACCGTGAAGTCGGACGGGGCGCCGTGGGTGCGCATCTTCTGGGCGGTGGCGACGGGCCTGCTCACCATCGGGATGCTCATCGTCGGCGGGGTCACCGCCCTGCAGTACGCCACGATCATCATGGGGCTGCCGTTCGCGTTCGTGCTGCTGCTGGTGATGGTGGGCCTGCTCAAGGCGTTGCGGTGGGAGGCGCTGCACGCCGAGAGCCACCAGCGCAGCGTGATGGCCTCGCTGTCGGGCCGGATCGCCACCGACGGGCACCCGTCCGACGTCCCGGGCTGGCGGCACCGGCTCGACCGGGTGCTGTCGTTCCCCGACCGGGAGCGCGCCGAGGCGTTCCTCAGCGAGGTGGCTCTGCCCGCCGCGGAAGAGGTGGCCGCCTACCTGCAGGAACGGGGCGTGGACGCGTCGGCCACGCAGGACCGCGACGAGGACGGCACGCCCTTCGTCCAGCTCGTCGCCGATCTGGGAGAGGAACACCCGTTCCGGTACGAGGTCCGGCCGCGCGAGGTTCCGATGCCCGTGTACGGGGGGCGCGTGGTCCCGAAGGCGACGGACACGTACTTCCAGGTGGAGGTGCACCTGCGCGAGGGCGGCCAGGACTACGACGTCATGGGCTACACGCGCGGGCAGCTCACCGACGACATCCTCGACCAGTACGAGCGGCACCTCGCCTTCGTGCGGATGGAGCAGCAGGTCAGCTCAGGCCCAACGAGCGGCCGATGACCTCCTTCATGATCTCGGTGGTGCCGCCGTATATCCGGGTGACCCGCGCGTCCTGCCAGGCGCGCGCGATCGGGTACTCGGTCATGTAGCCGTAGCCGCCGTGCAGCTGCAGGCACCGGTCCACCACGCGCCCCTGCAGCTCGGTGCACCACCACTTCGCCTTCGCGGCCTCGGCGGCGGTGAGTTCGCCTGCGTCGAGCGCACGCACGCAGTCGTCGAGGTAGTGCTCGGCGAGGTCGACCTCGGTGTCGATCTCGGCGAGCACGAACCGCGAGTTCTGGAACGACCCGATCGGCTGCCCGAACGCCGTGCGCGACTTGACGTGCTCGAGCGTCTGCTCCAGGGCGGTCCTGGCCGCGGCGGTCGCGGAGATCGCGAGCGACAGCCGCTCCCGGGGCAGGTTCGCCACCAGCTGGGCGAACCCCTGCCCCTCCTCGGGCCCGAGCAGGTTCGCCACCGGCACCCGCACGTCGGTGAACGACAGCTCCGCGGTGTCCTGCGCGTGCAGGCCGACCTTGTCCAGGTTGCGGCCGCGCTCGAAGCCGGCCATCCCCCGCTCGAGCACCAGCAGGCTCATACCCTTGTGCCGCTGCCCGGGGTCGGTCTTCACCGCGGTGATCACCAGGTCGGCGTTGATGCCGTTGGAGATGAACGTCTTCGACCCGTTGACGACGTAGTGGTCGCCGTCGCGGCGCGCGGTGGTGGTCATCGACGCGAGGTCCGACCCCATGCCGGGCTCCGTCATCGCGATCGCGGTGATCAGCTCGCCCGACGCGATGCCGGGCAACCAGCGCCGCGCCTGCTCCTCGTCGCAGTAGGAGAGGAAGTAGGGCAGGCATACGTCGTTGTGCAGGGTGAGCCCGAGTCCCGGCCCGGTGGCCCCGGCGCGCACGACCTCCTCCGCGATCACGGCGTTGAACCGGAAGTCGCTCACCCCTCCCCCGCCGAGCTCCTCCGGGATCTCCATCCCCAGGAACCCCGACCGGCCCGCCGCGGTGAACAGCCCGCGCGGAGAGATCCCGGCGGCGTCCCACTCGGCGAGGTGGGGCACCACCTCGACGTCCAGGAACTTCCGGAACGACGCGCGGAAGGCCTCGTGGTCGTCCTCGTACAGCGTTCGGCGCACGGCGGGTGGTCCTCTCACGTCGGTGGGTTCGGAGCCCGGTGGCGTTCCAGGATCCCCCACCGAACACCCCCAGCGCTCAGGGCGTGAGGACGATCCGCCCGAACACCTCGCCCGCGTCCATCCGCCGGTGGGCGTCGGCCGCACCGTCGAGGGGCAGGACGTCGTGCACCACCGCGTGCAGCTCGCCGCGCACTGCGGCGGCGAACTGCTCCGCGCGGATGGCGTCCTTGGCCGGTGGCGCGACCGTGTCGAGGCTGAACGTCGCGAACGAGCGCGACTGCTGGAACGCACCCGGCGCCAGGAAGCGCGAGCCGAAGTCCGCGGGCGGTGCGCCGGCCACCACGCCGACGAGGACCAACCGACCGTTCGGGGCGAGCCGGTCCAGGAACGCGGGCATGGCCGCGCCGCCGACGATGTCGATGATCACGTCGTAGGACTCCGGCGCGGCCGCGGCGGCGCCGTCGTGGGGATCGCCCGCGCGGTCGAGGAGGTGCGTCGCACCGAACTCGACGAGGCGCTTCCCGCGTTCGGGCGACGCCGTCGTGACCGCCACCGCCCCGGCACCCCCGCGCGCCGCGAGCTCCACGGCCGCGACGCCGATGCTGCCCGCCGCGCCG
Source organism: Pseudonocardia zijingensis (assembly GCF_042657305.1). NCBI lineage: Bacteria > Bacillati > Actinomycetota > Actinomycetes > Pseudonocardiales > Pseudonocardiaceae > Pseudonocardia > Pseudonocardia zijingensis. The sequence goes on along the minus strand of NZ_JBHSKO010000017.1, from coordinate 119,748 downwards.
CGCACGAGCACCGACTCGCCCGCCGCGAAGTGCGCGTGAGTGAGCGCGAAGTGCGCGACGGGCGCGGCGCTCCCGAGCGCCACCGCATCGATCGACGACAGGCCGTCGGGGAGTGCGGCGACGTCCTCGATCCTCGCCACCGCCCGCTCGGCGTAGCCCCCGCCGTGGCCGGTGAACGCCCACACCCGGCGGCCGACCCACGTCGGATCGATGCCCTCGCCGACGTCCGTCACCCGGCCGGCGACCTCGCTCCCGGGGATCAGACCCTCGGAGAACCCGTAACCGGCGAGGGTGCCCCGCCGGATGACGGCGTCGACGCCCGCGACGCCGATCGCCTCGGTCGCGATGACCACCTGACCGCGCCCCGCGACCGGCTCGGGGATCGAGGTCACCACCATCCCGCTCGGGTCGCCGAACCGCTCGATCCGCACTGCACGCACGTCGGCCCCATTCCTCCGCTGATCGCGCTACCGTGGCGACACTAACGGACGCCCCCGTCCACTTCACCGAAGTGAGAACCATGACCGATCGATTGACTCGGATGCTCCGGGCCGACGCGAAGCACAACCGCGACCGGGCGATCGAGGCGGCGCGAGCGCTGTTCTCCGAGCGCGGCCTCGACGTCACGATGCGGGAGATCGCCCGCCGGGCCGCGGTGGGGCCGGCCACGCTGTACCGCCGGTTCCCGACGAAGCAGGTGCTCGTCGACGAGGTGTTCGCCGAGGAGCGGCGGGCGTGCGAGGGGATCGTGGAGGACGGGTGCGCCGACCCCGATCCCTGGCGGGGGTTCTGCTCGGTGGTCGAGCGGGTCCTCGTGCTCAACGTGCGCAACCAGGGCTTCGTCGACGCGTTCCTGTCGGAGAACCCCTCGCTCGAGGCGTTCGCCGCGCACCGGGCCGCCGTGCTCAGGATGCTCGCGGACCTGGTGAACCGTGCTCAGGCGGCCGGCGGGCTGCGCCGCGACTTCGTCCTCGACGACCTCGTGCTGGTACTGCTCGCCGGGCGCGGGCTCTCCGCGACGCCGCCCGCATTCCGGGTGGCGGCCGCGCGTCGCTTCGCCGCGCTCGCGATCGACTCGTTCCGTGCGTCCGACGCGAACGCGAGACTGCCCCGACCGGCGCCGCTCGCCGCCGCGGTGCTGGCCGGGGCAGGCGCCGTCCCCACGGGATGAGGCACCTGGTCAGGCGGCGCCGACGGTGCCGAAGCCCGCCCAGCGCGTCACCGCGTAGCCGTCGCCCTGCGCCTGCACCTCGGCCGCCCCGTGGCCCGGGAAGTGTGCCGGCACGATCAGCGTCGGCTCCCCGGCCGCCTCGGCGAGGATCCGGCGCCGGGTGGCGCGGGCGGCAGCGGCGTCCTCGCAGAAGCAACTGTTGGCGTCGGGCTCGGCGATCTGCACGGGGCTGTGCAGGATGTCGCCGACGAACAGGGCCCGGTCGCTCCCGGACCGCAGCCGCAGCACCGACGAGCCGGGCGTGTGGCCGGGCGCGGGTTCGAGCGTCAGGTTGCGGTCGATCGCGTACCGGTCCTCCCACAGCGTCACCAGCCCGGCCTGCACGACCGGTCGCACGCTGTCGCCGAACACGATGTGGCTGCCCCGGCGGCGCAGCCGGTCGGCATCGGTGACGGGCGCGGGCCTGCGGTGCTCGTTCACGGGTTCGAAGTAGTCGTGGTCGATCCGCGGCACGAGGTAGGTGGCGTTCGGGAACGTCGGCACCCACTCGCCGCCGTCCCAGCGGGTGTTCCAGCCGACGTGGTCGTAGTGCACGTGGGTGTTGACCACGACGTCGACGTCCTCAGGACGCACCCCGGCCCGGGCGAGGTTGTCCAGGAACGGGGTCTTCAGGTGGTCGAACGCCGGGACCTGCGGGCGGTCGCGGTCGTTGCCCGCACCGGTGTCGACGACGATCGTGCGCCCCTCGCTGCGCAGCACCCAGGTCTGGATCGCGCACCGGTAGGCGTCGTCGGCGGGGTCGCGGAACGCAGGCTTCAGCGCGGCGCGACCTTCCGGCGTGCTGTCGGGCACCATCTCGGCGACCGTCCGGATCGGTCCGGTCCACTCGATCACGCGGGTCACCGACACGTCCCCGAGCACGATCGTGTCCGCTCCGCTCACGAGCCGATCACCGCCAGCGGGCGGATCGGCGCACCCGTGGCACCGCGCACGTTCAGCGGCGCGCCCATGAACAGGAACTCGCCCGTGCCGCGCGCGGCCAGGCTGTCGGACAGGGTCTCCAGCGTCATCACCTCGATCAGGTTGATGCCCGCCTCGGCAAGCAGGATGCGGTGCACCGGCAGTGCGGCCAGGCCGCCACCGGCGGGGATGTGTTCGAGCGCGATCGTGTCGGCCCCGACGGCGGCCACGCCCCGCTCGGCGAGCCAGCGGGCCGCCTCCGCGTCCACGCCCGGGACGCCGTCGGTGCCGCCGAGGTACGCGGGCGGGTCGCCCCAGAGCTGCGACCACCCGGTGCGGACCAGCACCACGTCCCCGGCTCGCGGCTCGGGCGCGGCCTCCAGGTCCGCCACCCCCACCGGTTCCCCCGGGGCGAGCCGGGCCACGCCGCGGGAGCGCGGGACGTCCACCAGCACGCCGCGCCGCAGCAGCGGCGGCACCCCGTCGATGCCGTGCGTGCGGTAGCGGCCCGCGTCGACGGCGCCGGCCACCGGTACGCCGCCGTGCAGCAACCCGTCCACCGCGACGTGGCTCAGCGCGTCCATGTGGGTGCCGACGTGCCCGCCGAGGACCATCACCTCGTGCGAGCCGGTGATGCCGTCGGCGCGCACGACGTCGCCGTGGCGCTGCCGGAGCGCGAAGTCGAACGCCGGGTGGGTGGGTGAGGTGGGCATGCCCACCTCGAGGGGCTGGGCGAGGTCGACGACCTCGAGGTCGTCACGCAGCAGGTCGAGCGGGTTCACGCTCCCCACCTTCCCGCCCGGGGTGACGGCCATCGACCGCGAGGTCGGCGCCGCGCCCCTCGCGCAGCGTCAGCACGGTGGCGGCGGTGACGATCAGGAGCGCCACCACGTACGCGGTGAAGGCCGGGCGGCCCAGCGTGGTGCCGACCCAGGTCTGCAGGTAGGGCGCGGTTCCGCCGAACGCGGCGACGGCGATCGAGTACGGCACCGCGAGGCCGACGGCGCGGATGCGGGTCGGGAACATCTCGGCGTAGGCGGCCGGCAGGATCGCGATCCCGGCGCCGATGAACACCATGGCGATCGCCATCGCGATCCCGAGCTGCACCGCGTCGCGCACCATCGCCTGCAGCGGGAACAGCAGCGCCGCGGTGCCGAGAGAGCTGATCAGCAGGACGGGGCGCCGCCCGATCCGGTCCGACAGCGCTCCCCACGCCGGCTGGACGGCGATGAGCACCAGGCTGGCCAGCACCCCGGCCAGCAGCGCGGCGCTGGAGTCGATCCCCAGCTCGCTGATCGCGTAGGCGGGGGCTGAGATCACCCAGGAGTAGTAGACGACCGTGAACCCGACCGAGAGCCCGACGACCTGGGCCGCCTCGCGGCGGTGCCGCACGATCTCCGGCCAGATCCGTGGACGTACACCGGCAGCTGCCTCGCGGCTGAACGCCTCGGTCTCCTCCAGCGAGCGGCGGATCCACAGCGCGACCAGGCCGAGCACCCCGCCGATGACGAACGGGATCCGCCACCCGAAGTCGGCCATCTGCGCCGGCGTCAGGGTGAGCGAGAGGACCAGGCCGAGCAGAACGCCGATCGTGTTGCCGCCGACGCTGGCGATGTAGATGACGCTCGACCAGAGGCCCCGCCGTTCCGGTGGTGCGGCCTCCGCCAGGTACGTCTGGGCCGAGGGCAGCTCGCCGCCGGTGGCCAGCCCCTGCACGACGCGGGCCAGCACCAGCACGACGGACGCCCCGACCCCGATCGTCGCGTAGGTCGGCGAGATGCCGATCAGCAGGCTCGCCGCGGCCATGCCGCCGACGGTGAGCGCCATCATCGGGCGGCGGCCGACCCGGTCGGCGAGCCGCCCGACCACCAGGCCGCCGACCGGCCGGGCCACGAACCCCACGGCGAACACGGCGAGGCTCGACAGCACGGCCGAGACCTGGTCGCCCGGGGCGAAGAACTGCGTCGCGAAGAACGGCACGAAGATCGCGTAGATGCCCCAGTCGTACCACTCGAGGGCATGGCCGAAGCCGATGGCGAGCAGCGCGCGGCGGGCGCGACGTCGGGTGTCGGGAACTGGCGTCATCGCTGGTCCTCCGGATTCCGGGCGGGGCCGGGCGCTGCGGCCCGGCGCAGGGCGAGCTCGGCGTGCAGGGCGGCCCCGAGCGGGAGCACTGCCTCGTCGAACACGGCGTGGCCGCTGTGGTTGAAGGGCGCCTTCTCGGGGTCCGCGCCGCCCGGGAGGGCGCCGAGCGCGACGAACGCGCCGGGCACCTCGGCGAGCACCCGGGAGAAGTCCTCGGCGCCGGTGAACGGGTTCTGCAGCGGGCGCAGCCACTCCTCGCCCAGCGCCTCGCGGACCGTCTCGTCGACGAACGCCACATCGTCCGCGTCGTTCACCGTGGCCGGGCGCTCCCGGACGAACCGCGCGTCGACCTCGACGCCGTGCGCGGCCGCGATGCCGTCGAGCAGCCGCCGCGCCTGGTCGCCGACGCGGACCGCGGTGGCGTCGGAGAAGGTCCGCACGGTGGCCTCGAAGCTCGCCGAGGCCGGGATGATGTTGCGCCGCGTCCCCCCGTTCAGCACGGTCGTCGTGAGCACGACCGGGTCGAAGACGTCGGTGCGCAGCGTCTGCAGCGCCAGCACCATCTCGGCCACGGCCACGACCGGGTTGCGCGCCAGGTGCGGAGTGGAGGCGTGACCGCCCTCCCCGTGCACCGTCACCTCCAGCGCCGAGGACGAGGCGAGCATCGCGCCGCGGCGGGTGTGGAACTGCTGCGGGAGCGTGGAGAACACGTGCATTCCGTACGCGGCGGCCACCCGCGGGCCGGCCGCGTCGAGCACGCCCTCCCCGATCATCGTGCGGGCGCCCTCCCAGCCCTCCTCCCCCGGCTGGAACATCAGCACGACGTCGCCGGGCAGCTGGTCGCGTCGCGCGGCGAGCAGGTGCGCGGCGCCCAGCAGCATCGCGGTGTGCAGGTCGTGGCCGCAGGCGTGCATCACCCCGGGCACCGAGGACGCGTACGGCAGCCCCGTCCGCTCCTGCACCGGGATCGCGTCCATGTCGGCCCGCAGCAGCACGGGCGGGCCGTCCCCGCCCCCGCGCACCACGGCGGTGACCGAGGTGGCCGCCGTGCCCGTCGTGATCTCGACCGGCAGGCCCTCGAGCGCGGCGAGCACCGCCTCCTGCGTCCGCGGCAGCTGCAGCCCGACCTCCGGGTGGGCGTGCAGGTCGCGGCGCCACCTCGTGAGCTCTCCCGCCATCTCGCGGGCCTCGTCCAGGACCGACACGCCCACCTCCGTCTCGACGTCCGGCTTCACGTTCGGCGCAGTCTGCGCATCGGATACGCGACCCGGCCCGGAATCCATCGATTCGTGCAGCAAGATGGCTCTGGTGAGCAGATATGCGCACCCCGTCGACGCAGACGACATCGACGAGCACGACCTCGCGCTGCTGCACGCGCTCCAGATCGCGCCACGGGTCTCGTGGGCCGCGGCGGCCCGTGTCCTCGGCTCGAACCCCGCCACGCTCGCCGCCCGCTGGGACCGGCTGCGCGAGCGGGGGCTGGCCTGGGTCACCGCGCACCCGGGCGGCAGCTACCGGCACGTCACGCTCGCGCTGGTCGAGGTCGACTGCCTGCCCGGCGCCCGGCGCTCCGTCGTCGAGGCGGTGTGCCGCGACCCGCGGGCCGTCACGGTCGAGGAGTCCACCCGCGGCCGGGACCTGCTGCTCACGGTCATCACCCGGGACCTGGCCGCGTTGACCGCGTTCGTGCTCGACGACCTCGAGGCGCTGCCCGGCGTCGAACGCCAGCGCACCTACGTGGCCACCGCGATCCACCGGCACGGCACCCACTGGCGCCTCGACGCGCTCGACCCGGCGCAGGTCGACGCCCTGGAGGCGGAGCAGGCCCGGTCGACCCCCGCGAATCGGACGACGCCACCCGCGCAGGCGTGGCCCCTCATCGAGGGGCTGGCCGTGGACGGCCGGCGCACCGCGGCGGAGCTCGCGAGGGCGACGGGACGCAACACCGCCACCGTGCGCCGCCAGCTCGCCCGGCTCATCGGCTCCGACCTGCTGTCGTTCCGCTGCGAGCTCGCCGCCGAGGTGTCCGGCTGGTCGGTGAGCAGCACCTGGACCGCCCACGTCGAGCCCGCCGATCAGGAACGCACGATCGCGGCCCTGGCCACCCTCCCCGAGCTGCGGATGTGCCTGTCCATGACCGGCGACGCGAACATCGCGATGACCGTGTGGACCCGCTCCCTGCACGACATGCTGCGCATCGAGCGCCTCTTCGGCGAGCGGCTGCCCTGGATGCGGCTGCGCGACAACGCGGTCAACCTGCGCACCCCCAAGCGCATGGGCTGGATGCTGGACGAACGCGGGCGCGCGACCGGCGAGGTCGTGGTGCCCACCGCCCTCGCGGCGCGCTGAGCGCCACCGCGCACGCCCGATGCGGCTCGCGGCGACGCTTGCCTCGGTCGCAGATTATGGAATATATATAAACCATGATTGGCTCCGGCGTTCCTCGCGACGGTCTGACCGACCGCTCGTACGAGACCCTCCGCGACCGCATCCTCGACGGACGACTCGCACCCGCCGAGCGCCTGCAGATCGACCGTCTCAGCAAGGAGCTCGGGGTCAGCCACACGCCGGTACGCGAAGCACTGAACCGCCTCGTCTCCGAGAAGCTCGTGACGCTCGCGCCGTACAAGGGCTTCAGCGTCACCCCGCTCCTCGACGTCGAGAGCCTGCGCCTGCTGCTCGAGGCCCGTCGCGTCATCGAGCTCGGTGCACTGGAGCGCAGCGTCGTCCTCGCCACCAGCTCGGACCTGGAGGGGATCCGGCAGGTCCTGGCCAAGCTGGACGGGCTCGTGGCCGGGCCCGAGCTGGACATCGTCAGCTTCAACCAGCTCGACGCGGAGTTCCACCAGATGACGATCACGCCGTGCCGCAACCCGTACCTGGTCGGTTCCTACGACGACCTCCGGGTGCACCTGCAGATCGCGCGCTACTACCGGGGGCGCCCGGCCGCCGACTCCCAGCAGGCCCAGACCGAGCACCACGCGATCGTGGACGCGCTCGCGGCCGGTGATCGCGACACCCTCATCGCCGCAGCCTCCCGGCACATCGACACGGTCAGCGAGCGCCTGGCCGGCGAGGGTGCGGAGGTGCCGGCATGAGCACCGCTGCGGCGACCGTCGTCGACCTGCTGGAACAGGCCGGTGTCACACGCTTCTACACGGTTCCGGGCGAAAGCTTCCTGGAGCTGATGGACGAGGTCACCCGTCGCCCCGGGCTCGACCTGATCTCGACGAGGCACGAGTCGGGTGCCGCCTTCATGGCCGAGGCCGACGCCAAGGTCACCGGTCGTCCGGCCGTGGCCATGGCCACGCGCGCCGTGGGCGCGGCCAACCTGGCGATCGGGGTGCACACCGCGCGGCAGGACTCGACCCCAATGATCGCGCTGCTCGGGCAGGTGGAGACCGACCACCTGGGCAAGGAGGCCTTCCAGGAGGTCGACCTCCCCCGCTTCTACGACGAGATCACCGTTTTCGGCGCGACCGTGCACCGTGCGGACCGAGCGGCCGAGATCGTGGCCAGGGCGTTGCTGCGGAGCACGGGACCGCGTCCCGGACCATCCGTCGTCGCGTTCCCGGCCGACGTGTTGGCCGGCGAGGGCGTTCGGGCGCACCCGCCCACCCCCGCCACCGGACCGGCCGCCGCGGATGCCGACGTGGCGCAGACGTTCGACCTGCTCGCCGCCGCCGAGCGACCAGTCATGATCGTCGGTGAGGGAGCGCAGGACGCGCACCCGGAGCTCACCGAGCTGGCCGCGGCGGTCGGGCTCGGCGTGTACGCGGCCTTCCGCCGTCAGGACACCTTCCCGAACGACCACCCGAACTACCTCGGCCACCTGGCGCTCGGCACGACCGAGGACATCATCGGTCCGCTGCGCAATGCCGACGTCGTCCTCGTTCTGGGGAGCAGGCTCGACGAGGTCACCACGCAGACGTACACGCTCCCGGCGGCCGGCTCCGCCGTGGTCCAGGTCGACGCAGCGGCCGAGAACCTCGGGGCGGTCACGACCCCGCGGATCGCCGTCCACGCCTCCCCCGTCGCGTTCGCCCGAGCCCTCACCAGGCTGGCCGCGGAACGCGGCCACCGGCCGCGCTCCGCGTGGGAGCGGGCCCGCGTGACCTACGAGCGGTTCAGCACCCCGGATGACGTTCCGCCCGACGGGGAGGGCCTGCACCCGGCGACGGTCATGGCGACGCTTCGCGCGCACCTGCCCGGTGACACCATCGTGACCAACGACGCGGGCAACTTCTCGGTGTTCGGGCACCGCTACTGGCGCTTCAACCACCCCCGCACCCAGGTCGGCCCGGTTTCAGGCGCGATGGGGTACGCCGTCCCGGCCGCCGTGGCCGCCTCCCTCGCCGCGCCCACGCGCACCGTGCTCGGGCTGGCGGGCGACGGCGGGTTCCTCATGACCGGACAGGAGCTCGAGACGGCCGCCCGGTGCGGCGCCGAGCCGCTGGTCGTGGTCTTCCAGAACCAGCTGTACGGGACGATCGCCATGCACCAGGCACGGTCGACCGGACGCCCCACGGCCGTCGACATCGGCCCGGTCGACCTCGGCGCGTTCGCCCGTTCCCTCGGGGCCACCGCCCGCACCGTCGACGACCCCGGCGAGCTGGACGACGCAGTGCGCGAGCTGCTCACCGTCCGGGGGCCCCGGGTGCTGGTCGCCCGCACCGCCCGCGACGTGCTGACGCCGTCGGCCACCCTCAGTGGCCTGCTCGGAGGCCGCCCGTGAGCGAGTTCGCGAGCGAACCACGGGCGCAGAGCACCATCGCCCGCATCGAATCGATCCCGGTGGCCGACCCGCTCGACGTGGCCGACCGGTACGGGTCGTCGCGCGGCCTGGTGCCCGGCCGGGCCGCCGTCCTGGTCCGCCTCGAGACCAGCGACGGCGTCGTCGGCTGGGGGGAAGCCTGGGGCGGCTCACCCGCGGCCAGGACGCTCGTCGACGAGCTCGGCGAGAGGTTGGTCGGCACCCCGCTGCGGCCCTCGTCGAACTGGCTGACCGGGCTCCTGCAGCAGTCGTACCACTACTCGTCGTCCGGCCTGCACGTCGTCGCCGCCAGTGCCCTGGACATCGCGATGTGGGACGCGTTCGCCCGTACACTCTCCCGACCCGTGCACGAGCTGATGGGCGGCCCCACCCGCGACCGGATCAGCACCTACGCCTCCACCGGCTACGTCACGATCGACAACGACCTCGGCCGGTTCCGCAGCGTGCTGCAGGAGTCGGCCGACGAGGGATACCCCGGCGTCAAGATCAAGATCGGGCTCGGCGTGGCCAGCGACGAGGAACGCACCCGGATCGCCCGCGAGACGTTCGGTCCCGGCGCCGCGCTGTTCGTCGACTTCAACGGCAACTACACGGCCGACCAGGCGATCCGGTCCCTCGAAGCGGTCCGCGTGCACGGCCTCGGATGGGCCGAGGAACCGGTCACCCCGGACGACCACGAGGGCCTGCGGCTGCTGCGCCGCAGCGGGGTGCCGCTCGCCGCGGGCGAGGCCGTCTACACCCGGTTCGGGTTCCGGGACCTGATCGCCGGCCGCCTGATCGACGTCGCCCAGCCCGATGTCACCAAGTGCGGCGGCATCAGCGAGGCACGCGTGATCGCCCACCTGGCACAGACCTGGAACGTCCGCTTCTCGCCCCACGTCTGGGGCGGCGCGATCTCGCAGGCCGCGACCGTGCAGCTGCTGGCAGGCGTGCCGACCTACCCCCACACCGACCACCAGCCCGAACCCCTCTGGTTCGAGATGGACCGCGGCACCAACGCGCTTCGCGACGAGCTCGCGGCCGAGCCGCTGGGCCGGGACGGCACCGACCTCCTCGTCCCCCGGACGCCGGGTCTCGGCATCGAGATCGACGAGAAGGCACTCGCGCGTCTGCGGAGCGACCGGTGACCGGGCGGCGGCTGGCCGTCGTCGGCGGCAACGGCTTCATCGGGCAGGAGGTGGTCCGCCAGGCCGTCTGCGCGGGCTGGGAGGTCTTGAGCATCGACCCGGCGGCCCCGCGCCGCCCGGCTGTGCTGCCGTCCGTCCGGCACGCTGCCCTCGGCATCACCGACGAGGAGGCGCTCACCGCAGCCCTCACGGACTTCGCCCCGCACGCCGCGGTCAACCTCGCCGCGTACGGCGAGGGCACCGACGGCCTCGCCGGCGGTGCCGGGAGCAACCCGGCTCGTGCCGTCGACGTCAACGTGCGAGGTACGGCCGTGCTGCTGCGGGCCCTGCAGCGGTCCGGTTGCCGGCACCTGTCGTGGTCGAGCAGCAGCACCGTGTACGGCCCGCGGGCCGACTACGGGCACGTCGAGGTCGTCGAGGACGTCATCGTGGCGCCGCAGCTCGTGTACGGGGCCACCAAGGTCGGCGCCGAGCAGATCGCCCGGGTGCTGGCCCCCGGGTACGGGATCCGCGCCGTCGGCGTGCGGCTGCCGCTGGTCTACGGCAGCGGCCGGTGGTACGGCGGGAGCCAGCGCGACCTCGTGACGTTCGCGGAGCGCGTCGCGGCGGGTGAGCCCGCCCACCTGCGGGCGTGGACCGACGCCGCGGACTGGATGCACGTCGACGACGCCGCCCGCTGCCTGCTCGAGTGCGCGGCGAACCCTGCGGCCACCGCGCCGGTCTACAACGCCACCGGCCACCGGTCGAGCCTGTTCGCGCTCGGCACCGCCCTCGTGGCTGCTACGGGAGCAACCGCCACCGCACACGTGGAGGCGGCCTCGGACGGCGCCCCGGACCTCCCCTTCATGGACACCACCCGGATTCGCACCGACATCGGGTTCGCGCCCCGCTTCGCGGACCCCGCCTCCGGTGCCCGCCGGTACCTCGACCCCTCGCAGGAGGACATCGCATGACGGATCTGCCCAGCGCACGGCTGGAGGAACTCGGGCTCGTGCTCCCCGAGCCCGCCGTGCCGAGCTTCGACTACGTGCCCGTCACCGACAACGCCGGCGTCCTGTACGTCAGCGGCCAGCTGCCCAAGCAGGACGGAACGGTCCGGATCACCGGGACGCTCGGCGCCGACCTCGGCATCGAGGAGGCCCAGGAGGCCGCCCGCGTCTGCGTGCTGCAGGGCATCGCCTGCGCCGCCGCGCACGTCGGGAGCGTCGATGCGCTGGAACGGATTCTTCGGGTCACCGGGTTCGTCGCGAGCACCCCCGACTTCCACGACCAACCCCGGGTGATCGATGCGGCGAGCGAGCTGCTCGGCCGCATCTTCGGCGAGAAGGGCCGCCACGCCCGCTCCGCCGTCGGGGTGGCGGCGCTCCCGCGCCGAGCACCTGTCGAGATCGAGCTCATCCTGACCGCGCGCACCCCGGAGGCACATCCATGAGGTTCCCCAGGGCGACCGTCGTCGCCACCGTCGCCGTGCTCGTCACGACCCTGGCCGGTTGCGGCTTCCTCACCGGCAACTCGGCCCAGCAGAACTCCGACGGGTCCTGCGCCCCGCAGGACCTGCGACTGGCGACGATCCGGGCCGAGGGTGATCCGGCGACGCTGGCCGCCCAGCGGTTCGCCGACCACATCGCGGAGGCCACGGACCAGCGGATCACGGTGCGGGTGTTCCCGAACAGCCAGCTCGGTGACGTCAACGGCATCTTCGCCGGGTTGAGCTCGGGCCAGGGCGTCGACATGTTCTACGAGGGCATCACGATCTACCCGACGCTGTCCGGGGCGAACGCGTTCACCGTCGTCAGCGTCCCGTTCATGTGGGACAGCTACGAGCAGCTCCTCGGCGTCCTGCGGTCCCCCGAGTTCACCGAGCTCTTCGAGCAGGCCGCCGAGCAGACGGGCGTGCGGGTCATCGCGGTCGAGGGTGACGCGGAGCCCCGGGCGCTGTCGGCGAACCGCCCGATCGCCACACCTGCGGACATGCAGGGGCTCAAGCTGCGGATCGCCGAGGCTCCGATGCCCCAGGCATTCGCCCGGGCGCTGGGAGCGAACCCCCAGGTCGTGCCGCTGTCCGACCTGTACCTGGCGTTGCGCCAGGGCGTGGTCGACGCCCAGGAGAACGGCGCGATCACGATGATCAACCAGAGCCTGAACGAGGTGCAGGGCTACTACATGCCCACGAACTACATCCGCGACGCCCGGTCCTGGTACGTCAACGACGCGTGGTGGGGCGGCCTGTGCGCCGAGGACCAGGAGACGATCACCCGGTTGGCGACCGAGGCCGGGCAGCTGGACACGGCCGAGGTCGAGAAGCAGCTGGTGGCGGCCGAGGAGCAGCTGAGGTCCGAGATCACCGTGGTCGAGCCGGACGTCGAGGCGTTCCGCGCGGCGCTGGAGGGCCAGTTCGACCAGTTCGACGGCCAGCTGTGGCCCGCAGGCGTGCTGGACACCGCGCGCAAGCTCCGGGACCAGCAACAATGAGGATCCTCACGCTGGCGGAGCCGGGGGCGTCGTCGCGGCTCAGCGGCCCGATCGGGCGGGTCACGCAGTGGGTCTCCGCAGCCCTCTTCATCGCACTGCTGGTCCTCAACCTGCTGCAGGTCGGCCTGCGGGCCGCAGGCGGCGGCTTCGTCTGGGTGACGGACCTGAGCCAGGTGATGCTGCTGTGGATGGTCATGACCGGTGTCGTCGCCGCCTACTGCGCGGGCGAGCATATCGTGACCGGCTACCTCGACACCAAGCTCAGCGGCCGCCCGCAGGTCGTGCTCCTCCTCGGTCTCCGGGTCCTGGAGGTGCTGTTCTTCCTCGTCCTGGTCATCGCCGGGTACACGGTCACCACCGTGCGGGCGGCCATCCCGTACGTCCAGCTCGGCATCTCCACGGGATGGACCTACGCGGCCATCCCGGTGGCCGGGCTGCTGCTGCTCGCGGCGGCCGTGTCCAGGCCGCTGAGCCTGCCGAGCGCGGAAGTCCCCCTCGACGACCTGCCGGAAGGACGCCCGTGAGCAGCATCCACGACCTGACGACCACCGAGTTCGCCGGCCTGTCCCCGCGCCCCGTCCTCGCCCTGATCCCGGTCGGCGCCACCGAGCAGCACGGGCCCAACCTGGCCATGGGCGTCGACTGGCGGATCGCCCAGGCGATCGCCACGAAGGTGGCGGCCGCGCTGGCGCCCACCGTCGTCGCGACCCCGCCCCTGCCGTTCGGGCTGTCCGCGCACCACATGGACTTCCCGGGGACGATCAGCATCGGCGCCGACGCGTTCCGGGCGGTACTGACCGACGTCGCGCGCAGTCTGGCGGTCCACGGCATCACCAAGGTGGTGTTCGTGAACGGGCACCGCGGGAACGAGAACGTCCTCGGCGTGCTGATCACCGAGCTGGCTCACCAGCACGGGATCGAGGCCGCGTCGACGTTCTGGATGACCCAGGCCTCTGACGTCATCGCGCGGCACCGCGCGACGGAACGCTGGGGACATGCCTGCGAGATCGAGACCGCGGTCGCCATGGCCCTGACGGAGGACCTCGTGCGCCCGGACGCTCTGGAAGCCGGTGACCTCATCGAGGACTACGGAGTGCTCGAGGACAACTACCAACCCTTCGCGGCCGGCGTCGTCCGCTCGTTCGCCTCCCGGACCCGCAACGGCGTCTTCGGGGACGCCACCCGGGCGACGTCCGAGTCCGGCACCGAGATCAGCGCGGTCGCGATCGAACGGACCACCGACTTCGTCCGGGACTTCGCCCGGCGGCCGAGCCGGCTCACCGATCGGGGCGGCCCGTGGACGTCCTGATCCTCTTCGGGGCCCTGTTCGCCTTCATGGCGCTCGGCCTGTCGGTCTGGGTGTCGATGGGGGCCGCGGCGCTGGTGGCGCTGGCCGTACTCGGGCTCGGGGACGCCACCGACCTCCCGACCGCGATGGCCGACGGCGTCGGCAACTTCGAGCTCCTCGCCATCCCCTTCTTCATCCTCACCGGCGAGCTGCTGAACCGCGCGGGCCTCACCGACCGGATGGTCGCGCTGCTCATGTACTTCCTCGGTCGGTTCCGCGGAGGGCTGGCCTACGCGACCGTCGGCGCCAACGTCGGGATCTCCGGTGTCTCCGGCAGCGCGCCCGCCGACGCCGCCGCCGTCTCGTCGGTCATGCTCCCGGCGATGCGCAAGGAGGGCTACGACGCCTCCTACGCCGCGGCGATCAACGCCAGCGCACCCGTCATCGGGCCGGTGTCCCCGCCGAGCATCCCGATGATCTTCGTCGCGCTTGTCACACACCTCTCGGTCGGCAAGCTCTTCCTCGGTGGGGTCGTCCCCGCCCTGCTCCTCGCGGCGTCCATGGTCGTGGTGATCATGTGGCAGGGTCGGCGCGGAGGGAAGCTCCCCGAGGCCCGCCCGGACGCCTACACCGCGGTCTCCCCGCTGTCGCTCCTCGGCAGGGCGCTCCCGGCGCTGCTGGCGCCGCTGTTCCTCGTCGTCGGCATCATCACGGGTTTCGCGACGGTCACCGAGATCTCCATCCTCGCCGCCACCTACGTGCTGTTCCTCGGGCTGGTCGTCTACCGCACGATCACGCCCTCGGACCTGTTCCCGCTGTTCCGCCGCAGCGCCGTGAACAGCGCGACGATCATGGTCCTGTTCGCGGTTGTGGGGACCTTCTCCTACGTGCTCACCGTCGGTGGGCTGAGCGAGAACGTCACCGGGCTGGTCGAGACGCTCGATGTCGGCCCGGTCGCGTTTCTGCTGCTGGCGATGTTGTTCTTCCTGATCGTCGGTATGCCGATGGACGCCGTACCGGCCATCCTGATCTTCCTGCCGATCCTGCTGCCGGTGGCCGAGGACCTCGGGATCGACCCGATCCACTTCGGGGTGCTCGTCGTGGTCAACCTGATGATGGGGCTGTTGACCTGGCCGGTCGGCGCCCTGCTGTACGTGGTCACGAAGACGAGCGGGGTTCCGTTCGGCCGGCTCAGCGTCGCCGTCCTGCCGTTCTTCGGCGCGATGCTGGTGGTCCTGCTCCTGCTCGCCCTGGTGCCGGGGCTGGTGACCTGGCTACCCGGCATCCTGCTCGGTCCGTGACGGGCCTGTGAAAGTCGGCGCCCCGGCCCACCGCGCGTGCAGTGGACCGGGGCGCCGTCGGATCGAGCGGGTTACCGCAGGTCGAAGCGGTCCAGGTTCATCACCTTGTCCCAGGCCCCGACGAAGTCGTGGACGAACCGCTCCTTCGCGTCGTCGGCCGAGTACACCTCCGCGATGCCGCGCAGGATCGAGTTCGACCCGAAGACCAGGTCGGCCGCGGTGGCGGTGCGCACCACGTTGCCGCTGCCGTCACGGCCTTCGTAGACGCCCTCCTCGTCGCGCGAGGTGCTCCACTCGACCCCGAGGTCGAGCAGGTTGCGGAAGAAGTCCTGCGAGAGGACGCCCGGGCGGTCGGTGAAGACGCCGTGCTGCACGCCACCGGTGTTCGCCCCGAGCACGCGCAGGCCACCGACCAGGAGCGTCATCTCCTTGGCCGTGAGCTCGAGCATGTAGGCGCGGTCGACGAGCAGCCGCTCCGGCTCGGCCTTACCGTCCGGGGAGATCCAGTTGCGGAACCCGTCGGCCTGGGGCTCGAGGTAGGCGAACGTGTCGACGTCCGTCTGCTCCTGCGAGGCGTCGGTGCGGCCGGGGCTGAACGGCACGGTGACGGTCACACCGCCGTCCGCGGCGGCCTTCTCCACCGCGGCGCAGCCGCCCAGGACGATCGTGTCGGCGAGCGAGACGGGCTTGCCGAACGCCTGCCGGACCCCGTCCAGCGTGGCGATGACCTCCTGCGTGCCTGCGTTGACCGGCCAGCTCGCCTGCGGCTCGAGACGCAGGCGGGCGCCGTTCGCGCCGCCGCGCTTGTCGGTGCCGCGGTAGGAGGCGGCCGAGGACCACGCGGTGTGCACGAGCTGCGGGACCGTCAGGCCCGAGGCGAGGATCTGCTTCTTGAGCTCGGCCGCGTCGGCGTCCGAGATCAGCTCGTGCTCGACCGGCGGGAGCGGGTCCTGCCAGAGCTGGACCTCCTGCGGCACCCACGGCCCGATGTAGCGCGACACCGGGCCCATGTCGCGGTGCAGCAGCTTGAACCAGGCCCGGCGGTACGCGTCCGCGAACTCGTCGGGGTTGTCCCGGAACCGCTCGGCGATCTTGCGGTACTCCGGGTCGGTGATCAGCGCGAGGTCGCTCGTCAGCATCATCGGGGGATTCTTCTTGCCCTCGACGTGCGCGTCGTCGACGAGCTCCTGCCCCTCGGGCTGCTTCGGCTTCCACTGCTTGGCGCCGGCGGGGCTCTCGGTGAGCTCCCACTCCCAGCCGAACAGCGTGTCCCAGTAGCCGTTGTCCCACGTGGTGGGGCTCGGCGTCCAGGCACCTTCGAGGCCGCTGGTGAAGGCGTACTCGCCCTTGCCGGTGCCGTTCTGGTTCGTCCAGCCGAGGCCGCCGACGGAGTGCACCGGGCAGGCCTCCGGCTCGGGGCCGACCAGGTTCGGGTCGCCGTTGCCGTGCGCCTTCCCGAAGGTGTGGCCGCCTGCGATGAGGGCGACGGTCTCCTCGTCGCTCATCGCCATCCGGCCGAAGGTGACGCGGATGTCGTGGGCGGAGGCCAGCGGGTCCGGCTTGCCCTTCGGGCCCTCCGGGTTGACGTAGATCAGACCCATGGTGACGGCGCCGAGAGCGCCCTCGAGCTCGAGCGGCGTGTCCTCGCCGTGGTAGCGCTCGTCGCCGAGCCAGGTGTCCTCCGGACCCCAGAAGACCTCCTCGGGCTGCCACACGTCCTCGCGGCCGAAGGCGAAGCCGAAGGTCTCGAGGCCCATGTCCTCGTGGGCCACGTTGCCGGCCAGCACGAGCAGGTCCGCCCAGGACAGGCTGCGGCCGTACTTCTGCTTGATCGGCAGGAGCAGGCGGCGGGCCTTGTCGAGGCTGGCGTTGTCCGGCCAGCTGTTGAGCGGGGCGAAGCGCTGGGCGCCGTCACCGGCACCGCCGCGCCCGTCGACCTGGCGGTAGGTGCCTGCGGCGTGCCACGACAGGCGGATGAACAGCGGGCCGTA
Source organism: Pseudonocardia zijingensis (assembly GCF_042657305.1). NCBI lineage: Bacteria > Bacillati > Actinomycetota > Actinomycetes > Pseudonocardiales > Pseudonocardiaceae > Pseudonocardia > Pseudonocardia zijingensis. The sequence goes on along the minus strand of NZ_JBHSKO010000017.1, from coordinate 102,579 downwards.
GTGGCCCCAGTCGGCGGGCCACCAGTCCTGCGAGGAGCGCATGAGCTCGACGAGATCGGCCTTGACCGCGTCGAAGTCCAGCTGGGAGACGGCCTTGCGGTAGTCGAAGTCCGCGCCGAGCGGGTCGGAGTCGGGGGAGGTCTTGTTCAGGACCGCCAGGTCGACCTGGTTCGGCCACCAGTCGCGGTTGGTGCGCGGACGGCCGCTCGTGTGCGGAGTGGGACTCGGGATGCCCGGGTTCTCGCTCTCGCTGGTGCTCGCGGTGGTGTCGGTGCCCTGGGGGCTCAGGGACTCGTCACGGGGCTTCGGGTCGGTCACTGCGGGGTTCTCGCTCTCTGGGGGCACGCTGGGTCCTTCCTGGTTCTGGCTGCTCGTTCTCACTGCGGCGGTGGTGGGGGCACGGACTGGCATGCGGGGCAGAGACCCCAGTACACGACCTCGGCCTCGTCGATCGCGAAGCCGGCGTCGTCGGACGCCGTCAGGCACGGTGGCTCACCGACGGCGCAGTCGACGTCGCGCACCGTCCCGCAGGAGCGGCACACGAGGTGGTGGTGGTTGTCGCCGACGCGCGCCTCGTACCGGGCGACCGAGCCCGCCGGCTGGATGCGGCGGACCAGACCGGCATCGGTCAGGGCGCGCAGGACGTCGTAGACGGCCTGGTGCGACACCGACCCGAGCCGCGCCCGGGTCGCCGCGAGCAGAGTCTCTGTGTCGGCGTGCGGGTGCTCGTGCACCGCCGTCAACACGGCTTTGCGGGGCGCGGTGACCCGCAACGCGGCGTCGCGCAGGAGACGCTCGGCATGCGGGGTGTTCTGCACGCCGCCCACCCCAACACAAAGACTGGACTCGTTCCACTCGGGGCGAGCGCGCGTCCGGTGGACGCGGGGCTTTGTCAGCTCGCCGACCGCGCGGCGTCCCGGAGCGCGGCGAGCTCGCCGAGCCGGACGCGGACCATCTCCGTCACGGCGCGCACGGCGGGCGAGGGCTGGCGTCCCGCGCGGGTGACGGCCACGAGCTGCCGCTCCAGTGCCGGCGCGAACGGCACCGCGTCGAGAACCGCAGCCTCCAGGTCGTCCCGGACGAACACGTACGGCAGCACCGAGTGGTACTCCCCCCGTACGACCAGGTCCCGGACCATGTGGATGGAGTCCGTGCGGGACCGGATGTCGTCGCAGACCTCGCCCAGCCCCACCCGCGCGCGCACGAGGTCGCGGAAGCCGGGCGTCAGGACCAGCCGGATGGGGTGCAGATCGCCCGGGGTGACGTGGTCACCGACATCGGCGAGCGTGCCCGGCCGCGCGACGAGCAGCATCTCGTCGGAACCGACCACGGCGAACGACAGGTGTGCGTTGGCGTGCCCGGGCTGGTGGGTGAAGACGCCGAGGTCCAGCCTGCCCTCCTCGACCCACTCCGCGAGGAACATCGGCAGGGCCTCGACGATCTCGATGCGGGCCTGCGGGTGCTCGTCGGCGAACCTGCCCTCGAGGTGGCGGGCCAGCGCCGGGACGAGCGACGGGGAGAGGCCCACCCGCACGGTCCCCGCCAGCGAGGCGGCGGCCTCCCGCACGGCCGAGGTGATGTCGTCCACGTAGCTGAGCAGGGTCTGCGCCATCTCGTCGAGGCGGGCGCCCGCCGCCGTCGGGCGGACACCGCCGGGGAGCCGGACGAGCAGCTCCACGCCCAGCTCCCGCTCGAGCGCCTGGATCTGCTTGCTGAGGGCGGGCTGCCCGACGTACAGCTTGCGGGCCGCGCGGCTGAAGCTGCCCTCGCGCACGATCGTGGTGAAGTACTGGATCTGCCGGATGTCCACCTGGCCACCCCGTTCCCGGCCGCTCGGCCGCGAGGGTGTGCCCGGGGGAGCTGTCACGGCTGAACCTCCGGCACCGTAACAGATGTATTCCGGCCAGGAATATCGCTCAGCGCAGCGGGATGACGTCGTCCCCCTTCGTCACGGTCTGCCGGGTCTCCCCCAGGCCGTTCCCGCGCAGGGACACGACGTCCCCGGGCTGCAGCCAGCGCGAGAACTCCCCGAGCTCGGGGGTGTCGACGTGCTCGAGCAGGCAGCCACCGGGCACCGTGCCGGACCCGATCACGGCGCCGGGGGTGAGGTCCGTGCCCCGCGATATGTAGGCCAGGAGCTCACCGAAGGTCCAGTCCATCCGGTCGAGCGTGCCACGGGTCAGCTCCTCGCCGTTGACCGTGGCGGACAGCTCGAGCGCCAGGCGCCCGTCCCTGCGGTACGGCTCGAGCTCGTCGACGGTGACCAGCGCCGGGCCGAGTGTGATGGCGCCGTCCTTGCTCTTGGCCATCCCGATCCCCTGGGCCATGTCGACGACCTGGTGGTCGCGCGCGGTCCAGTCGTTGTAGAGCGTGAAGCCGGCGATGTGCTCCTCGGCGCGCTGCGGGTGCAGGTCACGGCCGCCTCGCCCGATCACGGCGCCGACCTCGAGTTCGAGGTCGAACATCGCGGAGCCCGGCGAGATCGGGACGTCGTCGTGGGGCCCGACGATCGCGTCCGCGTTGGCGAAGTAGAAGGCCGGGCTCTGCGACCACACCTCGGCAAGTTCGGTGCTCCGGCCCAGCGCCCGGTAGCACCCGCGGAGGTGGTCGAGGAAGCACAACCCGTCCCGCACCGACGGCGGACGACGCAGCGGGGCGAGCAGCCGGACCTCGGCCAGCCCGCGGACCTCGGCGGGCGCGCGCCGCGCGTCCTCCCCCGCCTCGGTGAGAACGCCCCGGGCCAGGAGCCCCTCCAAGGTCGTCCCGGCGGCGAGCCCCCGGACGGACTCGCCGTCGAGCACGCCGGTGCGGACCCCGTCGCCCGCCTCGTAGGTCACCCACTTCACGACACCACTCCTTCGAGTCCGGTCCGGTCGGCATCCGCGGCGCGGGCCGGGCGGGCTCCGGTGCCGAGGTAGGTGCGCACGTGCAGCACGGCCACCGACGCGACGATCGTCAGGCCGCACGCCACCAGCACCACGTACATCGGCGCCCCGAGGCCGACGCTCGCGACCAGCCACACCAGGATCAGGTTGAGAAACCCACCGAGCACCGCGACGACGATGTTGTAGGGCATCGAGAAACCGGTCTGCCGCACCTCGGTCGGGAAGATCACCGAGATCATCCCGGGGGCGGCGGCCGCGATCCCGCCCGCCGACAGCGCCGCCGGCAGGTGGATCCACACCGCGAGCCCGGAACCCGGCGGCAGGACGGGGAGGACCACCAGCAGCAGCACGGTGGTGGCAGCGGTCGCCAGACCTGCCCAGCGCAGCATCCGGCTCCAGCCGTACCGGTCGGCGACGTAGCCCCAGGCGGGCATGAACGCCATCGCGCCCGCGATCGAGATCAGGCTGGCGAGCAGCGACGTGCTCGCGGAGTAGCCGAGGACGGTCTGCAGGTACGTGGGCCAGAAGTTGAAGTAGGTGATGTTCACCAGCGTCAGGGCGGTGGCGACGAGCACCGCGTACCCGACCGCGCGGGGGTGCGTGCCGAGCACCTCGCGGACGGGCGCAGCCGGCCGCTCGCCCGCGCCGGCGGTGTCGCGCACGAACGCGGGCGTCTCGTCGATCCGGCGGCGCAGGTAGATCGCCACTCCCCCGAGCACCCCGCCCACGAGGAACGGGAGCCGCCACGCGAGGGAGGGCAGGTCCGGCGTCAGGTGCGTCGCCACGAGGCCGGCCGCGTACGCCGCCGTGGCGCCGAACAGGAACCCGCTGTACGCCGTCATCTGCTGGAACGCGCCCGCCCGCGCGACGGCGTCCGGGCGGGCGTGCTCGGTGACGAAGACCGCGGCCGCGGGGATCTCCCCGCCCACCGCGCAGCCCTGGGCCACCCGCAGCAGCAACAGCAGCGCCGGCGCCAGCGGGCCGACCTGGTCGTAGGTCGGGAGCAGCCCGATGCACAGCGTGGCCACCGACATCACGACCACGGTCAGGACGAACATCCGCTTCCGGCCGACCCGGTCGGCCACCCGGGCGATGAGGATCCCGGCGATGGGCCGGATCAGGAGACCGGTCGAGTAGATGGCGAACGTCTGGACCAGCCGCAACGTCGGCGACATGTCCGCCGGGAAGAAGGCCTGGCCGATCAGGGTGGCCACGTAGAGGTAGGCGACGAAGTCGTAGTACTCGAGCGCGGCGCCCAGTGAGCCCAGGCGGATGTTCCGCCGGGCGGTCCGTTCGGCCTCGGCCGACGAGGATTGCGTCATTGCGTCCTCCGTGGGGCGGGTCAGTCGTCGAAGTCGACCGCGGCGTGCGGCCAGTTCACGGCGGCGAGAAGGTGGTCGTGGGAGTCCTGCACCCGGCGCCGGACCTCGTGCAGGTCGACGCCCACCAGGCGGCCGTCCCACTTGACGACACGGCCGTTCACCAGGACGGCGGCGACGGACTCCACCCCCGCGCCCTGCACCACCGAGGCCAGGACGTTGTTGCGGGGGAAGAGGTGCGGCGCCGACGTGTCCACGAGGATGACGTCGGCCTTCTTGCCGGGAGTCAGCGAGCCCGCGACGGCCCCCACGCCGCAGTTGTCCGCTCCCTTCTGGGTGGCGGAACGCAGGATGTCCCGCAGGGTGGCCGCGGGGCTCCCGCCGCGGTGCTCGTCGACCCGCTGCACCAGGTGGAGGGCCCGCATCTCGGCGAACATGTCGATCGCGTAGGTCATCGGGTTGTCGTTGCTCAGGCCCGGCCGCAGCCCCTGCTCGACCCACTCGTCGTAGGGGATCCGGCCGTACCGGAACTGGGACTCGATGCGGGGGCACACGTTGACCTGCGCCCCGTGGTCGATCACGACCTGCCGCTGCTCGCGGGAGAGGAAGTTGGCGTGGTTGATCGCCTCCCGCCCGTCGAAGGATCCCTCCGCGTACAGCCGGGGAAGGTCCTGCTTCTCGATCCCGCTGTCGAAGGAGAACCACAGGTCGAGCTCCTTGCGCAGCAGCAGGAGGTCCGTGAGGTCGTCGGCGCCGACCGCGTAGAAGCGCATCGAGCACAGGTCGTCCTCGCCGCTGAAGTACCGGTCGCGCAACCGCCGGGCATCGGCCGGGAACGTGCCGGCCCAGTCGCCCGCGCGAGGGGCGCCCATGGCGTGCACCCCCCGCACCCCCGACGCGAGGAGCGCCTCGATCCCGGCGTCGGAGTGCTCGGGCGAGCGGGCGTTGTGCATGTTGTCGACGACGGTGGTGATCCCGCCGTTGAGCGCCGCCAGCAGGGTGTTCAGGGTGCCCGCGTAGATGTCCTCGGGCCGGCACGCCGGACCGAACGCGCGGTGGGCGGCGTACATGTAGCTGCGCGCCGAGACCGGGGCACCGCCGATCGCGTCCTCCGTGGTCTGGGGGACGTTCTCCGGGATGATCCGCCCCAGGGCGCCCTCCCAGCAGTGGATGTGCGGATCGCAGAAGCCCGGCATGACGATGTGGTCCCGGGCGTCGACGACCACCGCCCCCGGCGCGGACAGCGACTCCCCGACCTCGGCGATCCGGTCGCCGACGATCAGCACGTCGCCCACGGCGAAGTCGCCCACGGCGTCGTCCATCGCCAGCACCGAACCCCCGCGCAGGAGGATCTGCTGGTCCGGCTCCACCGGCCGCCTGCCGGCGTGCCGCTCGAGGAGCTCCTCGAACCGGCGCGCGTCCTCGCTGGTCGTCATCGACTGGTCCTCTCCGCTCAGCTCGCGTCGTCGGCGAGCACGATCTCCATCGCGTCCTGCCACGAGAGACCGTCGCATTCGGGCCGGAACTCGGCGTACACCGCGCGGATCGACTGCAACGCCCGGGACGCGTGCGGCCACAGGCGGTACTCGCCGGGGTCGAAGCTGCGGTAGGCCTGCTCCACGGGGATCCCTGCCTCCACGCACCGGGTGGCGTGGTCGAGCAGGCGGGACAGGTAACCGCGCGCCTCCCGCACCCCCGAGGTGCCGGCGACCGGGCCGTGACCGGGCACGACCACCGCGGGTTCGAGCGAGAGGACGACGTCGCACGCGGCGATGTAGCGCGACACCGGGCCGGCCCAGACGATGGGCGTCGACCGGTGGAAGAGGATGTCGCCCGCGTAGACGACGCCCGCGTCCGGGACGTGCACGATCGCGTCGCCGCCGGTGTGCGCGGGTCCCACCTCGTGCAGCTCCACCGCCCCGTCGCCGATCCGGAGCGTGTGGGCACCGTCGAAGGTCTCGGTGGGGTACACCGGCCGCCAGCCCTCGTAGTCGTAGATCGACGCCCGCCACCGCGACCAGCGGCGCAGCGCGGTGCCCTCGGCGCCGACCTCGGAGAGGCGGCGGGGATCGACCCGCAGCGTCCGCATGCCCTTCGCGGCGGCCGTGGTGGCGACGATGCGGGCGTCCTCGAAGAACATGTTCCCGAACCAGTGGTCGCCGTCCTCGTGGGTGTTGACCACCGTCGTGACCGCACCGGGCCCGCCGATGTCGGTGGCCGCCGCGCGGACGGCACGTCCCCGGCCCACGTCGTTCTGGGTGTCGATGACGAGCACCTCGTCACCGATCCGCACGATTCCCGAATTGCTCAGGCCCCAGCTGCCCGGCGGTTCGAACCACGCCCAGCAGTTCGGCGCCACTTCGTGCAGCCCTCGCGAGAACGGCGCGAATGCCATGGGATTCCTCCTGTCCGAGATCGGGTGCCGGGCCGCGATCACCCCCATTTGCCGCCCACCCCGGGCGCGAAGTAGTGCCCCTGGTCGAGGTCCGCGAGCAGGCCCGGCTCGCGGGGCGCCCAGCCCGTCAGCTCGCGGGTGATGGCGCTGGAGCCCGCGCCGTCGAGCCCGAGGAACATCCCGAGGAAGCCGAAGTGCTCGTCGACCTGGTCGGCCGGCACGGAGCGCGCCGGGACGTCGAGGTGCCTGCCGATGACCTCGGCGATCTCCCGGACCGCGACGGCCTCGTCGGCCACGGCGTGCAGCACCGACCCCGCGGGCGCCACCTCGATCGCCCGCCGGAACAGACGCGCGGCGTCGCGGACGTGCACCGCCGTCCAGCGCGCCGATCCGTCGCCGGGGTAGCCGGAGACCCCGTGCTTGCGGGCGAGCTCGACGAGCGTGGCGAGGAACCCGCCGTCCCCCTCGCCGTGGACGGTCGGCGACAGCCGCACGACCGACGACCGCAGCCCCCGCCCTGCCAGGGCGAGGGTGGCATCGGTCGGGGGCCTGCGGGCCTCGCCCACCCCACCCGGCGTGGCCCCGTCGCGCTCCGTGATGGGAACCCCCGGCTGCCCGTGCCCCAGCATGCCCGCGGCAACGGCGATCGCGCCGCCGGACGGCAAGCCCGAGGCCAGGGCCTCGATCGCGGCGACGTCCGAGGCCACGGCCTCGGCGAAACGCCCGGCGAAGGCGATGTCGTGCCGGAACGCGAGGTGGACGACGGCGTCCGCCGCCCCGGCCGCCTCCCGCAGGACGTCGAGGTCCTCGACCGACCCGCGGACCACCCCCGCACCCCGCGCCTCGACGGCCGCAGCCGCCGCGTCCGACCGGGCGAGCCCGGTGACGACGTGCCCCGCCCCCACGAGCTCGGGGACGACGGCCGAGCCGATCCACCCCGACGCACCCGTGACCAACACGCGCATGCCCACACCTCCACCACCGATGTCCACGACTGCCCCGAGCGGCACCCCGCCCGCGCGGCCTGGACGTCAAGCCGGCAGAACGTGCTCGTGCGAGAATTTCCGCAATCCGCGAGGATCGTGACAACGACGCTAACAGCGGGCCGGGCGCCGCCCAAATGTCAGTTCGGCATGGCCGGTATTCCTGAGAAGAATATGCTGCCGAATTGCGCTTACCGGGTCCCGACTCCCGACAGGTCGGCCTTCGCGAGCAGCGTCTCGATCATGTGCACCCGGGCCTTCTCGATCCCGGCGACCACGACCTCGCGGATCCGCTCGGGAGGCTCGGCACGGATGGTGTCCACCAGCCGGTGGTGGTTGGTCACGGTATAGGGATGACCGAGGGCACCCTGCAGGTTCAGGAAGCGCTCGATCTCCTCGTGGAGGGTGTTGACCGTCTGCGCCATCAGGGGAATGCGCGCCAGCTCCGCGATCCGGACGTGGAACAGCCGGTTGGCCTCGTTCATCGCGGCCGGCCCGTCCTGCGTGCGTACGGTCGAGTCGCTCAGCTCGGCGAGCGCGTCGAGCTCGGCCGGTGTGGCCCGCTGGGAGGCGAGGACGGCCGCCTCGGGCTCGAGCAGTACACGCATGCGGTAGGTGTCCTGCAGTTCTGCGAGGTCGATCGCCTTCACGAACGTGCCCCGCCGGGGGATGATCACGACGAGCCCTTCGCGGCGGAGCGCGTTGATCGCCTCCCGGATGGGCGTGCGGCTCATCCCGTACTGCTCGGCGAGCACGCTGTCCACGATGACCTCGCCGGGCCGCAGCCTGCACTGCAGGATGTCCCGCTTCAGCGAGGCGTACGCGCGTTCCGACATCGACGCTTGCCGACTCACCCCTGCCCCCACCCGGCCTTGACGCACCTCTCACGCCGACCCTAGCATCCGCTGTGAAATATCACGGCGTACATCAGAAACCGCCTGGAGAGATGGTGCGAGTTCCCGACGATGTGAAACCCGACGTCTCCACGAACCGCCTGTTCCGGGCGCTCAGCACGCTCGAGCGCGCCGGGAACCGGCTCCCCCACCCCTTCTGGCTCTTCGTCGTGCTGTCCCTGGTGCTGGGGCTGGTCAGCGCGGCGCTGTCGTTCGCGAACGTGCAGGTCACGCTGCCCTCGACGGGCGAGACGGCCGCGGTGCGCAACCTGTTCTCCGTGGACGGCGCGACGTTCGCCATCGAGTCCGCGTTGACGAACTACGCGCAGTTCCCACCGCTCGCGACGATCGTCGTGGTGCTCCTGGGCGTGAGCGTGGCCGAACGGAGCGGGCTGCTCACCGCACTCCTGCGGACCACCGTGGGCCGCCTGCCGGTGCGGTGGCTGACGTTCTCGATCGCCTTCAGCTCGATGACCGCCCACGTCATGAGCGACTCGGCGTACCTGGTCATGATCCCGTTGGGGGCGCTCGCCTTCCGGACCGCCGGACGCAGCCCGGTGCTCGGCCTCATGGTCGCCTACGCCGCCACCGCGGTCGGCTTCAACGCGAGCCCGCTCGTGACGCCGCAGGACGCGATCCGCTCCTCTCTGTCGATGGCGGCCGCCCGGATCGTCGACGAGAGCTACACGATCACCCCGCTCGCGACCTACTTCTTCACCGCGGCGTCCTCGATCGTGCTGTCGGCCGCGATCGCACTCGTCGTCGACCGGGTGCTCGCACGCCGGCCGGAGTTCGCCGCCGAGACCCTCGACCAGGACTTCCAAACCGCGGACTCGCTGTTCGGCACCCCGACGGACGGCGGGGCCGACCGGCCCCCCATCGCGTTGTCGTCCACGGAGAACCGCGCACTGCGGGTCACGGGCGCGGTTTTCCTGGTGTGCCTCGCGGCGATCGTCGCGATGCTCCTGCCGGGTTCGCCGTTCCTCGGGGAGGGCGGGAGCATCGTCGGCTCGCTGATCGTCAAGAAGGTCGCGATCTTCATCTCACTGGTCTTCGGCCTGCTCGGCATCGTCTACGGCCGGATCACCGGCACGATCCCGTCGCTGGGCGAGGTCCCGGTTGCGATGGCCGAGGGCGTGCGGTCCCTGGTGCCCGTGCTGGTGCTCTTCTTCGCGGTGGCGCAGTTCCTCGCGTACTTCACGTGGACGAACATCGGCTCGGTCATCAGCGTGAACGGTGCCGAGCTGCTGAAGGCGCTGCAGGCGCCCCACCTCGTGCTGCTGCTGGTCGTCGTGCTCGCGATCAGCTGCCTCAACATCATGATCACCAGCGGGTCGGCGATGTGGTCGATCCTGGCGCCGGTCGTGGTCCCGATGGTGATGTACGTGGGCATGCGGCCGGAGGCGGCCATGACCGCCTTCATGATCGGCGACTCCGTGACGAACTGCGTCACACCGCTCAACGGCTACTTCGTGCTGGCCCTCGGATTCGTCCAGCAGTTCCGCAAGGGAGCGGGCATCGGCACCCTGCTGTCGTTCACGGTGCCCATCGCCGTGGTCGTCCTCGTGGTGTGGACCGCGTTCTTCGCGCTCTGGTACGCGGCGGGCATCCCGCTCGGACCTGGCGTCCCCGTCCGCTAGCACCCGCGCACAGCGCAGCAAATCGAGAAAGGAACACGTGGTGGGAAGCATCGCGATCGTCGGAGCGGGCAACGTCGGTCAGGCGATCGCCGGGCACATGGCGACGCTGGGGCACGACGTCCGGCTGTTCTCGCGGTGGGACGCGGATTTCGACGCCGTCCGGGCCAACCGCGGGATCGACCTCACCGGGGAGGTCACCGGACACGGGATGCCGCGCGTCCTGACGACGGACCTCGCCGACGCGGTGACCGGTGCGGAGGTCGTGGTGGTGGCAGCGCCTGCCTTCGCGCACACCTACCTGTCGGAGCACCTCGCGAAGCTGCTCGAGCCGGAGCAGCTCGTCCTGTTCCAGCCCAGCGTCCTCGGCAGCGGCGTCGAGCTGACCCGCCACTTCGCGCGGACGGGCCGGACCCCGTGCCTGATCGCGGAGACCGCGACCAGCCTCTACACGTGCCGCCTGCGGGGTCCGGCGCAGGTGTACGTCGGCGCCCTCAAGCAGGCGGTGCACCTCGCGAGCATCCCGAGCCGATCAGCGGACGCCGCCCGCGAGCGTCTGCGCCCCTGGTTCGGAGACCGGTACGCCGAGGGCGGTGACACCCTCTCCGTCGGGCTCGCCAACTGCAACGCGATCTACCACGTCCCGCCCGCAGTGCTCAACATCAAGACGGTCGAGGACGGCGTGGGCCTCCCGCAGCACACCCTCGTCACCCCGCGGGTCGCCGAGGTGATCCACGAGCTCGACCGGGAGCGCCTCGCACTGGCGGACGCGCTCGGGGTGCCGACGGTCAGCTTCTGGGAATTCCTGCGCACCGCCTACGGGGTGGCCGAAGGCACCCACGTCGAGCGGATCGTGCAGGGGTACGGCCGGCAGGCCTTCCCCGAGCCGGACTCCCTCGCGCACCGCTACTTCACCGAGGACATCCCGTTCGGGCTCGTCATCTGGAGTTCGCTCGCCCAGCAGGTCGGCCTGTCGCTCCCCCTCACCGACTCCTTCATCCGGCTGAGCAGCGTGCTGTGCGGCCGCGACTGGGTGGCCGAGGGCCGGACAGCCGACGTCCTCGGGCTGGACGGCGCCGACGCCACCCGGATCCGGGCCGCGTTCCGGGACGGCGCCCCGGGAGCGTGAGCGGCGCCCATCGCGGGCATGATCCGAAGTATCGGGTGTACATGGTCGCGGTGACAGCCATGGGCAACCGATTGTTCGGATCATGGTGGCGCGCCCTGCCGCGCGAGCGCTACGCGGAGGTCGGTGACATCCGGTAGAAGAACGGCCCGAGGCCGTTGCGGGCGATCCCGATCAGCAGCGGGCCGATGTCCTCGATGCTGCGGGCCATCTCCAGCCCGCCGACGTGGACCGGTTCGAACCCGGCGTCGCGGTTGAGCCGGTCGACGAGCTCGCGGATCTCCGGGTCGGCGGCCACCAGGTTGCCCGGGGGCGTGGCCTGCGCCGCCACCGCGGGGTACTCGGAGGCGAAGTTGGCGCTGAACGACTTGGCCACCGGGCCGCCGGTGAAGGAGCGCACGAGGTGCGCGTTCGACTCGTGGTCGGTGGCGCGCGGGCCGTAGACGTTGGTGGCGTCGATCGCGGGTGTGCCCGCGATGCCGGTGACCCCGGCGAGCGCCTCGGCGACCTTGTCGCCGGGGACGGCGACCACGAGGACGTCGGCGTCGGTGGCGTCACCGCCGTCGCGCCCGAGGGTGGTGACGGTGTGCCCGGCCGCGGTCCAGAGGGCGGCGAGCCCGCCTCCGACGTTCCCGCGCCCCAGAACGGTGATCTTCACGGACGTTCTCCTCTCGCTCGGTCGTCCCCGTTGTCGGGGAGCCGGTCGAGGACCCGTTCGAGCGCGGGTCCGATCAGGTCGAGCTCGGCGTCGGTGAGCACGTCGAGGAAGTAGCGACGGACGGCGGCGACGTGTGCGGGCGCGGCTTCGACGATGGCCGCCCGGCCCGCGTCGGTGAGCTGCACCATCGACCCGCGCGCGTCCTCGCTGCACTCCTCGCGGGCGACGAGGCCGCGCTTCTGCATCCGGGTGATCTGGTGGGAGATCCGGCTGCGCTCCCAGCCGACCATCCGGCCGAGGTCGCGGGCGCGCAACACCCCTCCCGGGGCCTCCGACAGCGGCACCAACAGCGTGTAGTCGGCACCGGAGAGCCCGGCGTCCTGGACCAGCTGACGCTCCAGCGCCGCCGTGAGCTGCTGCATCACGCCGATCATCGCGCGCCACGCGCGCGCCTCCCGGTCGTCGAGCCAGGGCGGTTCGGGCATGGAGGCGACCCTACCAGCGTTGGTTGACGCGTCAACATTTGGCGAGTAGATGTAGATACATCAACAAAGTCAGGAGAGCAGCCCGATGAGCGACCTCACGCTCGGCCTCGGCACCTTCGGCGACCTGCCGCAGGACGACGCCGGCGCCCCCGTCTCCCACGCCGAGGCGATCCGCCAGGTCGTCGCCGAGGCGACCCTCGCCGACGATCTCGGCGTCGACGCCATCTCCCTCGGCGAGCACCACCGGCCCGAGTACGCGATCTCGACCCCCGAGACCGTGCTCGCCGGCATCGCGGGCCGCACCTCGCGCATCCGCCTGGGTTCCGGCGTCACCGTGCTCAGCTCCGACGACCCGGTGCGCGTCTTCCAGCGCTTCGCCACGCTCGACGCGATCTCGTCGGGTCGCGCCGAGGTGATCCTCGGGCGCGGCTCGTTCACCGAGTCGTTCCCGCTCTTCGGCTACGACCTCGCCGACTACGAGAAACTCTTCGAGGAGAAGCTCGAACTGTTCGTCCAGCTCCTCGACGAGAAGCCGGTGACGTGGACCGGCACCCTGCGCGCCCCGCTCGAGCACGCCGACGTGTTCCCGAAGACCGACTCCGGGCGCCTGCGCACCTGGGTCGGCGTCGGCGGTTCCCCGCAGTCGATCATCCGCACGGCCCGCTACGGCCTGCCCCTGATGCTCGCGATCATCGGCGGCCCGCCCACGCGGTTCACCCCGCTCATCGACCTCTACCGGCGCGCCACCGACCGGCTCGGCACCACCGCGTGGCCCGTCGGCATGCACTCACCCGGCTTCGTCGCCGACACCGACGACGAGGCCAGGCGGATCCACCACCCGCACTACAAGGTCATCCGCGACCGCATCGGCGCCGAGCGCGGCTGGCCGCCGATGAGCCGCGAGGAGTACGACGCCGAGATCGAGAACGGCTCGCTGTACGTCGGCTCCCCGGAGACCGTCGCGCGCAAGATCGCCCGCACCGTCGGCTCCCTCGGCGTCGGCCGCTTCGACCTGATCTACACCGGCGGCCCGCAGCCGATGAGCGCCCGCCTGCGGGCCGTCGAGCTCTACGGCTCCCGGGTGGCCCCCATGGTCCGCGAGATCCTCTCCGAGACACGATGACCACCACCGTCGCGATCCTGGGTGCCGGGAAGGTCGGCACCGTGCTCGCCCGGCTCGCCGTCGCGGCGGGCTACCGCGTGCTCGTCGCCGGCTCCGGCGACCCGGAGAAGATCGCGCTCGTGGTCGAGGTCCTCACCCCCGGCGCCACCGCCACGACCGCGGTCGAGGCGGCCGAGCAGGCCGACGTCGTCGTGCTCGCCCTCCCCCTCGGCAAGCACCGCGATCTCCCGGCGGACGCGCTGCGCGGCAAGCTCGTGGTGGACGCGATGAACTACTGGTGGGAGACCGACGGCATCCGCGACGACCTCACCGACCCGCGCACGTCCTCCAGCGAGATCGTCCGGTCCGCGCTCCCCGGGGCCCGCGTGGTCAAGGCGTTCAACCACATGGGCTACCACGACCTGGAGGGCGAAGCCCGCCCCGCCGGATCACCGGGACGCAAGGCGATCGCCGTCGCGGGCGACGACCCCGCCGACGTCAGCGCCGTCGCCCGGTTCGTCGACGCGCTGGGCTTCGAGCCCGTCGTGGCCGGCCCGCTCGCCGAGGGCGTCCGTTTCGAACCCGGCGCCGAACTGTTCGGCGCCAACGTCGGAGCGGACGAGGTGCGCGCCATGCTCGATCGCTTCCCCGAATCCCCACGCGGCCGTACGGTCGAGCGTGCCCGCTCCGCGGGGTCCGCCGACGCCGCGAGAGGAGCCACCGCATGAGCAACACGGAGACGGCCCCGGTCGAGCTCGCCTGCCCGGGCGGCGCGACGGCCACCGGCGGGGTCGAGGTCCTGTCCGCCCGCGAGGTGCCGCTCGGCGGCCCGCGCGCACTGACGGTCCGGCGCACCCTGCCCCAGCGCAGCAGGTCGCTGATCGGTGCGTGGTGCTTCGCCGACCACTACGGGCCCACCACCGTCGGCCGCGCCGGCGTGATGGACGTGCCACCGCACCCGCACACCGGGCTGCAGACCGCCACCTGGCTCTTCGCCGGGGAGGTCGAGCACCGCGACAGCCTCGGCACGCACGCGCTCGTGCGGCCCGGCGAGCTGAACCTGATGACCGGCGGGCACGGCATCTGCCACTCCGAGGTCTCCACCACCGCCGCCGCCACCCTGCACGGCGTGCAGCTGTGGATCGCGCTGCCCGACGCGCACCGCCACGCGCCGCGCGCCTTCCAGCACCACACGCCGCCCTCGATCGACCTCGCCGGGGCCACCGCGCGCGTGTTCCTGGGCAGCCTCGCGGGCGAGACCTCCCCCGTGCCCACCGCCACCCCGCTGCTCGGCGCCGAGATCGTCCTCGACCCGCACGCCCGCGTCGTGCTCCCCGTCGACCCCACCCACGAGCACGGCGTGCTCGTCGACACCGGCACGGTGGTGCTCGCCGGCACCGCCCTGGCCCGCGCCGACCTCGGCTACCTCGCGCCCGGCACCGCCACCCTCGAGCTGGCCAACCCCGGCGAGCGGCCGGCCCGGGTGCTGCTGCTCGGCGGCGCCCCGTTCGACGAGGACATCGTGATGTGGTGGAACTTCGTGGCCCGCAGTCACGAGGAGATCCTGGCCTTCCGCGAGGCGTGGGAACGCGGGTCCGACCAGTTCGGCCACGTCGAGGGCTATACGGGAACCACCCAACGGCTGCCCGCCCCCGCCCTGCCCAACGCACGGATCACCCCGAGGCACCGCCGCTGACTGCCGCCCGGAGGTGGTCGCGGAGGGTCTCGGTCTCGTACTCCACCCGGTAGAGGCCCCGCTTGCGCAGGATGGGCACGAGCTCGTCGGCGATCACCTCGAGGCCGTCGACGAGGACGTCGGGCTGGAGGTTGAACCCGTCGACGGCGCCGGAGCGGAACCAGTCCTCGATGTGGTCGGCGAGTTGCTCGGGGGTGCCGACGAAGCCGGCGTGGCCGGAGCCGGTGTAGCGGGTCTGCTTCAGGTACTCGCGGACCGTCGGGTTGGTCCGGCGGATCTGCGCGACGATCGACTCGCGGAAGCCGATGCTGCCGGTGAAGGTCTGCGGGTCCGCGGGCGCGGCGAGGACCTCCTCGGGGAACGGCTCGTCCAACTCGAGCTTGGAGGCGTCGTAGCCGATCGACTGGGACAGCCAGCCGAGCGAGTACGACGCGGGCCCCGCGTCGTGCAGCTCGTCGCTGCGGCGGCGGGCCTCCTCCTCGGTGCTGCCGAGGGACAGCAGGAGCCCGGGGAGGATCTTGACGTCGTCCGGGGACCGGCCGTTCTCGCGGGCGTGGCGCTTGACCAGCCGGTAGTGCTCGATCGCCTTCTCCTTCGTGAGCTCCGCGGCGAACACGCCCTCGGCCACCCGCCCGGCCAGGGCCCGCCCCTTCGGCGAGCCCCCGGCCTGGAACAGCACCGGGTGCCCCTGCGCCGAGGGCGGCACCCGCAGCCTGCCCTCCACGTCGAAGAACTCCCCGTGGTGGCGCACGTCCCCGCCGGTGGCCGCGGAGCTCCACAGCGCACGGACGACGTCGACGAACTCCGACGCCCGCTCGTAGCGGTCGTCGCGCAGCGGCACGTCCGGGAGCCCGAAGTTGCGGGCCGCGGGCACGCCGCGGGTGGTGACGACGTTCCACGCCGCCCGGCCACCGGACAGGTGGTCCCAGGACAGCAGCCGCTCGGCGAGCTCGAACGGGTCGTTGAAGGTGGTGGACGCCGTGGCCACCAGCCCGACCCGCTCGGTGGCGGCCGCCACGTACCCCCAGTTGACGGTGGGTTCGAGCCGGATCGGGTTGGCGTCGTACGCGGGGTCGCCCAGCAGCGGCCCGTCGGCGAGGAAGATCGCGTCGAGGGTGCCCCGCTCCGCCGTCCGCCCGATGTTCTCCCAGTACCGCGGGTCGACGAACGCGTCCTTCTCGAGCAGCGGCGACTGCCACGCGGCCGGCACGTAGCCGAGCACCAGCACATTCACGCCCAGGATCACGTGGCCCGTCCGGTCGGTCATGTCGCCTCCTACAGCGAGGGGTGGGGCAGCGGGACGGGGAAGGCAGGCCTGCCGGCGGCGCGGCGGGGCGCCGGGAGCCCGAGGGCCGCGCGCAGCGGCCCGCTCCGCGCCGGCGGCACGACCCCGGCGGCCAGCTGTTCCTCGGCGGCGTCCAGCAGGTCGGCCACGGTCTGGCCAGGGCCGGGGCGCAGGAGCGCGTCGGCGTCGAGGACGAGGTCGACCGGCTCGGAGTCGGCGCGGACCGGGTGCCCGGTTTCCGGCCCGTACCAGGCGATCACCGACGCGCCGGTGGCCGGCTCGGGCGCGTTCAGCGGGCCGGCGATCGAGAAGGCGCCGTCGTGGTCGACGTGGGCGATCCGGTCCGACTGCACCAGGATCCCGGTGTCGCGGTCGCCGACGATCGAGTCGTACGGCCAGCTCTGCTCCAGGGCACGCACGGCGCGGGCCACGTCGTACGCCGTGGCGGCGGTGAGCGGGGCGCCGGGGCCGAGCGCCGCCCCGCCCCACGCCTCCGCGCCGTCCGGACCGGGTGGGGCGTAGGCGTCGCGCACCCCGACGAGCAGGCCGCTGCGCCCGCGCGAGAGGTGCCCGAGCGAGGCGGCGCGGCGGGCCAGGTTGTAGGGGTGGTCGCGCTGCGGGCTCGCGGCGATCAGGAAGCGGCCGCGGCTCGTGCGACCGGCGATCAGAGCACCGGCGGCGCTGGGGTCCAGCGTGACCGGTGCGGGCGGGCTGCCGTCGACGCGGTCGATCCCCAGCACGGTGAACGCGGCGGGCAGCGCGTCCCACCGGGCGAGCAGCTCGGGGCTCGTCGCCAGCTCGGCGAGGTGCGGTCCGGGCAGGCCGAGGCCGAGGTACGGGGCGGGCATCAGTCGCCCTGCCCGCCGCGGCCGACCGCCGCCAGGTTCGGCACCGGGTCCTTGCCGTTGACCAGCCAGTCACCCAGGATCCGCGCCTTGTAGACGCGCGGGTTGTGCGAGGCGAGCGTGCGGGCGTTGCGCCAGTGCCGGTCGAGCAGCAGCGTCTCGGACACCCCGGACGCGCCGAGCGCGTCGAACACGGTGGTGGTCGCGCGCAGGGCGGCGTCGATGATCGTCAGCTGGGCCTGCGCCGTGGCCACCTCGGCCTCGAGCACGCGCTGCTTCCGCGCCTCCAGGTCGCCCGCGGCCTGCGCGGCGGCGACCCGGTCCAGCGTGCGCGACGACGCCCGCAGCGCGGCCTCCGCGGCGAACCCGTGGACGGACACCTGGCCCACCACCTGCAGCAGCTGCGCGTCGACGGTGGGCGTGGGGTCGAGCGCCTGCGGGTAGTTGCGCCCGCGCGCCTTGAGCGCCGCGATCCCGTCCCGGCGCACCGCACGCGTGATTCCGGTGAGGATCGAGAGCATCGCCGTCTGGTAGAAGTGCCCCTGGTAGGCGAACCGCTCGGTGGCGGGGAAGACGTCCCCCACCTGCGCGGGCACGTCGGTGTAGGTGGCGCTCCCGCTGGCCGTGGTGCGCTGGCCGAAGCCGGTCCAGTCGTCCACCAGCTCCACGCCGGGATCGGTGCGGCGCACGAGCGCGGTGAGCGGCGTGCCGTCGTCGCCCCTGCCGAGCACGTCGAGCCAGTCGGCGTAGAGGCTGCCGGTGGCGTAGAACTTCGCCCCGGTCACCAGCCAGCGGTCGCCGTCGCGGCGCACGGTCGTCTTCAGGTTCGCGAACGTGCCGTTGTTGGCCTCCGTCCACCCGCCGCCGACGAACTCGCCGTCGAGGAACCGGCGGATCCACCGGTCCCCCGCGGGCGAGGGCGCCGCGTTGAGCCGGTCCTCGACGAACGCGAGGTGGTTGCGGAAGATGTGGGCGACGTTCGGGTCCGCCTCGGCGAGGTCGGCGAGCAGCACGAACGTCTGCTCGAGCGAGGCGCCGAACCCGCCGTGCTCGACGGGGATGCGCACCCGGCCGAACCCGGCCTCCTTCAGCCACTCCACCTGTTTGTGGGGCAGGACGCGGTCGCGTTCCCGCTCGACGTTGCCCTCGGCGACGAGGTCGAAGACCGGTTGGAACCGGTCGGACAGCTCCGCGTCGCTCGCGGTCGGGGGACGCAGGTACGTCATGGTCAACCTTTCAGGAGCGGCGCCGCGGCGCCGACGGGCAGGACGGCGTCCAGCAGCGCGCGGGTGGTGGGGTGCCGGTCCGCCGCGAACAGGTCGTCGGCCGGGAACGTCTCCACCAGCGACCCCTGGTGCATCACGCCGATCCGGTCGCAGAGGAACTCGATGAGCGCCAGGTTGTGGCCGATGAAGACGTAGGTCAGATCGAGCTCGTCCTTCAGGTCGAGCAGCAGGTCGAGGATCGTGGCCTGCGTCGACACGTCGAGCGCCGAGGTCGGCTCGTCGAGGACGAGCAGCTCGGGTTCGAGGGCGATCGCGCGCGCGATGCCCACCCGCTGGCGCTGGCCGCCGGAGAACTCGTGCGGGTAGCGGTCCGCGTACCCCGCCGACAGGCCCACCAGCTCCAGCGCCCGGTGCGTCCGCCGCAGCGCGTCCTTGCGGCCGCTCGCCCTCCCCAGCCGCAGCAGCGGGCGGGCGATCTGCTCCCCGGCCGTGATCCGCGGGTTGAGGGCCGTGGCCGCGTCCTGGAAGACGTACTGGAACCGGCGGCGCAGCTCGCGCCTGCTGGTGGCGTCGGCGGTGGCGACGTCGGCGCCGTCGAAGGCCACGGTGCCCGACGTCAGCGGCAGGAGCGCGCCGGAGAGCCGCGCCAGCGTCGACTTCCCCGAGCCCGATTCACCGATCAGCCCGAAGGTCTCGCCGCGGCGCACGGTGAGCGACACGTCGGTGACGGCCGCGACCGTGGAGCGCCTGCGGCCGGTGCCGAACCCGCCGAGCACGAACTCCTTGGTGACCCCGTTCAGCTCGAGGATCGGCCGATCGGCGCGCGGCTGGGGGCGCGGTGCCGCCGCCGCGGCGCCCGCCCGCAGCCGCCGCCCCGGGCGCCGGGCGCCGATCTCCGGCACCGACTCGATGAGCGTGCGGGTGTACGGGTGCGCGGGCGCGCCGAGCACCTGCGCCGTGTCGCCGACCTCGACGATCTCGCCCCCGCGCATGACCGCGACGCGGGAGCTCGTGTGCGAGACCACCCCGAAGTCGTGCGTGATGAGCAGCACCGCCGTGCCGGTCTCGGCCGCGAGCCCGAGCAGCAGGTCCAGGATCTGCTTCTGCACGGTGGCGTCGAGCGCCGTGGTCGGTTCGTCGGCGATGAGCAGCCGGGGCCCCGAGAGCCCGGCGAGCGCGATCATGACGCGCTGGCGCATCCCCCCGGACAGCTCGTGCGGGTAGGACCGCAGCACGCGCTCGGGCTCGCGGATGCCCACCCGCTCCAGCCAGCCGTGCGCGACCTCCCGGGCCTCGGTGCGCGACACCCGCAGGTGCAGCCGGGCGGTGTCGCCGAGCTGGGTGCCGATGGAGAAGGAGGGGTCGAGCGAGGTGACCGGGTTCTGGAAGATCATCCCGATCCCGGCGCCGCGGAACGCGTTGAGCTGCGCGTCCGGCAGCCCGACGAGCTCGGTGTCGCCGAACCGGACGCTGCCACCGGTGATCCGCGCGGTGTGCGGGAGCAGGCCCAGGATCGCCGCCGCGGTGACGCTCTTGCCGGATCCGGACTCGCCGACGAGCGCGAGCACCTCCCCCGGCGCCACCTCGAGGTCCACACCGCGCACGGCGTGCAGCACCGCGCCGGGCAGCTGGAAGTCGACGGTGAGGCCCTTCACGCTGAGTACGGATGTCATCTCCACCTCACGGATTCAGGACGTCGCGCAACCCGTCACCCAGCCAGTTGAAGGCGAGCGCGACGAGGAGCACGGCGACGGCGGGGAAGGTGGCGACGCCCGGGCTGCCGGTCACGAGGACCTTGGCGCCCTCGGAGATCATGCGGCCCCAGTCGGGGTCCGGTGGCTGGATGCCCAGCCCGAGCGCGGAGAGGCTCGCGGTGAAGACGATGTTGACGCCGATCAGGCTGGTCCCGTAGATCACCACGGACGACACGAGGTTCGGCAGGACCTCCGACACCAGGATGGTCGCCTCGGACGCGCCGAGTGCCCGGGCGGCCTCGACGTAGTCCTTCTCCCGCTCGATCTTCGCCTCGCCGTGGACGATGCGGGTGACGTACGGGACCGCGGCGAAGACCACCGTGCCGACGAGGACCCACGGGCCGGGCCGCAGGACCGCGGCGAGCGAGAGCGCCACCAGGATCACCGGGAACGCGAACACGAGGTCGATCGACCGCATGAGCAGGCCCGAGGTGCGCCGTCCCGCGAAGGCGGCGGCGAGCCCGACGGCCGTGCCGATCACCACCGCGACGGCGACCGAGACCACCGAGACCACCAGCGCGCTGCGGCCGCCGTGGAGCAGGCGGCTGAGCACGTCGCGGCCCTGGCCGTCGGTGCCGAGCGGGTGCCCGGGCGTGCCGATCGGGGCGAGGACGCTCTCGATGTGGCCCGTGTTCGGGTCGTCCGGCGCGAGCAGCGGCGCGAGCGCGGAGATGCCGGCGACGACGACCAGCACCGCGAGGCCGAGCACCGCCTCCCGGTTGCGCAGGAAGCGGGAGACGGCCGACCGCCGCAGCCGCGGGAGTGCCTCGACGGTCATGCGGCACCGTGCCGGAGCCGGGGGTTGAGCAGGTCGAGCACCACGTCCGTGATCAGGTTGACGATCACGAAGGAGGTGGCGACCAGGAGGATCCCGGACTGGATCACCGGGTAGTCCGAGCCCGCGATGGCCGTGAGCAGCACGCTGCCGATGCCCGGCCACGAGAAGATCGTCTCGACGAAGACGACGCCGGTGATCACCGAGCCGACCGTGAGGCCGGTGATGTTGACGATCGGCGGCAGGACGTTGCGCCCGATGTGCTTGCCGAGGATCACCGCCCGGCCGAACCCCTGCGACCGGTAGGTCCGGATGTAGTCGGACCGGTCGCTCTCGATCACCGCCGAGCGGACGAACCGCGCGATGATCAGCATCGAGACCAGCGACGCGGCGAAGGCGGGCGCGATCAGGTGCAGCAGCAGGTCGCCGAACCCGCCGTCGCTGCGCAGGTCGTGCATGCCCCCTGCCGGCAGCAGCCGCCACTGCACCGCGGTGAGCCAGATGATGATCAGGCCGAACCAGTAGATCGGCAGGTTGCTGCCGACCTGCACGAACAGCATCGCCACCCGGTCGACGAGCCGGCCGTGGCGGATCCCCGAGGCGAACCCGATCGCGACGCCCAGCACGACCGCCACCACGGTGGCCGCTGCGCCGAGCACCAGCGTGTTCCCGAACGCGGGCAGCACGATCTCGGAGACGGGGCTGCGGACGCTCAGCGAGATGCCGCCGCCGTTCGTGACCATGTCGCCCAGCCAGCTCAGGTACTGCTCCCAGGCGGGCCGGGTGAGCCCGTACGCCTCGCGGATCTGCTCGATCTGCTCGTCCGTCATCCGCTCGGACATGACGCTGCGGACCGGGTCGGCCGGGCCCGCCTTCGAGATGGAGAAGACCAGCACGCTGATCACGAACAGCAGCGGGACGAGGCCCGCGAGCCGCCAGAGGATCCGCCGTGTCATCAGTCGTCCGCCACCCAGACCTGGGAGAGGTCGTAGTGGTCCTGCTGCGGCCACACGAAGCCACCGACCCGCGGCGACACCGCGTAGTAGCGGTTGAACGACAGCAGCGGGAAGATCGTCGCGTCCGCCGCCCACGCCTGCGCCGCCGCCTGCCACAGCTCGGTCGACCGGCTCGGGTCCGCGTTCGTCGCGGCCGCCTCGATCGCCGCGCGCGTGGCGGCCGACGTGTCGGAGTACTGGCCGCCGTCGCGGTTGACGACCGTCTGGCTGTAGGCGATCTCGACCCAGTTGGGGGCGATGTAGCCCCATTCGCCGAGGCGGAGGCCGTCGGTGGGCAGGAGGTTCGCCGACCGGGTGCCGTAGGTGATCCACTCGTACGACTCCACCGACGCCTCGATGCCGACGGCCTTCAACGACTGCTGGAGGTACTCCGCCGTCGGCTGGCCCGTGGTGTCGGCCAGGATCGTGAAGCGCACCTCGCCGGGCTGGTAGCCGGCCTCGGCGATCAGCCGCTTCGCCGCCTCCGGGTCGTACGGGTGGTCGACGGCCGCGGGGTCGTACGCCTCGTTGCCCTGGTTGATGATCGACGTGGCCGGGCTCGCGTGCCCCTTGTAGATCCGCTCCGCGAGCTGCGTGCGGTCGACGGCCTGGATGACCGCCTGGCGCACCCGCTTGTCCTGCAGGTACGGGTTCGCGAAGTTGTACTGGTAGTAGATGATCTGCGGCACGCCCCGGTTCTCGGGCAGCGCGAAGCCGCCCTGCTCCAGGGTCTGCACCGAGTCCGGCGGCACCCGGCTGATGAGGTCCACCTCGCCGCTCTGCAGCGCGGCCACCCGGCTCTGGTCGTCACCGATCGGCTTGAAGATCACGCGGTCGAGGCGCGGCCGCGGGCCCCAGTAGTCGGGGTTGCGCTCCAGCGTGGTGTGGTCGCCGCGGACCCGCTCGGCGAAGACGTACGGGCCGGTGCCCACGGGGTGGTCGGCGAGCCCGTCCTGCCCGTAGGTCTTCAGCGCCTCCGGGCTGAAGATCCCCGAGGCGGCGTTGCCGCTGTTCGGGATCTGGCGCAGGAAGTCGAGGAACGGGTGCGCGAACGTGTACTGCACCGTGTGGTCGTCGATCACCGTGAACGCGGCCAGATCGCCGTAGACCAGCTTCATGGTCGTCGCGCTGACCTCGTCGTAGTACTCGAACGTCGGATCGGTGAAGCGGCGCACGTTGAACTCGACGGCCCGGGCGTCGAACGGGGTGCCGTCGCTGAACCGCACCCCCTGGCGCAGCTCGAAGGTGTAGGTGGTGGCGTCCGGGCTCACCGTCCACGACGTCGCCAGCTTCGGCACGATCTTCGGCACGCCGGTGGGCGAGGACAGGTCCTCGTCGACGAGCGTCTCGTAGATGTTGCGGTCGATCCGCCACGTCTCCCAGGAGTACTGCCGGTTCGGATCGAACTGCGTCACCTCCTGGTACTGACCGATGATCAGGGTGCCGCCGTCGCGCGGGGCCTGGCCCGCGGCGACCGCGGCACCGCTTGCGCCGCCGCAGCCGGCGAGGAGCAGCACGGCGGCGAGGACGACCGCGCTCCAGGCGGGTCGGGGTCTGGACATGGGGGATCGGATCTTCCTGTCGGGGGGCTGGTGGGGAGCTGGACGGCGGGGCGGGTGGGCTCGTCCCCGGTCACGGGGACAGGGGCACCTCGCCGGCACCGACGGGCGCGACGAGGCCGCGACGGCGCAGCTCGGCGCCCGCGCCCTCGGCGAAGTGGTAGGCCTCCTCCAGGTGCGGCTGGCCGGAGAGGATGAAGTGGTCGATGCCGAGTGCGTGGTACTCCTCGATGCGGTCGGCCACCTCCGT
This sequence comes from Pseudonocardia zijingensis, assembly GCF_042657305.1. Lineage (NCBI taxonomy): Bacteria > Bacillati > Actinomycetota > Actinomycetes > Pseudonocardiales > Pseudonocardiaceae > Pseudonocardia > Pseudonocardia zijingensis. The sequence continues at coordinate 78,711 of NZ_JBHSKO010000017.1, read as the reverse complement.
GTGGCTGCCCACGATCGCCGTGCCCGCACCGCCCCTGACCAGGCCGTATCCGGCCCAGATGTTGGGGTACACCTCGAGCCGGTTGCGGTCGCCGCCGTGCAGGGCGAGCATCCGCTGCTGGCCCACCGACTCGCTCGCGGCCAGCGTGCGCCGGGTCTGGCGGATCCGGTCCTCGTCGATCCGGTCGAGCAGCCGGTCGGCCTCCGCCCACGCCTGCGCCGAGGTGTCGCGGCCGAGCACGTGGAACCGGATGCCGAACGAGATGCTGCGCCCGGCGTCCTCGGCGAGCTTGCGCACCCGGGTGATCCGCTCCTCGATCTGCGCGGGCGGCTCGCCCCAGGCGAGGTAGGTGTCGACGGTGCGCGCCGCCACCCGTTCCGCGGCCGGGCTGGCGCCGCCGAAGAAGATCGCGGGCGGCTCGTGCGGGTCGAACGCGATGGCTGCCCGCTCGACGTCGTAGTGCTGACCGCGGAAGTCGAAGGGGGCGCCGGCGCTCACGCCGCGCAGCACCGTGAGGAACTCCTCGGTGCGCGCGTAGCGCTGGTCGTGGTCGAGGTGGTCGCCGAAGCGCCGCTGCTCCACGGAGTCCCCGCCGGTGACCACGTTGAGCAGCAGCCGGCCACCGGAGATGCGCTGGAACGTCGCCGCCTGGTGGGCGGCCAGCGTGGGCGAGATCAACCCGGGGCGGAAGGCGACGAGGAACTTCAGCCGCGTCGTCACCGCGGACAGCGCCGCGGTGGTGATCCACGCGTCCTCGCACCACGTGCCGGTCGGCGTGAGCACGGCCTCGAAGCCGAGCTGCTCCGCGGCGCGGGCGATGCCGCCGAGGTACTCGACCGTCGGGGGCCGGAAGCCCGAGCGGACGGCCGCGAGGGTCTTCTGGGAACCGTCGCCGGAACCGACGATGTCACGGTTGTCGCCGTTGGTGGGCAGGTACCAGTGCAGGTGGATGGTCATCGCGCAATTCCTCGCCGATCAGTGGAATGCACCCGGGCACGGGGCGGGATTCGGTCAGCGATCAGCGACAACATCCGTGGGACACGAGCAGAGTCTGACCATCGGACGACGCAGAAGTCAACAACAGCGCAATGCAGAACACAGTCCGCTCGAATCTGACCGGACAATTCATGGGACGCCCCATATGGCGCACCCCGAAATGTTCTGACCTTTCGGCGCCGGTCTCAGATCTCCAGCGCGAACTCGACGCGCACCGGCTCGCCGGCGGGCACCGGCACCCGTTCGCCCCGGCGGAACGGGCCGCGCGCGATCGGGCAGCGCACCGACACCGTCACGTCCACGTCGCACCGCAGCACGGCGTGCGCGCTCGCCCGCTCGAGGTCCCACGCCATTTCGGCGACGGTGACCCGGTTGCGGCAGCGCACACCACGGATCCGCCCGTGGGCCCACCGCGCAGGCACCGCCGGGAGCAGCTCGACCACGCCGGGCCGGGAGCCGACGAGCGCCTCGATCACCACCGCCGGGATCGCGTGCGCCGCGTCGGCGTTGTAGGTGTCCAGCCCCGGGTTGTGCGAGGTCATCAACGAGCGGAAGACCATGTCGCCGCCGACGATCTTGGCTAGGTTCTCCTCGACGAGGGGCGCGTCGTGCAGCCGCGCCGCGCACAGGGCGCGGTGGAGGCTGCCGTGCGCCGAGAGGTTCTCGTCGCCGCGCAGCACGAGCGCGCGGCGGGCGGCCTCCGCCAACTCGGGCGTGCCGTCCGGCGTGATCTCGTGCAGCGGCCACACCGGGTAGAGGTGGCTGATGTGCCGGTGGTCGTCCGGGGTTTCCAGGCCCGGCCACGCCCACTCGGCCAGCGCACCTCGGTCGTCCAGGACGTAGGGCGGGAGCTGCTTGAGCAGGGTCTCCCAGCGTGCGACGGCTGCGTCCTCCGTGCCGAGCCTGCGGCAGGCCTCGATCGCGGTCGACAGGGCGTGGCGGGCGGCCGCGATGTCCATCGTGGCGTTGACGGCGGCCGCCCCGGGGCGGGCGGCCGGCGCCACTTCCGGCGAGTAGGAGGGGACGAACACCAGGGAGCCGTGCTCGTCCTCCCGCTCCAGGAAGTCATCGAAGAACATCGCGGCCTCCACCAGCCACGGCGCCAGCGGGTCCGCCAGGAACCCGTCGTCGCCGCTCACCTGCCAGTGCTCGACGAGCGGGACCAAGAGCCAGTCCGCGCCCGCCACCCACATCGCCCACGGCCAGTCGGCGTCGAGGTGGAACAGCCGGCCGTGCTCGCCGTCGGTCCGGCTCGGCGCGAGCACGCCGCGCGTCCCGAACACGGCGCGGGCGTTCTCCCGCCAGTCGTCGATCTGGTCGGCGATCAGTGCCCGCAGGGCGTCCAGCACCTCGGGGAGCGCACCGGTGGCGGCGCCGGCCAGCTGCAGGTTCAGGTTGGCGTCGGTGGTGAAGTCCCCCGACCACGCCGCGCCCCACTCCCCCAGCCACAGCCCGGTGAGCCGCGGCGGCAGCACGCCGCTGGAGCTGATCAGCAGGTAGCGGCCCGCGTGGAACATCGTCTCCAGCAGCGCCGGGCTCGGGGCCGGGTCCCGGCGCTGCGCCGCGAGCAGCTCACCCACCGGTGCCTCCCGCTCGGCGGGCGGGACACCGAGGTCCAGCTCGACGCGCTCGTACAGCGGCCGGTGCAGGGCGGTGTGCCGGTCGAGGAGCCGGGCGGGGTCGGCGGGGAGCGCGCGCAGCCGGTCCCGCAGGGCCCCCTCGTCGGGCGGCCCCTCCGACCGGTCCACCACCGTCACCAGCACGAGCCGGGACGCGCCGCGCACCACCGCGCGGTCGCCGTCCACCCGGACCCGTCCCTCCACCGCCACGACCCGGGTGACGCCGGTGAACCCGTACGCCCCGAGCCCGGGCGGGTAGGTGCCCCGCACGGTGAGCAGCACCTCCCGCGCACCGTCCGGCTCGGCCGTCGCGGAGTACCCGACGTCGGCGGGCCGCCCCGGCAGGTCGCCCGAGAGCCGCACCTCCAGGTCGAGCGAGGGCCCGTCCAGCTCGTAGACCAGCACCCGGTCGGCCCGCGAGGCGAAGGCGCGGCTGCGCCACCGCCCCGCGACGTCCGTCCAGCGCGCGCTCACCTCGCCGGTGCGGAAGTCGGTGTCCCGCCGGTACCCGTGCGCCGGCGCCGGGTTGGCGCGGTCGACCGCGATCGCGAAGCCGGGGTGGAACGGCTGGGTCCACGCCAGCCGCCTGCCGTCGGAGAACCGGCGCTGCGCCGCCACCGGGTCGCCCGCGAGGACGAGATCGCGCACCTCGTCGAGCCGGTCGGCCACGGCCGGTGGCGCCAGCTGCCGCGACCCGTTCGGCAGCACGAACCGGTGGTGGTTGACGATCAGCCGCTCGGCGGCCGGATCGCCGGACACGATCAGCCCGCACTCGCCGTTGCCGGTGAGGAACCCGTCCTCCCAGCGCTCGGCGGGTGCGGTGTCGTGGACGCCGTGCCTCACCCCTTGAACGCCCCGTCCAGGATCCCGGCCACCATCCGGCGGCCGACGAACACGAACAGCACGAGCAGCGGGAGCGTCGCGAGGAACGAACCGGACATGGCCAGGCCCAGGTCGATCGTCCGCTCGTTCTGCAGGGCCTTGATCGCGATCTGCGCGGTGAACCGCTCCGGCGACTTCAGCACGATGAACGGCCAGAGGAAGTCGTTCCAGGCGCTGACGAAGCCGAACAGGCCCAGCACGAACGCCGCGGGCCGAACGATCGGGAAGGCGATCCGCCAGAAGATCTGCCAGGTGCTCGCCCCGTCGATCCGGGCCGCCTGGATCAGCTCGTCGGTGATCGTGGTCGAGATGTGCTGGCGCATCCAGAAGATCCCGAACGCGCTCGCGAGTCCCGGCACGACCAGCGCCTGCAGGGTGTCGACCCAGCCGAGCCAGGAGATGATCATGTACTGCGGGATGACCGCGAGCTGTGTCGGCACGGTCATCGTGAGCACGACGATCAGGAACAGCACGTTGTTGCCGCGGAAGCGCAGCTTCGCGAACGCGAACCCGGCGAGAGCGCACAACACCGCGTGCCCGACGCCGATGGAGGTGGCGACGAACAGGCTGTTGAGGATCGACTGCAGGAACGGCACCGTGTCGAACACGAGCCCGGCGAGTTGGAAGAAGTTCCCACCGGGGACGATCTCCGGTGGCATCCGGGTGGCCGTCGCCGTGTCGGTGGACGCGACGATGAACATCCAGTAGAGCGGGAAGACGCAGAGGAAGGTGGCACCGGCCAGCAGCAGGTAGTTCCACCACCTGACGCGGCCGAGAAGCCCCCGGTGGCGACCGCGTCCCGGAGGTGCCCCGGTGACCGCCTCGCCGACCGAGGCGCCGGTCGCCGTCCCGCTCGTCGCCGTCCCGCTCGTCGTCGACTCCATCGTCATCGGTCCGCCCTGATCCGGCTCGACAGCAGGTAGTTGATGAGTGCGGCCACGATCACCATCACGAACAGCGCGACGCCGATCGCCGAGCCGTAGCCGAACTCGTACTGGCCGAAGCCCTGCTCGTAGAGGAACAGCGACAGCGTCTGGCACTGGCGCACGGGGCCGCAGGTCAAGCTTCCCGGCGAGATCAGCAGCGGTTCGGTGAAGATCTGCAACCCGCCGATCGTCGACGTCACGACGGTGAAGATGATGATCGGCCGCAGCGACGGGATCGTGATGTGGACGAACTGCTTCCACCCTCCCGCGCCGTCGATCGAGGCCGCCTCGTAGATGTCGCGCGGCACCGCCTGCAGCGAGGCGAGGTACAGCAGCGTCGAGTAGCCGAACCAGCGCCAGGCGACCATGATGGCGATCAGCAGGTGGCTGCCCCAGGTGGACTGCACGAAGTCGATCGGCCCGATCCCGGCCAGGCCCAGCAGCCAGTTGAGGAGCCCGTAGTTCCGGTCGAACAGCTGCGCGAAGACGATCGCCGTGGCTGCGACCGAGGTGATGTAGGGCACCAGCATCGCCATGCGGAAGAAGTTCGCGAACCGCAGCCGTGCGTGGTTGAGCACGTGGGCCAGCAGCAGGGCCAGCGCCAGCTGCGGGAGCGTCGACAGCAGCCAGACGCTGAGCGTGTTGCCCGTGGCGTTCCAGAACCGCGGGTCGGCCAGCATGCGGGTGAAGTTGTCCAGCCCGATGAAGGTCTGGTCGCCGATCGGGTTCCAGTCGAACAGCGCCACGTAGAAGGTGAACAGGAACGGCAGCAGCCCGAAGATCGCGAAGAGCACGAAGAACGGCGCGATGTAGGCGTACGGGGTCAGCGCCTCCACGAACGGGAGCTGCCGCCGGCGCCGGTCGGCCCCCGCCGGCGGCAGGAGCTGCCGGCGGGGCGACGTGGTGGTCACAGGCGTTGTGGTCATTGGCCGATGGCTGTCCGGATGTTGCCCACCGCCCGGTCCCATGCCGTGGCGGGATCACCGCCGGCCTGCTCGACGTCGACGAGCGCGTTGAGGAACTCGGAGCCGATCGTCCCCGTGTCCGGGCCCATGTGGAACGGCTGCAGCCCGAGCACCGCCTGGGTGTAGATCTTCCCGATGGGCGCGTCGGAGAAGAACGGCTCGGTCGCCTCGACGAGCCGCGGGTCGTCGTAGACCGCCGGCGTGGTCGGCAGCGTGCCGACGTCGAGGAAGTGCGACAGCTGCCGCTCCGGCGCCTGCATCTCCTTGATGTAGTTCCACGCGGCCTCCGGGTTCGCGGCCCGGGCCGGGATCGCGAGGTAGCTGCCGCCCCAGTTGCCCGCTCCGCCCGGGATCGTGGCGATGTCCCACTTGCCCGCGGTGTCGGGCGCGATCCGCGTGAAGCTGTTCAGCATCCACGACGGTGCCGAGACGACGGCGTAGTCACCCCGGGGCAGGGCGGCGTTCCAGCCCTCCGACGCGTAGGAGAATTTGGCCGAGATCCCCGCGTCGATCGCGCGGAGCGCGATGTCGAAGGCCTCCTTGACCTCCGGGTTGTCGGCGTAGATCGGGTTGCCCGCGTCGTCGTAGTACTTCTGCGACACCTGGTTCACGGCCTGGTAGAAGACGCTGGTGGGCACGTTGTCGACGAACGGCTTCCCGGTGGCGGCGACGTAGCGCTGCCCGGTCGCGATGAAGTCGTCCCACGTGGGCCACAGCGCCGACACCTCGTCCCGGTCGGTCGGCAACCCGGCCGCGGCGAACAGGTCGGTGCGGTAGGCGACCGCCAGGCCGCCGACGTCGGTGGGGATCCCGATGATCTCGCCGCCCTCGGCGGTGGCCTGCGCCATGACCCAGTCCAGGTAGTCGCCCTTGATCTCGTCGGCGCCGAACTCGCGCAGGTCGTGGAAGTTCTGCGGCTGTTCGAGGAACTTGGGCAGCTCGTCGCCCTGGATCAGGACGAGGTCGGGTACCTTCCCGCCGGCGAGCGCGGTCGTCAGCGCCTGCGCGGTCTCCTGGGAGCTGCCGACCTCGGTGAGGCCCACCTTGATGTCGGGGTGCTTCTCGACGTACTGGTCGACGGACCGTTGCTGGTCGATGCCGGACATCGACCAGAACTCGAAGGCCTTCGGGTCTCCGCCGCCACCACCGGACGCCGAACCCGGCGAGCAGGCGGTCACCACGACGAGCACGACCGCGGCGAGCAGCACGAACGGTGGACTGGTGCGGAGTTTCACGGCGATGTGCTCCCTTCGAAAGTTTCGAACCACGACGGTGCCGCAAAGGGCGCTCCGCGTGGCGGCGGTCACGGTATAACGTGAAACCTCCCGAGGAAAGCCCTGGGTTTCGACACCCCCTGACCGAAACTTTCGCCGAGAAGGATGCCCATGCCCTCCAGCACCGCGCGCGCCGTCGTCGACCTCGACGTCCGGGGCGCGACGATCAGCAAGCACCTCTACGGCCACTTCGCCGAGCACCTCGGCCGCTGCATCTACGGCGGCTTCTGGGTGGGCGAGGACTCACCCATCCCGAACGAGGGCGGCCTCCGGCTCGACGTCGTCGAGGCCCTGCGCGCGCTCGACGTGCCCAACCTGCGCTGGCCGGGCGGCTGCTTCGCCGACGCCTACCACTGGCGCGACGGGGTGGGGCCGAAGGACGAGCGGCCCGGGATGGTCAACACGCTGTGGGGCGACGTCGAGGAGAACAACCACTTCGGCACGCACGAGTTCATGGCGCTGTGCGAGCTCCTCGGCGCCGACCCCTACGTCAACGGCAACGTGGGGTCCGGCACGGTCCGGGAGATGAGCGAGTGGGTCGAGTACCTCACCCGCGACGGCGACTCGCCGATGGTGCGGCTGCGCCGCGCCAACGGCCGCGAGGAGCCCTGGAAGGTGCCGTTCTGGGGGATCGGGAACGAGGCGTGGGGCTGCGGCGGCAACATGCGCCCCGACACCTACGCCGACCTCGCGAGCCGCTACGCCACGTTCCTGCACGACCACGGCGGCAACCAGCTGTACCGGATCGCGGCGGGCGCCTCCGACGACGACCTCGCCTGGACCGAGGCGCTGATGAAGGCGGTGAGCTGCCTGGGCTGCACGAACCGGCCCCGCGGCACGTTCCAGGCGATCTCGTTCCACTACTACTCGTTCGCGGGCGACGGGCTCGGCAAGGGCTCGGCCACCGACTTCACCGACGAGCAGTACTACCGGACGATGGTGAAGGCGGCCGACATCGACCGCGTGATCGCCGCGCACAGCGCCGTGATGGACGCCTACGACCCGCAGCGGCGGGTCGGGCTCGTCTGCGACGAGTGGGGCACCTGGTGGGAGCCCGAGCCCGGCACCAACCCCCGCTTCCTGAACCAGCAGAACACGCTGCGCGACGCGCTGGTGGCGAGCCTGCACTTCGACGTCTTCCACAAGCACGCCGCCCGCCTGCGGATGGCGAACATCGCCCAGACCGTCAACGTGCTGCAGGCGATGATCCTCACCGAGGAGGACGGCGACGGGCTCGTGCTCACGCCGACCTACCACGTCTTCGAGATGAACAAGGGGCACCAGGACGCCGCCACCCTGCCCGTCCACCTGCTCGAACGGCCCGAGCGCGTGGCGGTCGGCGACGACCACCTGGAGCCGCTCTCGATCTCCGCGAGCACGAAGGACGGCCGGGCGCTCGTCTCGCTCAGCAACCTGGCGCTCGACGCCGCCACCACCGTGCGGCTGGACCTGCGCGGCCACGAGGTCACCGGGGCGCGCGGCCGGATCCTCACGGCCGACGCGGCGACCAGCCACAACACCGTCGCCGACCCGCAGGCCGTTGCGCCCGCCGAGTTCGCCGTGGACCTCGGTGCGGGGAAGTTCGGGGCCGCGGAGCTCACGGCGGTGCTCCCGCCGCACTCGTTCGCCACCGTGGAGCTCGACCTGGCCTGAGCCGCGCCCCCCGACCCGGTCACGGCCTGCGGGTGGTCTCCCGTTCCACGAGCCGCGGCTCGGGCATCACGACCCGGGCCGGGGCCTGGTCGGGGCGCGACGCGATCCGCTCCACCAGCAACGAGCAGATCGCGTCGGCCATCTCCGCGTTGCCGGGCTCGACGGTGGTGAGCGCCGGCACGACGAACCGGCCGTCGTCCAGGTCGTCGAACCCAACTACCTGGACGTCGTCCGGGACCTTCCGCCCGGTCTCGGCCAGCGCGCGCAGCGCCCCGATCGCGCCCGAGTCGGTGAGGGCGAACACCGCGTCGAAGGCGATCCCGCGGACGACGAGCTCGTGCGTGGCGGTGTAGCCGTCCTCGACGCCGAAGTCGCAGCCGACGACCAGCTCGTCCCGCACCGGGACGCCCGCGGCCTCGTGCGCGGCCTGGTAGCCCTGCGTCCGCAGCTCATGCATCGACTCCGCGCCACCGGCGGCGCCGCCGAGCAGCGCGATCCGGCGCGCGCCGGAGCGGAGCAGGAACTCCGTGGCCATCCGCGCGCCGCCGACGTTGTCCATGAGCACGTGGTCGAACCGGGCGGGCACGGCGCGCTCCCCGATGAGCACCACCGGCGTGTCGATGCTCAGCTTCTCCAGGTCCGCCGCGTCACCCGCGACGACGCTGAGCACGAACCCGTCGTAGCTGCTCAACCGGGGCGCGGCCAGCGCGTCGAGCTCCGCGGCGCGGCTCGCCCCGGTGCGCTCCACCACGAGCCGCAGCCCGTGGGCGTCGAAGCGGTCGGCCAGCCGCTGGGCGAGCTGGGCGTAGTAGCCGGGCGCGAAGGCCGGCACGGCGAGCCCGACCGCACCGGTGCGGCCCATCCGCAGGTTCCGGGCGGTCATGTTGACCTGGTAGCCGAGCTCGTCGATCGTGGCGAGCACCCGCAGCCGGGTCTGCTCGCTCACCCGCTGCGCCCGGCCGTTGATCACGTTGGACACGGTCATGGGCGACACACCGGCGCGCCGAGCGACGTCGGACATCGTGACCCCGCTCCACCGGCGGCCTTCGACCTTGCCCAACCTTCACCTTCCCGCCGCTGTCCGCACCACACGACACTACGGATCCCCGCGCGGCGGCGCGACGGGTCAGGTGATCGGCGAGCCGCCGGTGACGCCGACGACCTCCGAGGTGATGTAGCTGGACTCCTGCGACGCGAGGAAGACGTAGATCGGCGCGAGCTCGGCGGGCTGGGCCGCCCGCCCCAGCGGCGACTGCTTCCCGAACGACTCCAGCTTCTCCTCGGGCATGGTCGCCGGGATCAGCGGCGTCCACACGGGACCGGGCGCCACGGAGTTGACCCGGATGCCATTGTCGGTGAGGTTGCTGCCCAGGCCCTTCGTGAAGTTGACGATCGCGGCCTTGGAGGTGGCGTAGTCGAGCAGGTGCGGCGACGGGTTGAACGCCTGCACCGAGGACGTCGTGATGATCGTCGAGCCCTCCGGCATGTGCGGGATGGCCGCCTTGCAGAGCCAGAACATCGCGTAGACGTTGGTCTTCATCACGCGGTCGAACTGCTCGCTGGTGATCGCGTGGATGCCCTCGTCCTGCGACATCTGGTACGCCGCGTTGCTCACCAGCACGTCGATCTGCCCGAACTCCCGCACCGCCCGGTCGACCACGGCCCGGCACTGCGCCTCGTCCTGCAGGTCACCGGGCACCGTCACGGCCCGGCGGCCGGCCTCCTCGACGAGGCGCGCGGTCTCGCGCGCGTCCTCCTCCTCGGCCTCCAGGTAGGACAGGAGCACGTCGGCGCCCTCGCGGGCGAACGCGATGGCCACGGCACGGCCGATCCCCGAGTCGCCACCCGTGATCACGGTCTTCCTGCCCTCGAGCCGCCCGGTGCCCCGGTAGCTCTCCTCGCCGTGGTCCGGCTGCACGTCGAGCTCGCCCGCGCGGCCCGGGTGCTCGACGGTGCGGTCGCCGCTGCCCGGCGCGGCGTGCTGCTCGGTCGGGTCCTGCTGGGTGAACTGGTCCTGCCCCACTGATCGTCTCCGTCCCACGGTCACTCGTGGTCATCGCGATACCCGGCAGGCGGCAGCCGAACCCCCGATCAGCCCGGCGACCGCCGGGAGGACCGGCGCCGGGCGGGCGCCGGCGGCTCCGCCTCGGCCAGCCTGCGCGCCTCGGCGGCGCGCTCGAACGGCGTGTCGCCACGCGGCCTGCGCTCGCCGAGCTCCGCGTACAGCGCGGCCACCGTCGCCGAGTCGTGGTGGCGGGCCAGCGCGGCCAGCTCCGGGTGGGTGCGGGCGAGGACCTCGCGGAACCGCAGCTCCGCGAGCGGCCCGAGCCGGTCGTAGATCTGCACGAAGACCTGCTGCGCACGCCGGCGCGGCCAGTCGGGCGGCAGCAGCTCGGCCGGCATGTCCGGGTCGGTCTCGGGGAAGCGCCGCCAGTCGACGCGCAGCCGGGTGCGCAGGCGCAGCGCGTCGGCCGGGCCGATGCGCCCCGACTCGACCTCCGCCAGCACCGGCTCGTACTGCTCGGCGAAGGCGCGGTACTCCTTGCCCAGCGGCTCCAGGTCGAACGCCGCCCGCGGGCTGCCCGCCTCCGACCCGCCCGGCACCTCGGTGCACCGCAGCACGGTGGCCGTGCCGACGCCGAGCTCGTCGAGCACCGCGCGGGCGTCGGCGCCGGTGTCGTGCGGGGAGACCCAGACCCCGTCGTAGAGCGCGGCGAAGCGCAGCAGCCGCAGCCGCACGCGCAGCGCCGCCCGCACCTCACGGTCCTGCTCGGGCACGGAGAACGCGACCACCGTCCAGTGGCCGTCCCACTCCGGCGCCGCCGCCCCGAACGTCAGCATGCGGTGGGTCCGCTCGACGATGACCTCCGACGTGCGCGGCGGGATGCCGTACGCGGTGGTGCGGCCGCTGCGGGCGACGGTCAGCAGGCCGCGCGCCGCCAGCCGCCGCATCGCGGCCCGGGCGCCGTCGGCGGTGATGCCGAACTCCTCGAGCAGGCGGACCAGCGCGCTGGACGGGATGTGCTCGTCGCGCCAGTACCAGAAGTCGCCGAGCAGCGAGGTGAGCAGGAGCTGGGGCTCCGCGCCGCTCTGGGCGCGCGGGAAGTCGATCGTCGTCACCCCTGTCGTCCGTCCACCCGGGGCCCGGGTCGGCGTTCCAGCGTACGGGCTCCCGGGCAGCGGGCGGCACCGGCGGCGCCGCAGGAGGCGGTTGACATTGGCGACACTTTAGCCGACGCTCGTCTCCGCTCGCGACAGTTGATCTGCGCCGGCCCGGTCAGACCCAATGCAGGGAGAACCGCAATGCGCCACCCCGTCCGCGCCACCCGCCGCCTGCGGCGCGGTCTCGCCGCCGCTGCGCTCGCCCCGCTGCTCGCTCTCGCAGCGTGTGGCGGTGAACCGGCCTCGGCACCGAGCTCCGAACCGCCCGAGGGAGCCGTCCCCGAGCTGTACGCCGCGCTCCCCGAGGAGATCCGGGAGGCGGGGGTCATCCGCTTCGCGGGCGACTCGCACCCGCCCTACCGCACCGTCAACTCGGACGGCACGGTCACCGGGATCGACAAGGACTTCCAGGACGCCCTCGGCCGGGTGCTCGGGGTCCGGACCGAGACGACGGTGGTCGACGGGCTGCCCGCCGCCCTGCAGGGGATGCTCGCCGGGCGCTACGACGCCTTCAACGGCCCGGTCAAGGCCACGGCCGAGCGCGAGCAGCAGTTCGACACGGTCACGTGGATGACCACGCGCTCCTCCTACATCGTGCCCAGGAGTTCGACCGCCGCGATCGGGGCGCCCGAAGACCTCTGCGGGAAGCGGGTCGCGGTGACCACCGGGAGCATCACCGAGGAGCAGTTGCGCAAGCTGTCGGAGTACTGCGCCACGATCGGCAGGCCGGCCGCCGAGCCGATCGCGCTGGCCGACACCAACGAGACCCTGCTGGCCGCCGAGTCCGGCCGCGTCGACGCGGCGGGCATGACGCAGGCAGCGGCCATCGACGTCACCACGCAGCAGCCGGACAAGTTCACCTACGTCACGCAGACCGAGGAACAGGGCGCCACCACCGACAACCTCGCACTGTTCGTGCCCAAGGACGGCGAGCTCGGACCGGTGATCCTCGACGCGTTCCGCGAGCTGTTCGCCGACGGCACCTACACCGAGATCATGCAGCGGTGGGACCTGACCGACGTCACGGTCCCCGAGCCGGTGTTCAACGCCGGCACGGCCGAGGGGGCGCGGTGACGCCCGCGACCACAGCGCCGGCGACACCGGCACCGGCCGAGCTCGACGACGTCGCGGGCTCGGGCCGCCGGTTCCAACCGTGGCGGTGGGTCATCGGCGCCGTCCTCGCGGTGGTGGCCGCCCAGCTGCTGGTGTTCCTCGTGGGCAACCGGCGGTTCGAGTGGGACGTCGTCGCGCAGTACCTGTTCGACCCGAGCGTCCTGGCCGGCGTCGGCACCACGGTCCTGCTCGCCGTGCTCGCGATCGTGATCGGCTCGGTGGCGGGCGGGCTCGTCGCGGCGGCCCAGCTGTCGGACTTCGCGCCGCTGCGCTGGGCGGCCACCCTCTACCTCGGGGTGTTCCGCGGGATCCCCCCGCTCGTCCAGCTCATCTTCTGGTTCAACCTCGCCTACCTGCTGCCCCGCATCTCCATCGGCATCCCGTTCGGCCCGTCGCTGACCTCGTGGGACGCCAACGACGTGATCACGCCGTTCACCGCGGCCGTCGTCGGGCTCTCGCTGGTGGAGTCGGCCTACATGGCCGAGATCATCCGGGCCGGGGTGCTCGGTGTGGACCTCGGCCAGCGCGAGGCGGCACGGGCGATGGGCTTCACGCCCGTGCAGACGTTCTTCCGCATCGTCCTGCCCCAGGCGATGCGCACGATCATCCCGCCGAGCGGCAGCCAGTTCATCAGCGTCCTCAAGGGCACCGCGCTCGTGAGCGTCATCGCCATGTCCGACCTGCTGCACGCCGTGCAGGTGATCTACAACCGCACCTACCAGATCGTGCCGCTGCTGCTGGTCGCCTGCGTCTGGTACCTGGTGCTCGTCACCCTCCTCACCGCCGGGCAGCGGCGGCTGGAGCGGCGCTTCGCCCGCGGCCACGAACGGCACGTGGCCCCCGCGCAGGCGACGACCGGCGAGGAGGCCGCCCGATGACCGGCGACGTGCTGGCCACCCGCGCCCCGGAGGGCGCCACCACCGACTCCGTGCCGGTCGTGCGGCTGCACGAGATCCGCAAGGTCTTCGGCGGCCACGCGGCGCTCGACGGCGTGAGCCTCGACGTCGCCGAGGGCGAGGTCGTCGTGGTCGTCGGCCCGTCCGGGTCGGGCAAGTCCACGCTCGTGCGGTGCGTGCACCAGCTCGAGAGCATCGACGCGGGCGCCATGTACCTCGACGGCCAGCTGCTCGGCCACGAGCACCACCGCGGCCGGCTGCGCCCGCTCACCGAGCGCGCCGCGGCCGCCCAGCGGCGCCGCATCGGCATGGTCTTCCAGCAGTTCCACCTCTTCCCGCACTTCACCGCTCTGCGCAACGTCACCGAGGCCCCGGTGCGGGTGCACGGGCGCGGCCGCGCGGAGGCCGAGGCCGAGGCCATCCAGCTGCTCGACCGCGTCGGGCTGCGCGACCGGGCCCACCACTACCCGCGCCAGCTCTCCGGCGGGCAGCAGCAGCGCGTCGCGATCGCCCGCGCGCTCGCCACCCGCCCGCGCGTCATGCTCTTCGACGAGCCGACGAGCGCCCTGGACCCCGAGCTCGTGGACGAGGTCCTCGCCGTGCTGCGCGGCCTCGCCGCCGACGGCCTGACGATGGTCGTGGTCACCCACGAGATGGCGTTCGCCCGCGAGGTCGCCGACCGCTGCGTGTTCATGGACGCCGGCCGGGTCGTCGAGACCGGCCCACCGGAGGAGTTCTTCGGCAACCCCCGCAGCCCGCGGTTGCGCGCCTTCCTGTCCCGCCACACCGCCTCCGGGAGGAACGAACCATGATCACCATCGCCTCGGTGGGGGACCTGATCCTCGACGAGCCGGACCCGGCCGGCTTCCTCGCGCCGGCCGCCCCGCTGCTGCGCGCCGCGGACGTGGCGATCGGGCACGTCGAGGTCCCGCACACCACGGCGACCACGGAGGCCAGCACCGACGTCCCCGCGCCCCCCGCCGACCCCGCGGCGCTCCCCGCGATCGCCGAGGCCGGCTTCGACGTCGTCACGCTGGCCGGCAACCACATCGCCGACCTCGGCCCCGTCGGCGTCCTCGACACGGTGGCGCACTCGCAGGCGGCCGGGCTCGCGACCGCCGGCGCGGGGGCCGACCTCACGCAGGCGCGCACGCCCGCCGTGGTCGAGCGCGGGGGGCTGCGGATCGGCGTGCTGTCCTACAACTGCGTGGGCCCACGCGAGTCGTGGGCCACCTCCCGCAAGCCGGGCTGCGCCTACGTGCACGTGCTGAGCCACTACGAGCTCGACGTCGCCGCCCCCGGCAGCCCGCCCAAGATCTACACGTTCGCCGACCCGGACTCGCTCGACGCGATGGCTGCCGACATCGAGGAGCTGCGCGCCCGCACCGACGTCGTGCTCGTGTCGCTGCACAAGGGCGTGGGCCACACGCCCGCCGCCGTCGCCATGTACGAGAAGCCGGTGGCGCGTGCGGCGATCGACGCGGGTGCCGACGCCGTCTTCGGCCACCACGCGCACATCATGCGCGGCATCGAGGTGCACCGGGGACGCCCGATCTTCCACGGCCTGGGCAACTTCGCCACCGTCACCCGCGCCCTCACCCCGGGCGAGGGCGCCGACAGCCCGGAACGCGCGGCGTGGGCGCAGCGCCGCAAGGAGCTCTACGGCTTCGCCCCCGACCCCGCCATGCCCTACTACCCGTTCCACCCGGAGAGCCGCAACACCGTCGTCGCGATCTGCCGGTTCGACGCGGACGGCCTCGTCGAGGCCGGTTTCGCACCCTGCTGGATCGACGACGCGGGCCGGCCCGTCCCGCTGCCCGAGGGCCCGGAGAACGCGCGCGTCGCGGACTACGTCGAGCAGATCACCCGCACCGCCGGGCTGAACGGCGAGTTCGTCCGACGCGGCGCCGAGGTCCTCATCACCGGGGCCGGCCCCACGAAGGAGTTCGCATGACCGACCAGCCCCTCGCCGGCCGCACCGTGATCGACCTGACCACCGCGCTGGCCGGCCCCTACGCCACCCTCCTGCTCGCCGGTCTGGGCGCCACGGTCATCAAGGTGGAGAAGCCCGAGGGCGGGGACGTGGCGCGCACGAACTCCCCCTACTACGGGCCGGGCGGGCTGCGGCTCGACCGCACCCACGACGACGACATGAGCCTGTCGATGCTGGTGCGCGGGCGCGGCAAGATGAGCGTGACGCTCAACCTCAAGGAACCGCGGGCCCGGGCGGTGTTCGCCGACCTCGTCCGCGACGCCGACGTCGTGGTCGAGAACTACTCCCCCGGCGTCACGCAGCGCCTCGGCATCGACTACGCCGCGGTGCGCGAGATCAACCCGCGGATCGTCTACACCTCGATCAGCGGGTTCGGCGCCCAGGGCGGGCCGGGCTCGGGCAAGGCGATGGACTCCATCGTGCAGGCGCTGTCCGGGGTGATGATGACCGCGGGCGAGCCCGGCGAGGGCCCGGTGCGGTTCGGCCTGCCGATCGGCGACCTGCTCGCCCCGCTGTTCGCGGTGATCGGCACGGTGTCCGCGCTGCTGCAGGCCGAGCAGACCGGCGAGGGCCAGCACGTCGACGTCTCGATGCTCGGCGCGCTCACCTCGCTCATGGCCTGCGAGCCGTTCGACGCGCTGGAGGCTGTCGGGTTCCCCCAGCGCACCGGCTCGATGGTGCCGCGGCTGGCCCCGTTCGGGATCCTCGAGGCGGCCGACGGGCACGTCGCCCTCTGCGCCCCGACCGACGCGTTCGCCGGGGGCGTGTTCCGCGCGATGGGCCGCCCCGAGCTGGCCGACGACGACCGCTTCCGCCACCGCGACGCCCGCGTGCGCCACGCCGACGAGCTGCACGGCCTCATCGGGGAGTGGTGCCGGGAGCGCACGGTCGAGCAGGTCGTGGCCGCGTTCACCGCCGAGGGCGTGCCGGCCGCGCCGGTCCGGGAGGCGGCCGAGGCGTTCCGCGACCCGCTCGTGCAGGAGCGCGAGGAGGTCGTGCCGCTGGTCCACCCGCGGCTCGGCGCGATCACCGACATCGTGGCCACCGGCGTGCCGATCCGGTTCTCGGCCGCGCACGCCACGCTGGACCGCCCGGCCCCCGGCCTCGGGGAGCACAACGACCACGTCTACCGGGAGCTGCTCGGCTACAGCCCAGAGGCGCTGGCCGAGCTGGCCGAGCAGGCCGTCATCTGATGGCAGCGCTCGACACGGCAGCGCTTGCCGAGCTCACGGCGCTCGCCGCCGACCGCACGGCCGAGGCCCGGGAGTGGTCGGCCGCCGGGCGCCCGGTGGCCGGATACGTCGGCGCCGACGTGCCGGTGGAGGTGCTCACCGCCGCGGGCTTCCTGCCCGTCCGGCTCACCGGCGACCCCGGCGCCCCCTCCGAGGCGGGCGACCGCTACCTGGGACGGGGCCTCGACCCGGTGGCCCGCTCCGTGCTCACCCGGCTGCTCGACGGCGCCTACGGACCGCTGGACGCCCTGGTGGTCTCGCACGACTGCGAGGCCTCGCTGCGGCTGTTCTACGCCGTGCGCGAGCTGCACCGCATCGAGCCGGGGATCGGGCTGCCCCCGGTGCAGCTGGTCGACGTGCTGCACCTGCCCCACCGCACCACCACGCGCTACGTGCTGGCGAAGATCCGGCAGCTGCGCGCGCAGGTCGAGCGCTGGAGCGGCCGCACCGTCACCGACGCCGACCTCGCGGCGGCCACGGCCGCGCACGACCGGGTGCGCGCGCTGCTCGGCCGCGTCGCGGACCTGCGGCGCCGCCGGCCCGCCCGGCTCACCGGCACCCAGGCACTCGCCGTGGTCGCCGCCACCACCGCGCTGCCGCCGGACCGCGCGGCCGCGCTGCTCGAGTCGCTGCTCGCCGAGGCCGACCGGCTGCCCGAGGCGGGCGGGACGCGCGTGTTCCTCACCGGCAGCAGCCACGACCACCCCGGCGTCTACGCGGCGCTGGAGGAGGCCGGGCTGCTCGTCGTCGGCGAGGACCACGACTGGGGCGACCTGCTGCACCACCGCCTCGTCGACCCGCCCGCCGACCCGGCGCTGCTCGAGCTCGCGCTCGCCGAGCGGTACCAGCTGGGCGGGCCGGCCGCCGCCGCGGCGTCCATCCGGCAGCGGGCCGCGCACACCGCGGCCGCCGCCACCGCGTGCGGCGCCGAGGCGCTCGTGTCCTACGTCCGCGTCCACGACGACGCCCCACGCTGGGACTTCCCCGCCCAGCGGGCCGCCACCGGCCTGCCGGCCGCGCTCGTCGACCGCCAGCCCTACGGCCGCGTCGACCTCGACGCGCTCGCCGCGCTGCGCGCGCCGGGGGTGGCGGCGTGACCCGCCTCGAGAGCGCTCGCCGCGCCACCCGCCACCAGCGGCAGTGGTTCGAGGACCTGCGCGCGCAGGTCGAAGCGGGGGCCCCGCTCGCGCTCGTGAACGCCGACGCCCCGCAGGAGATCTTCCGGGCGATGGGCATCCCGTACGTCGTGAACCAGTGGTGGGCCTCGATCATCACCGCGAAGCGGCTGGGCCAGGACCACCTGCGCCGGGTCCGCGCACACGGCTACCCCGACGACAGCGAGCAGTACAACGCGCTTCCGCTCGCCGGCGTGCTCGACCCCGACCCGGAGACGGCGCCGTGGGGCGGGCTCCCCCAGCCGACGATCGTGCTCGGCGAGACCACCGGCGACGCCTCCCGCAAGGTCTTCGACGTCTGGGACGAGCAGCCGGGCACCACGTTCTACGCGCTGGAGAGCGCCGCCGAGAACGCCGTGCCCGCGCAGTGGTGGGAGCTCATGCCGCACCGCTGGGAGGAAGCCATCGGCTCCGACCGTCTCGACCTGCTCGTCGGGGAGCTGGAAGGGCTCATCCGGTTCTTGGAGACCACCACCGGGCTCGTGTTCTCCGAGACCCGGTTCCGCGAGGTCATGGCGCTGGTCAACGAGCAGGAGGAGTGGAATCGGCGCACCCGCGACCTGATCGCGGCGGCGCGGCCGTGCCCGCTGGAGGTCACCGACGGCATCCCGAGCGTGATGGTGCCGCAGTGGCACCGCGGCACCGCGTGGGGCGTCGAGGCCGCCAAGGCGTTCCACGACGAGGTGGCGCAGCGCGTCGAGGCCGGCACCGGGGTGGGCGTCGACGAGCGCGCCCGCCTGATGTGGGTGGGCCGCGGGCTGTGGTTCGACCTGGACTTCTACCGGCGCTTCCAGGACAGCCACGGCGCGGTGTTCGTCTGGTCCATGTACCTCGCGATCGCCGCCGACGGTTACCTGCGCTACGGCGACGACCCGCTGCGCGCCCTCGCGGCGCGGTTCGCCACATTCTCCGACCAGCTCTACACCCCGCCGTGGTCGGTCGAGTGGTACGTGAAGGAGGCCCGCCACCACGGTGTGGACGGCGTCGTGCACCTCGTGTCCGACGACCCGCGGGGCAGCTGGTTCACCACCCGCGGCCTCGAAGCGGCCGGTTTCCCCGTGCTCGAACTGCACGCCGACAACGTCGACGCGCGCACCACCGAGCCGGACACGCTGGACCGGCAGGTGCGGGAGTGGCTCGACGACGTGGTCCTGCCCGGCGCGGCGGGCGCCCGTGACTGAACCGCGCGGCGGGCCGGCGCAGACCGCGATCCGGCCCTCCGTCCTCGTCGGCGCGCTCGGCGCGCTGTTCACCGCGTCGGTGACCAACACGATCATCGGGATCGCGCTGCCGACGATCGCGGGCGACCTCGGCGGGCAGGACCAGGTGGCGTGGGTGGCCAGCGCCACCCTGCTCACGATGACCGCCGCGACCCCGGTGTGGGGCAAGGCGGCCGACCGGCGCGGCCCGCGGCCGCTGCTCCTCGCGGCGATCGCGGTGTTCGTCGCCGGGTCGCTCGTCGCCGGCACCGCGCCCGGGATGGCCTGGCTCATCGCCGGACGCGCGGTGCAAGGCGTCGGGGCGGGCGGCATCCTCGCGCTGGTCAACGCCCTCGTCGCGGTGCTCGTGCCCGCGCGTGAACGGGGCCGCTACACGGCCTGGTTCGGCGCCGCGTTCGGGGTGGCGTCGGTCGGGGGCCCGCTCTTCGGCGGCGTGCTCGTCGCAGCCCCCGGGCTGGGCTGGCGCTGGTGTTTCCTCGCCGTCGTGCCCGTCGCCGCCGCGGCCGCCGTGCTCGTCCGGCGGGCCCCGCACCGGCGGCCCGAGCGCCCGGCGCTGCCCGCCGACCACCTCGGCGCCGTGCTGATCGCCGCGACCGTCGCCGGCCTGGTGCTGCTGCTGTCGGCGGGCGGCGTGGCCTGGCCGTGGGCGAGCGCGGGGACCCTGGGCCTCGGCGCCGGGATCGTCGTGCTGGCCGTGGCCGCGGTCGTCCGCGCCCGAGGGGCCGCCGACCCGGTGCTGCCCCCGCGCCTGCTGCGCGTGCGCACGTTCGCCCTCGCCTGCGCCACGAGCGTGCTGATGGGCACGGTCATGTTCGGCGCCGTGATCTACCTGCCCCAGTACCTGCAGGTGGTGCGCGGCCACGGGCCCACCGCCGCCGGGCTGCTCATGCTCCCGCTGGTCGGCGCGATGATCGTGACGACCGCCCTCACCGGGCGCGCGATCGTGCGCACCGGGCGCTGGAAGGTCTTCCCGGCGACGGGCTGCGCGCTGCTCGTGGCGGGCTCCGCGCTGTTCGCCGGGCTGGACCCGGCCACCCCGCCGCTGCTGCTGGCCACCGCGATGGCCGTGCTCGGCAGCGGGACCGGTATGACCCAGCAGGTCCTCGTGCTCATCGCGCAGGATTCCGTCGACGCGCAGGACGTCGGCGTGGCCGGCTCGGCCGCCACCTCCACCCGCATGCTGGGCGGCGCCCTCGGCGTGGCCGCGTTCGGCGCCCTCATCGCCGCCCGGCTCCGGTCCGACCTGCCCGCGGCGCTCGCGTCCGCCGGCCTGCCCGCCGACGCCGGCGCGCTGCGCCGCCTGCTCGGCACACCCGCCGAGATCGCGGCGCTACCCGCGCCCCTCGCCGATGCCGTGCGCACCTCCTACACCGCAGGCCTGCGCACCGTCTTCCTCGCCTGCGTGCCGATCGCCGCGCTCGCACTCCTCGCCGTGCTGCTCACCCGCGAGTCCGCGCTCGGCACCCGCTGACGCTCCCCTCCCACCCCTGCACCAACGACCGTTGCACGGAGGATCCGATGGTCCGACCGCTCCACGTCGGGGCCGCCGCCGCGGCACTCGCGGCCGTGGCCGTGACGGCCACGATGCTGGCCGTCCCGCAGGACGAACCCGCGCGCCCCGAGGCGTCCGCGGCCTCGTTCGGCGACTACCGGCCCCCGCCGGAGTTCACCGAGCACGTCACGGAGAGCCTCTACCTGCCGATGCGCGACGGCACCCGGCTCGCGGTGCGGCTGGACCGGCCCGCGGTCGACGGGCAGCCGGCGCCGGGCCCGTTCCCGGTGCTGTGGCACCACAGCCTCACGATCGACAGCGAGGCCGAGAACGGCACCGGCCCGCGCGAGGGCGGCTTCTCCGCCATGCCCGCGCTCGCCGAGCACGGGTACGTCGTGGCGCAGGTCGCGCGGCGCGGCAACGGCCAGTCCTTCGGCCTGCGCCGCGGCTACAACGACCGCATCGAGGCCCACGACGCCTACGAGGTCACCGAGTGGCTCGCCACGCAGCCGTGGTCGACGGGGAAGGTCGGCATCTACGGCTGCTCCAACACCGGGGACGCGGCGATGCACGCGCTCACCGTCCGCCCGCCGCACCTCGCGGCCGCCTTCGCCGGCTGCTTCTCGTGGGACAAGTACGACGCGTGGCGCGTCGGCGGCATCCCGGCGCAGTGGGGCGTGGGCCCGGCCCGGACGGTCGAGCAGGACATGGAGAACACGCCCGTGCAGGGCGACGAGGACAAGGCGCTGCTGCACCAGGCCGCGCTCGAGCACCAGGCCTCGCCGCCGCTCGCCGAGATGTGGCGCGGTATGCCCTACCGCGACAGCCTCTCCCCGCTGGTGCAGTCGCGGTTCTGGTCCGAGGGCAGCGTCGGTTCCTACCCCGACCAGATCCGCGCGTCCGGGGTGCCGGTCTACGTCGTCGGCGGCTGGCGTGACGAACTGCGCGGGCAGGGCGTGGCCACCCTGCTCACCGTCCCGGGTTCGCGGCTGGTCATCGGCCCGTGGGAGCACTGCGAGAACGCCGGCTTCGCGCTCGCCGAGGAAGCCCACCGGTTCTTCGACCAGCACCTGAAGGGCATCGACACCGGGCTCGACGCCGAGCCGCGCATCCACTACGCCACCCCGGACTCCGCCGTGCCGGACGCGACCGGCCTGCAGTGGCGCACCGCGGACACCTGGCCCCCGGCCGGGGTGAGCGCCGCCCCCACGCCGCTCGGCGGGGACGGCGTGCTCGGCTCGGACGCGCCGGGCGCGCGCACGTTCACCGTCGGCGCCGACGTGACCTGCCCGGACTCCGGCTCGGGACCGTTCGCCCAGCCCTGCCACGTGCCGGACGCGGGGACGTCCTGGACCGGGCCGGTCCTCGACGCCGACACCGAGCTGACCGGCTCCCCGGTCGCCGACCTGCAGGTCCGCGTCGACCGTCCGGACGCGCACGTGTTCGCGTACCTGGAGGACGTCGCGCCCGACGGCACCGTCAGCGTGATCACCGAAGGCAGGCTGCGGGCGTCGCTGCGCGCCGAGCACCCGGCCCCGTACACCCTGCCCGAGGGGGTGCCCTGGCACCGGGCCTACGAGCAGGACGTCGCCCCGCTCGCTCCCGGCGAGGTCGCGCGGCTGCGCTTCGGGTTGCTCCCCACCTCCTACGTCGTGCGTGCCGGCCACCGCATCCAGGTGAGCGTCACCGGCGCCGACCACCGCGAGAGCGGCCCGCTGCCCGACGCGCAGGGCGCGCGGATCGAGGTGCTCACCGACCCTGCCCGGCCCTCGCTCGTGCACCTCCCCATCGCCGGCTGATCCACGAGAGGAAACAATGGTGTCTCCCCGAACACGCACCCGGATCGTGGTGCTCACCGCTGCGGTCGCGCTGGCCGTGCTCTCCGCACCCGGCGGCGCGCACGCGGCCGGCGGCGCCGGCTCCCGCGACGTGCGGGCGACCGTCCGGGAGGCGGCCGAGGGCCTGCCCGGGCACACCGTGTACCGGCCCGCCGACCTGCGGGTTCTGCCGCGGGGCGGGGTGCCCGTCATCGCCTACGGCAACGGGGCCTGCGCCGCGAGCAACCTCTCGGCTATCACCTTCCTCACCGGCCTCGCCTCCCAGGGCTACATCGTGATCGCGAACGGCGCACCCGACGCCTTCCCCGTGCCGAGCACCCCGGAGACCACCACCGCCCACCCGGAGGCGCTGCTCGCCGCGATCGACTGGGCCACGACCTCGCGCGAGGCGCGGCGCCAGCTCGACGGGCGTGCGGCCCCCGACCGCATCGGCGTGCTCGGCCACTCCTGCGGCGGCGTGGAGGCGCTCGCCGCGGGCACCGACCCCCGCGTCGGCGCCGTCGCGGGGTTCAACACCGGCTACCTGCCCGAGCCGGCCTTCGGCGGCTACGGCCGGGACCGCCTCGCGCAGCTGCACAGCCCGACGCTGCTGGTCAACGGCGGCCCGGACGACGTCGCGTACCAGAACAGCATCGACAACCACGCGCTGCTCACCGTGCCCGCGGCCCTTGCCGGCCACGCGACCGTCGGGCACAGCGGGCTGATCTCCGGCGAGCAGGCGACCACGGGCTGGCAGGTCGCCGCCGACTGGTTCGACTACGTGCTGCGCGGCGACGAGCGGGCGGGCGCCCGGTTCGTCGGGCCGGACTGCGGCCTGTGCACCGAGCCCGAGTGGACCGTCGAGACGAAGGGGTTGCCGCTGTGATCGACGCTGTGATCAACACCGGGATCCGCCGCGCCGTGCTCGGCGCAGCCGTCGCCCTGACCACCCTCGCGGGCGCCGGGACGGCCGCGGCCTCCCCACCCGCGGCCCCGGGAGGGGAACCCTGCATGCCGGACTCCGCCGCCCGGCCCACCTGCATCTCCGGGACGCTCGCCGACGGCACGCCGTACGCCTTCGCCGTGCCCGCGCAGTGGAACGGCACGGTCGTCGTGGCACTCGACTACGCCGACGGCGGCGAGTCCGAGGCCCTGACCGAGCGCCTGCTCGCCGACGGGGTGGCCCGCGGAGGCACCACCCGCACCGTCACCGGCTGGCGGATCCGCGACGCCATGGACAACCAGGCCGAGGCGCTCGCGCGCTTCGAGGAGGCCTACGGCCCGGCCCGGCACGCGATCGCGTCGGGCAGCTCGATGGGCGGGTTCGTCTCCGCGGGCGCCGCCCAGCTGCACCCGGACGTGTTCGACGCGGCCGTGCCGTTCTGCGGCGGGCTCAGCGGGTCGGTGGCGCAGTGGAACCAGAAGCTCGACACGGTCTTCGTGCTCGAACGGCTCGTCGCCCCCGGGCTGCCGGTGGTGGACGTGCCGGCGGACGTCGAGGGAGCGCGGAAGGCCTGGTTCGACGCGCTGGGGCAGGCCCAGCAGAGCTCCGAGGGACGCGCCCGGATCGCCCTCGCCGCCGCGATCGGGCAGGTGCCGGCGTGGGGCACGAACCCCGACGGCTCGCCCACCCCGCGACCGGACGAGCGTGACGCCGCGGCGCTGGAGGAGGGCGCCTACCTCGCCCTCGCCGGCGGGAGCCTCCCTTACATGGGGCAGGCCATGGGCAGCAGGCGCCAGCTCACCCAGGTGTCGGGCGGCAACCCGTCGTGGAACACCGGGGTCGACTACGCCGCGCAGCTGCGCGCCGCCGAGCCCGCGCTGCGCCGCACCGTGGACGCCCTCTACCGGGAGGCCGGCCTCGACCTGCGGACCGACCTCGACGCGCTGGCCGCCGCGCCGCGGATCTCCGCCGACCCGGCCGCCGTCGAACGGTTCGCGCGAGGCATCGTGTTCGACGGCGACCTGCGCATCCCGGTGCTCACGGTCTCCAACACCGGTGACCAGATCTCCACGGTGGCCCAGCAGCAGTTCTACGGCGAGAACGTGCGCCGCGCCGGGAAGAACGCGCTGCTGCGCCAGACCTACGTCCAGTCCGTCGGGCACTGCGCCTTCTCCGACGCCGAGGAGCAGGCCGCCCTGCGCGTCATGGTCGAGCGGCTCGACACCGGCCGCTGGCCCGCCACCGCACCGCCCGCGATGAACGACCGGGCCCGCGAGCTGGGCGCCGACCCCGCCCCGCGCTACGTCCCGTTCCAGCCGCCGCGGTTCAACCGCCCGTACCCGGGGTGACGCAGGGCCCGCGCGGGCCCCGTTGACCCGGGGCCCGCGCGGCTCTATGGTCCATTGTTAACAATGAACGGAGAACAGGTGTCAACGCTGCGTGCCGCCCGCCGGGTCCGCGTCAAGGACGACGTCCTCGCCGTCCTGCGCGCGGCGATCCTCGGCGGCGAGTTCGCGCCGGGCGAGCACCTCGGCGAGACCGAACTGGCCGAGCGGCTCGAGGTGAGCCGCGGGCCCGTCCGCGACGCACTCGCCACACTGGCCCACGAAGGCCTCGTCCTGGTGGAGCCCCACAAGGGCGCCCGGATCCCGCTGCTGTCCCGCCGGGACGTCGAGGAGGTGTTCAGCCTCCGGCTCGCACTGGAGGTCCTCGCCGGGCGCGAGGCGATCCGCAACGCCACCGACTCCGATCTACGGGCGCTCACCGCGGCGCTCGACCCGATCGAGACCGCGCTGGCCGGCAACGACCGCCGGGCCGTCACCGACGCCGACCTGCAGTTCCACGACGCCTTCTACCGCGCCGCGCACCACCAGCGGCTGCAGCGGGCGTGGCAGAACCTCAGGTCCCAGGTCTCGCTCTGCCTGTTCAGCCGCAACACCGTCGCCACCACCAGTCGCGAGGTCGTCATCGACGAGCACGCGAACCTGATCCGCCACCTCTCCGACCGCGACGAGACCGCGCTCGTCGACGCGATCGGCCACCACCTCACGAGCGCGTTCGACCGACTGGCCCAGCACTACCCGGCCTGACCACCCCGGCGCGATGCGTCCGCCCTGACATCACCGGAGATGTTGTTAACAATGAACAGTTCACCACGCCACCGCCGTCGGGCCGGTGCCGCCAGCCTCATCGGCACGACGATCGAGTGGTACGACTTCCAGATCTACGGCCTGTCGGCCGCGATCGTCTTCAACAAGGTGTTCTTCCCCGAGATCGACCCGGTCACGGGCACCATCGCCGCGTTCGGCGTGTTCGCGCTCGGGTTCCTCGCCCGCCCGTTGGGCGGCATCGTCTTCGGCCACTTCGGTGACCGGGTCGGGCGCCGCAACGTCCTGCTGGTGACGCTGCTGCTGATGGGAATCTCGACGTTCCTCGTCGGCGTGATCCCGTCCTACGCCTCCATCGGGATCGCGGCGCCCCTGCTCCTGATGCTCATGCGCCTGCTCGGCGGGATCGGCCTGGGCGGCGAGTGGGGCGGGGCTGTCCTGCTGAGCGTTGAGCACGCCCCCGCCGAGCGGCGCGGCCTCTACGGGAGCCTGCCCCAGGTGGGCTCCCCGGCCGGCTTCCTGCTCGCGACCACCGTGTTCGCCGTCGTCTCGGCGACCACCGGCGACGCGTTCGAGACGTGGGGCTGGCGGATCCCGTTCCTGCTGAGCGGCGTCCTCGTCATCGTCGGGCTGGTGATCCGGGTGGCGATCCCGGAGACGCCCGTCTTCGAGAACGCGCGCAAGGTGGCGGCCGTCGACCGGAAGATCCCCCTGGTCGAGGTGCTGCGCTCGCACCCGAAGACCGTGCTGCTCAGCATCTGCTCGTTCGCCGTCAGCAGCGGCGGCTACTACGTCTACGCCACGTACATGGTGGCGCACGGCACCAACGACCTCGGCATCCCACGCACCACCATGCTGATCAGCGGCATCGTCTTCTCGGCCTTCGGCATCATCGGCGCGCTCGCCGCGGGCGCCGTGTCCGACCGCGTCGGCCGCCGCCCGGTCTTCCTCGCGATGGCGGGATTCACCGTGCTCTACGCGTTCCCGATGTTCTGGCTGGTCGGCACCACGCAACCGGCGCTGATCTGGATCGCGCTGGCGTTCGGCGGGCTTGCCAACGGGTCGGTGTACGGGCTGATGGGCGCGATCAGCGCCGAGATCTTCGAGCCCTCCGTCCGGTACACCGGGGCCTCCATCGGCCAGCAGGTCTCCGCCGGGCTGATCGGCGGCACCACCCCGATCATCGTCACCGCCCTCGTCGCGAGCGCGGGCAGCATCTGGCCGGCCCCGGTCTGGCTGGCAGGGCTCGCCCTGATCAGCCTGGTCGCGGTGGCCCTCCTGCCCGAGACGTTCCGCGCCACCATCACCACGTCACCCCGCGACGCGGAGCGCACACCGGTGCGATCCGCCGAGCAGTGAGGAAGGACAGCCCTTGAGCTCGCACGGCTCAGCCACCGCACCCGGGCGTTTCGACACGATCGACGTCCGGAACGCCCCCGGACAGCACCGCCCCGACGGCGCGGGCACCCCGGCCGGGGTCGACTTCTCCCACGGCGACGTCGCCGCGTTCCCGCCCTCGCCTGCCGCGGTGTCCGCCGTGCTCGGCGCCATCGAGGACGGCGGCGAACAGGCCTACTCCCGCTACCGCGGGCACCGGTCGGTGCGGGCGCCGCTCGCCGAGCGGCTCGCCCGGTTCACCGGCGCGCCCGTCGACCCGGACCGCGAGCTCGTCATCACCCCGGGCACCCAGGCGGGACTGTTCCTCGCGCTGTCGGCGCTCGTCGAACCCGGCGACCGCGTGATGGTGGTGGAACCGGACTACTTCGCCAACCGCCGGATCGTGACCTACCTGGGCGGGCACGTCGTCCCGATCCGGCTCTCCTACGAGGACACCTCGGCCCCGGCCCGGCTCGACGTCGACGCCGTCCGCGCCGCCGCCCGCGACGGGGTGCGCACCCTGGTCCTGTCGAACCCCAACAACCCCACGGGCGTGCTGCACGCCGCGGAGCAGCTCCACGAGATCGCGGAGATCGCCAACCGGTACGGCGTCACGGTGGTGGCCGACGAGCTCTACTCCCGCCTCGTCTACCCCGGCCACCGCGCCACCCACCTCAGGTCGTGCGGCATCGAGCCCGACCGGTGCGTCACGCTGCTCGGGCCGTCGAAGACGGAGTCGCTGAGCGGGTTCCGCGTCGGCGCCGCGATCGGCCCGGCGGCGGTGGTGGACCGGATGGAGAAGCTGCTCGCGATCGTGTCGCTGCGTGCGGGCGGCTACAGCCAGTCGGCGCTGCACTCCTGGTTCACCGAACCCGAGGGCTGGCTCGACGCGCGCATCGCCGCCCACCGCCGCATCCGCGACGACCTCCTCGCCGTGTTCGACGCCGCCCCGGGGTTCCACGTCCGTCCCACCGAAGGCGGCAGCTACCTCTTCCCCCGCCTCCCGGCCATGGCCGTCCCCGCCGCGGAGTTCCCCGCCGAACTGCGCCGCCGGACCGGCATCGTCGTCACCGCGGGGGCGGAGTTCGGACCCGGCCACGACGGCAGCGTCCGGCTCAACTTCTCGCAGGACCACGAACGCGCCGTGGCAGCCGTGCGCACCCTCGTCGAGGTCGCCCTCGACCTCGCCCCCTGATCCCACCCCGAACCCCCGGAGCGATGATGACCGAGGCCCCGCCCCTCCCCGCCCACCCCAAGCTGATCACGTTCGACACCTACGGCACGCTCATCGACTGGGACGGCGCGCTGCGCCGCTACCTGCAGTCGATCTTCGACGCCCGCGGCGTGACCGTCGACGTCACCGCGTTCTACGCGCACTGGTACCTGGACTACGCGCTGCCCGCTCTGCGCGGCGACTTCATGATCTACCGCGAGCTGCTCGCCACCACCATGCGGCAGGCCTGCACCGACGCGTCCCTCCCGATCGACGAGCGCGAGCTCGCGGCGCTCGGCGACGTCATGGCGGCCGCCGACCCGTTCCCCGACACCGTCGAGGTCCTGGACGAGCTGCGCCGCCACGCCCCACTCGCCACGATCTCCAACAGCCAGCGCGACATCCTCGAGGCCAGCGCCCACAAGATGGGTGATCCGTTCACCCATCAGATCACCGCCGAGGTCGTCCGGGCCTACAAGCCCGATCCCGCGCTGTTCGATCTGGTCCTCGACCGCGCGGGCGTCGCACCCGAGGAGGTCGTGCACATCGCGCAGTCCCAATACGTCGACCTGCCCCGCTCGGTCCCGATGGGCATCGCCACGATCTGGATCAACCGGCAGGGCCAGACACTGCTCCCCGAGCACCCGGCGCCGACGCTCGAGCTCCCGGACCTGCGCGACGTGCCGCGGGTCCTCGGCTACGCCACCGAGCCCGCGGCGGCCCGCCGTGAGCGCTGACCTCGCGCCCGCGGGCGACTACGCCCCCGCCGTGGTCCTGAACGGGCAGGTCGCGGTGTGCGGCATGACCCCCAGGGTCGACGGGACGCTCGCCCGCACCGGCCGCCTCGGCGCCGAGATCGACGTCGACGAGGGGCGCCACCTCGCCGCCGTCGCCGCCGAACGCGCGGTCCGCGCCGCCCACGAGGCAGCCACCACCGCCGGCCGCGCCCTGGATTCGGCTGCGCGGGTCACCGTGCACGTGGCCGTCGCCGGGTCCTTCGCGGCGATCTCGGAGGTGGCCGACGGCGCCTCCCCGGTCTGGCAACGGCACCTCGGCGCCCTGCCTGCGCGCACCGCGGTCGGGGTGGCCCGGCTCCCCGGGAACGCCCCCGTCGAGGTGATGCTGACCGTCGCCCTCCGCTCCTAGACGGCTGCTCGTAGCCGCGCGACCGTTCCAGCTCCGGTGGTGGCCGAGGCGTCCCGGGCTCGGCCGGCCAACGAGTGCGGAGGAGGCCTCCGACGCTCGATCGGCCTGGGTGTACTCGGGTGATCGGCGGCTCGGCGCAAGGTGTCGCGTCGCGGGTGCGAGCGGCCCCGCCGGTCGGGACCCGGCCGGTGGCCTTGCGGGCCACCCTCCGAGTCGCCGCCCGGCGCAGGACAGCAGGTGCAGTGCCGGTCTCGTCGTGGATCTCGGACACGTGGATCTCGGGCTCCTCGTTCACAGGGTCGTGGATCTCGCGCCGCAGTTGACGGGGCCGGCGCGCTCGACGATCAGATGCCCGGGCTTCATCGGGCGCGCGGGATCCGGGCCGCTCGCCCGACCTGGCTCGAGGTCAGAACGGCGGCGGCTCCTCGTGGCGCGGTTGCTCCGGCTCGGGTGGTGGCCGGGGCGTCTCACCGACGGGCGGTTCGAGGATCCGGCGTTCCCAGCGGCGCAGCCGGCGGTCCAGTTGTGCGGCGCTCTCCTCGGCGGCCCCTGTGGTCTCGGTGTTCTCGGGTGCCGGGTCGGGGTCGGGCAGGTCCGGTCGGATCGGTTCGCCGCGGATGCGGTAGGTGCGCCCCAGCGGGCTGACCCACACGAACACACCCGGCTCCGGCTGGGTGAGCGTCCAGCCGCGGTCCTTGTCCGGGTGGTGGCGTTTGCACGCCGGGCCGATGTTGACCTCGACGGTGCGGCCGCCGCGGCGGTGTTCCCAGGTGTGGTCGAGGTCGGAGCGCCGAGCCGGGCGGGTGCATCCCGGCCCGACGCAGTGCCGGTCGCGGATGCGGACGTGCTCGGCCAGCGGGCCGCGGGCGAACCGGGCGTCGGGGTCGGCGGCCAGCAGTCTGCGGAGGCGGTGGCGGCCGGCCCAGGCGGCGGCGATCTCGGCCAGCACCCCGGCCCACGCGCCCAAATCCGAGCCCGGGCCGGGATCGGGGTCGGGGTCGGGGTTGCTGCTGTAGCGGTGGAGTTCGGCGAGGGTGAGGTGCAGCTCGACCACGCCGCCGCGGACCACGGGTGCGCGGCTCGTGCGGCTGGTGCTTCGTGGTCGGCGCCGCAGCGGCCCGGCGAGCAGCAGGTAGCCGGCGGTGTCGACGATGGCGAACCGCCAGGCCGCTCCCCGCTGCTGGGCTGCGACCGCGGCACGTGCGACACCGGCGCCGACCGGGCCGAGCCCGGGGATCTCGCCGGGGCGGTCGTCGAGCCCGGCGGCGGTGGCCAGGCCGAGGCGGATCTCGATGCCCTCGCGGATCGCGCCCCGGTCGGCCTCGCCGCCGGACCCCGAAGCCGCGGCCGCAGCAGGGGTGGCGGTGCCAGATGCGACGGTGCCAGATGCGGCGGCGCCAGAACCGACAACGCCAGAGCGAACGGTCCTCGACACGGTCGAAGCTGCGGGTTCGGTGCGGTCGGCCTCGGAATCGGCGCTCGGGGAACCGGCGGCACCTGACTCGGCGGCACCGGATCCGGCGGCACCGGACTCGGCGGTGGCGGTCCCGGCACCCTCGGAGCCGGTCGCCCCGCCTCCGCCGGCCTCAGAATTGGCGACCTCGGTCTCGGCGGCCTCGGTCCCGGCGGGCTCAGCAGCCGCAGCCCTAACAGCCGCGGTGCTGGCGGATTCGGTGTCGGCGGGCTCGGCGTCGGCGGTGTCGGGGTCCGTCGCGGTCTCGGGGTCGTGGTGGTCCTCGGGCCGATGGAGGCCGAGGAGACGGGCGACGATTTGCTGCTCGGTGAGGCCGTGGAAGGTGCCGCCCAGCATGCCGAGGTAGAGGTCGGCGGAGATCTGGGGGCGGGTGCCGGGATGCCCGGCCCGTTTGGCGGTCTCGACCAGCCGGTCCAGCCGGGCGGCCGCGGCGGCCGCCTCGTGCGGAGGCAGGCCGGTGCCGGCCAGCGTGGCCGTGCCGGTCCGCGGGTCCAGGTACAACGCCACGCCCCGTGCCTGCACGGCGCGTTCGTAGCGCCGCCGCCGCAGGTCCGGATCGATGGCCTGCAGCGCCCGCAGCAACCGGTCGGCCAGCTGTTTGGTGGTCAGCCCCGGCGCCAGCGGCACGAACTTCTCGCACAACAGCCGGGCCTGTCGCTCGGTGACGTCCCCGGTGGCCGGGTCCAGGTACTCGGCGAACACCCGGGCCTTGCCCCGGTCGATGCGGCCGCACAGCAGGGCGTGCTGCACGAGGGGCAGGCGTTCGACCAGGGTGGTGGCGAGTTCGAGTTCGCGATCGGCGGCGGTGGGGGTCCAGGTCAGGGCGGCGGCGATCTCGTGGGCGGCCCAGGCGAATCGCTCCGCGGCCCGCGCCACGACCACGTCCCGCTCACCCTCGGCACCGTCGGCGTCCGCGTCGGTGTCGGCGAGGGCGACGGTGTGGGACACCTCGACCAGTTCGGCGAACAGCAGGGCCTGCTCGTGGGCCAGTTGCCGCGAACGCGCCTGCAGCACCTCGACCCGCCGCGCGTTGGGCACCGCGGCATCGGTGAGTTCCGCGAGGGCGGCGGCCAGCTGCGGACCGGGCGGGAGCTGCCCCGCCCGGTCGACGAGTGACGCCACCCCGGCCATGATTCGAACATACGTTCGTGCCCTGACAGAACCGGGGCTCATCCGACCAGCGCTCAACAGTTCACCCGAAAAGCCCAAGAGCCGATGTTCAGCCAGCGCAGAAGCGACGCTTCGGGCCCGCTGAGACCTGATCAGCGCCACACGGTCTGCGGGGACCGCTCGAGGCGGGCCGCCGGGAACCGGCCGATGGGCTGAGCGACATCGAGCGCGGCAGGACAATGATCACGGAGGGCCTCCGGTTTTGACTTGATCTTCAGCAAATCCAGTCCTGTCAGGGGCCCTCCACCCTTCTCGATCAAGTCGCCGGGAACACCTCGGTCAGAACTCCAGCGCCAGGCAGTGCGGGTACGGGCAGGGGGCGGCCGGCGGGAGGAGGACCGTCACGTGCTCGGGCCCGCGGACCGAGGAGATGCGTTCGTGCGGGCCGATGCTGCGGATCACCGCCCGTCCGTCGGCGGGCCGGGCATCTGGAACGCGTAGACGGGGCGGTCCCGCTGGGGTGAATCGGTAGTCCTCGGGGGCCAGGCGACGGCGTCCTCCCGGAACCCGGCGAGCGCGTCCTGGCTGGAACCCTCCCCGCCCACCCGGAAGGGCCGCGTGCCGTGGATCCCCTCAGGATCGCGCCGGACCCGATGCTCCGGCCCCAGACGTCAGCGCCGGGGGGGTGAACCGCATCGGCACCGACCGGGTACCCCACTCCGCCCACCGTGCCATGAGGATCTCGCCGCAGACGGTGAAGGAGCTGGTGCGGGCCAGCAGCTCCTCGAGCGTCATCCGCAGCATCATCCGTGCGAGCGGCGCACCCGGGCAGGCGTGGATGCCTGCGCCGAAGGGGATGGCGGCGCGCAGGTTGGGCCGGTCCAGCACGAACTCCTCGCCGCGGGGGAAGACCTCCTCGTCGCGGTTGGCGGAGGTGTAGACGAGCGCGATCGGCTCGCCCTCGCGGATGAGCCGGCCGCCGATCACGACGTCGCGGCGCGCGGTGCGCGACATGCCGCGGTACGGCGTGAACAGCCGCAGGTACTCCTCGACCGCGGCGGGGATGCGCTCCGGCTCGGCGCGCAGCAGCGCCTGCAGGTCCTCGTGCTCGGCGAGGTGCGCGAGCATCGTGCCGATGAACACGCTCGGGGCCACCATGCCGGTCACCAGGAGCTGCCGGACGCAACCGAGCACCATGTCGTCGGGCAGGCCGGCCGCGAGCAGCGCCGCGGTGAGGTCGTCGCCGGGGTCGGTGCCCTCGGCCTTGCGCGCCGCGATGACGTCGGCGGCGATGCCGTAGAGCAGCCTGCTGCCGCGCTTGACCTCCTCGTCGTCGACGAGCTGGATCGCGCGCACGTACTCCGCGCTGATCTGCTCGATGCGCGCGGCGAGCTCGATCGGGAGGTGGAAGAACTCGGCGAAGACGTGCGCGGGCATGGTCTGGGCGTACGCGGGACCGACGTCGGCCTCCCCCGCCGCCACCAGCTCGCCGATGATCCGCGCGACGTGCCCGCGCACCGCGGGCTCCAGCGCGGCCATCCGGCCCTTGGTGAAGAACCGGTTGATCACCCTGCGGTAGTCGGTGTGCTCGGGCGGGTCGAGGTGCAGCGGGGGGCGGCGGCCGGTGAAGGCGAACTTCGGTACGACGTTCTGCACGCTGGTGGTGAAGGTGTCGGAGTCCTGCAGCACCCCGACGACGTCGCGGTGGCGCATCAGCGCCCAGAACCCGCCGTAGGTCTCGCTGCGCGCCACCGGGCACCGCCCGCGCAGGTCCTTGTACAGCTCGTGGGCGCTGGTGAACGTCTCCTCCGCGAGCGGGTCGAAGTGGTGCTCGCCCGGCTGGGCGGGAACCGGTTCCTGGGTCACGCGGATGCCTCCACGGGTTCGGGGGCCGGGCGCCCGGTGCGCTCGGCGAGGAGCCGCCGTCCGACGACCGACGCGGCCAGCGCGATCAGCACCAGCACCGTGACGTACAGCGCCACCGCCCAGCCCGAGCCGGTCGCGCGGACGAGCAGGCCGGCCAGCAGCGGCGTGGTGCCGCCGAGGATGGCGTCGGAGGTCTTGAAGCTGACGCCCGCGCCGGTCACGCGGTCCTGCGGGCGGAAGAGCAGCACGTAGATCGGCACCGACGACACGACCATGCCGTTGACGGCCACCTGCCCGAGGCACAGCGCCACGAGCACGACCGGCACGGTGCCGGTGTCGAGCGCGGCGAAGAGCAGCCACGCCATGAGGGCCAGCCCGATCGCGCTCACCTGGTATAGGCGGGGCAGGCCGATGCGGTCGATGCGGGTGAGCAGCACGATCGCGGCCACCACCGCGATGATCTGCGCGGTGGTCATGCAGGTGAGCATCGTGGTGCGGTCGAACCCGGCCTCGTTCACCGCGTAGGACAGCGAGTAGGTGTTGAGCAGGTAGATGCCGGTGACGGCCGCGCCGGCCAGGAAGAACACCAGCGCCATCGACCCGCCGTTGGTGGTGAGCACGCGGCCCAGGTCGCCGCGGTGCCGGGTGCGGGTGGCGACCTCCTTGCGGAACACCGCGGACTCGGCCACCCCCAGCCGCATCCAGAGGCCGACGGCGAGCAGCACGGCGCTGATCAGGAACGGCAGTCGCCAGCCCCAGGCCAGGAACTGCTCGTGGGTGAGCGCGGCGGTCAGGGGCAGCACCGTGAGCGCGCCGAGGATCGAGCCGATCGGGCCGCCGACGCCCACCGCGCCGCCCCAGAGCCCTCTGCGGTGCTCGGGCGCGTGCTCGACGGCGAGCGTGGCCGCTCCGCCCCACTCGCCGCCGACGGCGAGGCCCTGCAGCAGGCGCAGCACCGTGAGCAGCACCGGGGCGGCGACGCCGATCGTCGCGTAGGTGGGCAGCAGGCCGATGCCGATGGTGGCGACGCCCATCAGCAGCAGGCCGCCGACGACCACCACACGGCGGCCGTAGCGGTCGCCGATCCGGCCGAACAGGAGCCCGCCGAGCGGCTTGGCCAGGAACCCCGCCGCGAAGGTGGTGAAGGCGGCGAGGGTGCCCGCCGCGGGGTCGAGCGTCGGGAAGAACAGGTCGTTGATCACGAGCGCGGCCATGGTGCCGTAGACGCCGAACTCGTAGTTGGCGAGGCAGATGCCGACCGGCCCCGCGAGCAGCGCGCGGAGGCCGGGGTGTGCGGGTGGGGCGGGAGGGGCGGGGTCGGTCACGTCGTGCTCCACGGTGAGACGGCGAGCGGGGACCGGAGCGACGGCGGCTGCCGCCCGGTGGCCGATACGTTACGTCCTCGAGTCCGTTCGGACAACGAGATGTCGCCTATTCCCCGATCGGCCCGATCCAGGGCTCCTCGCCCGCCGGGATCGCGGTGGCGTTCTCCCCGCGCAGGACGTCGGCGCTCGTCCGGTGGGCCGCCAGGGCCGCGAGCGCCGGATCGTGCTTGCCGACGAGCTCGGCGAAGCGCCGCTCGGCGAGCGGCCCGAGCCCGTCGTAGACCTCGACGAACAGCGCCCGTGCGGCGGGCAGCGGCCAGTCGGCGGGCAGCAGTTCGGGCGGCAGCTCCGGGTCGACGTCGGGGAATTCCCGCCACGCGGTCATCAGGTGGGTGCGCGCCACCAGCGCCTCGGCGGGGTCGACCCGGCCCGCCCGCACCCGCTCGCGCAGGCCGGCGTGCTCGGCGAGGAACGCCGTGTAGCGCTCCCGGAGCTCGGCGAGGTCCCAGGCCGCGACGGGATCACCCGCCGCGCCCGCGGTCACCACCTCGGCGCGCACGACCGTCGCGGTCTCCACCCCGAGGTCGGCCAGCACCGCCGCGACCCGGTCGCCGACCTCCCACGGCGAGACCCACACGCCGTCGTACAGCGGCGCGAGCCCCAGCCAG
Source organism: Pseudonocardia zijingensis (assembly GCF_042657305.1). Taxonomy (NCBI): domain Bacteria; kingdom Bacillati; phylum Actinomycetota; class Actinomycetes; order Pseudonocardiales; family Pseudonocardiaceae; genus Pseudonocardia; species Pseudonocardia zijingensis. The sequence goes on along the minus strand of NZ_JBHSKO010000017.1, from coordinate 43,066 downwards.
CGCAGCCGGGTGCGGACGGTGCGCCGGGTCTCGCGTTCCTCCTCGGGCACGGTGAACAGCGCCATCGTCCACCGGCCGTCCCACCGCCGGTCCCCGGCGCCGAACCGCAGGAGCCGGGTCAGGTGCGCCACCACGGTCTCGCGGGTGCGGGCGGGCACGCCGTACGCGGTGGTGCGACCCGACCGCGTGGCCACCACCGCCCCGCGGGCCGCGGCGCGTCGCATCGCCGCCCGCGCCGCCTGCTCGGCGAGCCCGAACTCCGCCATGATCTCCACCAGCGCGGCGGACGGCAGGGGTTCGGGCCGCCAGAACCAGTAGTCCCCGAGCAGCGTGCCGAGCAGCCGCTGGCTGTGCCGGGGCAGCGACGTCGACTCCGCGAGGGCCATCGGCGCCATCCTCCCCCATCGCACCGCCCGCGCCGTCGAGGGGACTGCTCACCCGTCCCGCTGAGCGGGAGGCGACGCTGGGCCGGCCGCCCACCGGGCACCGAGACTCCCCCGCATGCGTACCCAGGTCGCCATCGTCGGCGCAGGCCCCGCCGGGCTCCTGCTCTCCCACCTGCTCGACCGCGCGGGCGTCGAGTCCGTGATCGTCGAAACCCGCTCCCGGGCGTACGTCGAGGCCCGGATCCGGGCGGGGATCCTCGAGCAGTCCACGGTGGACCTCCTGCGCGGGGTCGGGCTCGGCGAGCGGCTGGACCGCGAGGGCGACGTGCACCGCGGCATCCACCTGCAGTGGCCCGGCGAGCGCCACCACCTCGACTTCGCCGACCTGGTCGGGCGCACCGTCACCGTCTACGGCCAGACCGAGGTCACCAAGGACCTCGGCCGCGCCCGCGAGGCCGCCGGCCAGCGGATCCACTACGAGGTCGCCGACACGCGGGTGCACGACATCGAGACCGACTCCCCGTTCGTCACCTTCACCGGACCGGACGGGCGTGCCGAGCGGATCGACGCCGACGTCGTGGTGGGCTGCGACGGGTCGTTCGGCCCGTGCCGGGCGGCGGTGCCGAACCCGCAGACCTGGGAGCGCACGTACCCGTACTCGTGGCTGGGGGTGCTCGCGAACGTCGCACCTTCCACCGACGAGCTGATCTACGCGTGGCACCCCGACGGCTTCGCACTGCACTCGATGCGCTCCGCCACCGTGTCGCGGCTCTACCTGCAGGTGCCCAACGGCACCGACATCGCCGAGTGGTCCGACGACCGGATCTGGGACGCCCTGGCCGAGCGCCTCGGCCACGGCCGGGACGGCTGGACGCTCACCCCCGGGCCGATCACCGAGAAGTCCGTGCTGCCCATGCGCTCCTTCGTGCAGCAGCCGATGCGCCACGGCAGGCTGTTCCTCGCCGGGGACGCCGCGCACATCGTGCCGCCGACCGGCGCGAAGGGCCTGAACCTCGCCGTGGCCGACGTCGCACTGCTGGCCCCCGCGCTCGCCGCCCTGGTCGACGACGGGGACGAGAAGCTCGCCGACGCCTACTCCGAGACCGCGCTGCGGCGGGTCTGGCGCTGCACCCACTTCTCCTGGTGGATGACCACGATGCTGCACACGTCCGGGGACGCGTTCGACGCGCAGCTCCAGCTCTCGCAGCTGCGCTGGGTGGCCACCAGCGAGGCAGGTGCCACGGGGCTGGCGGAGAATTACGCCGGCCTGCCGATCGGTTTCTGACTCTCAGGTTCCCTGAATTTCGCCGTGTGACGAACGCGGCATCGCAGGCGCGGACGGACCTTCCGTGCGTTAGATTCATCAGGAGTCCTGATGAACAACCAAGGAGGTTCCGGTGTCCTTCCTCGATGCCGAGGTGTGGCGAGGCCGGCTCTACTCGGGTTCCTGGGAGGGAGGTGCCGGGGGCACCCGCGAGGTGCGGGAACCCGCCACCGGCGCGACGCTGGGCACCGTCGGCCTGGCGGACGCCGCGGACGTCGATGCCGCGGTCGAGCGGGCCGTCGCGGCGCAGCGGGAGTGGGCCGCGCGCCCGCACACCGAGCGCGCCGCGATCCTGTTCGAGGCGGCGCGGCTGCTCACCGCGCAGACCGACGAGATCTCCGAGTGGCTGGTGCGCGAGGCGGGTTCGGTGCGGCTCAAGGCCGGGATCGAGATCGCGGGCTCGGCCGGGGAGTGCACCCAGGCCGCGGCCCACGCGTCGGCCCCGTACGGGGAGCTGCTGCCGGCGAGCGGGCGCGTCAGCATCGAGCGGCGGGTGCCGGTCGGCGTGGTCGGGGTGATCTCGCCGTTCAACTTCCCGCTGCTGCTGTCGATGCGCTCGGTGGCCCCCGCGCTCGCACTGGGCAACGCGGTGATCGTCAAGCCGGACCCGCGCACCGCGGTGAGCGGTGGCGTGGTGATCGCCCGCGTGTTCGAGGAGGCGGGCGTCCCGGCCGGCGTGCTGCAGGTGCTGCCCGGCGAGACCGAGGCCGGAGCCGCGCTGGTGGAACACCCGCGGGTGCCGGTCATCTCCTTCACCGGGTCCACGCGCGCGGGCCGCGCCATCGGCGCGAAGGCCGGTGAAATGCTCAAACGCGCCCACCTGGAGCTGGGCGGCAACAGCGCGCTCATCGTGTGCGCCGACGCCGACCTGGAGGCCGCGGCCTCGTGCGGCGCGTTCGGCTCCTTCCTGCACCAGGGGCAGATCTGCATGGCCACCGGGCGGCACCTGGTGCACCGCTCGCTCTACGACCGCTACGTCGAGCTGCTGGGCAAGAAGGCCGAGCAGCTGCCCGTCGGCGACCCCTACACCGGCGACGTCGCGCTCGGCCCGATCATCGACGCCGCCCAGCTCGCCAGGATCCAGGACCTGGTGGACCGCAGCGTCGCCGCCGGGGCGCGGCTCGTGCAGGGCGGCACGGCGGACGGCCCGTTCTTCCGGCCCACCGTGCTGGCCGACTGCCACGCCGGCATCCCCGCCTACGACGAGGAGGTGTTCGGGCCGGTCGCGTGCGTGCGGCCGTTCGACACCCCCGACGAGGCCGTCGCACTCGCCGCCGAGAGCGAGTACGGGCTGTCCCTCGGCGTGCTCACCGCGGACCCCGCCGCGGGGCTCGCGCTCGCCGACCGCATCCCGGCCGGGCTCGTCCACATCAACGACCAGACCGTGAACGACGACCCGGGCGCCCCGTTCGGCGGCGTCGGGGCGTCCGGCATCGGCCGCGTCGGCGGCGCCCGGGCCAACATCGACGCTTTCACCGAGACCCAGTGGGTCACCGTCCGCGCCGAGCCGGCGCGGTACCCGTTCTGAGAGGTACGACCGTCATGGCAGCACCCACCACCACCCCTGCCGAGACCGCGTGGGGCAACACCGTCCTCGTGGAGTTCGACGAGGGCATCGCCTGGGTCACGCTGAACCGCCCGGACAAGCGGAACGCGATGAACCCCACGCTCAACGACGAGATGGTCCGCACCCTCGACGCCCTCGAGGGCGACCCGCGCTGCAAGGTGCTGGTCCTCACCGGGGCGGGCGACGCGTTCTCGGCGGGCATGGACCTCAAGGAGTACTTCCGCGAGGTCGACGAGTCCGGCGACCCCGCCCTGCAGATCCGCGTGCGCCGCGCGTCCGCGGAGTGGCAGTGGAAGCGGCTGGCGAACTGGTCCAAGCCGACGATCGCGATGGTCAACGGCTGGTGCTTCGGGGGCGCGTTCACCCCGCTCGTGGCCTGCGACCTGGCGATCTCCGACGAGGAGGCGCAGTACGGCCTCTCCGAGATCAACTGGGGCATCCCCCCGGGCGGTGTGGTGTCCCGCGCGCTGGCCGCCACAGTGAGCCAGCGCGACGCGCTGTACTTCATCATGACCGGCGAGCCCTTCGACGGGCGCCGGGCCGCCGAGATGCGGCTGGTCAACGAGGCGGTGCCGGCCTCCCGGCTGCGCGAGCGCACGCGCGAGCTGGCGCTCAAGCTGGCGTCGATGAACCCGACCGTGCTCCGGGCGGCGAAGGTGGGCTACAAGCTCGCCCAGGAGATGTCGTGGGAGCAGGCGGAGGACTACCTGTACGCCAAGCTCGAGCAGTCGCAGTTCCTCGACGCCGAGCAGGGCCGCCAGAAGGGCCTCTCGCAGTTCCTGGACGAGAAGTCATTCCGGCCGGGCCTGTCGGCCTACACCAACGACTGACGGCACGGGAGGCGCGACGATGCGCGACGGCGGCCTCGGCTCGTGGCCCGCGCGCCGCGCCCGGATGACCCCGGGCCGGACCGCGATCGTCCACGGCGAGGAGCGGATCACCTACGCCGACCTGGCACGGCGCACCACCGCGCTGGCGCACCACCTGCGCGAGCTCGGGGTGCGCCCGGGTGACCGGGTGGGCTACCTGGGCCCCAACCACCCGGCGTACCTCGAGACGCTGTTCGCGACGGCGTCGCTGGGCGGGGTGTTCGTGCCGGTGAACGCACGGCTGAGCGCGCCGGAGCTGGCCTACGTGCTGGACGACGCCGGCGTCGCGGTGCTCGTGCACGCGCAGGCCGCCGGACCGCTCGTCGACGCCGCCGCGGCGCCGCGGCTGCACGCGCGGCTCGAGTCCGGGTCGCTCCCCCGCGAGCTCCCGCCGGACGCCGGGCCGATCGACGTGCCGGTCGCGCTGGACGACCCGTGCCTGATCATGTACACGTCCGGGTCGACCGGCAGACCGAAGGGCGCGGTGCTCTCCCACGGCAACCTCACGTGGAACTGCGTGAACGTGCTGGTGGAGAGCGACGTGTCCGGGCGGGAGGTCGCGCTGGTCTCGGCGCCGCTGTTCCATGCCGCGGCGCTGGGCATGACCTGTCTTCCGACGCTGCTCAAGGGCGGCACCTGCGTGCTGGAGGAGTCCTTCGACCCCGCCCGCACCCTGGAGCTGATCCCCCGCCTCGGCATCACCACGCTGTTCGGGGTGCCTGCGATGTACGACGCCATCGCCGCCCAGCCGGGGTGGGCCGACGCCGACCTGTCGAGCCTGCGCACCCTGCTCTGCGGAGGAGCGCCGGTGCCGGAGGCGACGATCCGCCGGTACCTGGACCGCGGCCTGACCTTCGTGCAGGGCTACGGGATGACCGAGGCGAGCCCTGGCGTGCTCCTCCTCGATCCGGAGGCCGTGCAGACGAAGGCCGGCAGCGCGGGCGTGCCGTCGTTCTTCACCGACGTGCGGATCGTCGACCCGTCCGGCGCACCGGTGGGCCCGGGGGAACGCGGGGAGATCGTGGTCCGCGGCCCGAACGTCATGCTCGGGTACTGGAACCGGCCGGAGGCCACCGACGAGGCCCTCGCCGGCGGGTGGCTGCACTCCGGCGACGTCGCGACCGTGGACGAGGACGGGTTCTTCACGGTGGTCGACCGGATCAGCGACACGATCATCTCCGGCGGAGAGAACGTCTACCCGGCCGAGGTGGAGTCGGCGCTGTACGAGCACCCCGCGGTCGAGCTGTGCGCGGTGGTGGCGGCGCCGGACCCGAAGTGGGGCGAGGTCCCGAGGGCGGTGGTGGTGCTCGCGCCGGGCGCCGCGGCCACAGCGGAGGAGATCCGCGCGTTCCTGCGGGAGCGGCTCGCCGGGTACAAGGTGCCCAAGTACGTGGACTTCTGGGACGAGCTCCCGCGCACCGGGTCGGGGAAGGTGCAGAAGGCGGTGGTGCGCGAGCACTTCGCGTGACGGCGCGGGCCGTGCGGGACGATCCGGGGGTGACGGACGAACCCCTGACCCTCTACCTGGTCAAACGCCTCGAACTGGCGGTGCGGGCCAGGATGGACGAGGCGCTGCGCCCGCACGGCCTGACCACCCTGCAGTTCACGGCGCTCGCCGCGCTGCGCGCCCGCGACGGGCTGTCGTCGGCCCAGCTGGCGCGGCGCTCCTTCGTCACCCCCCAGACCATGCACGAGATGGTCCAGTGGCTCGAGCGCCACGGGCACATCACCCGCCGCCGCGACCCGAACAACCGCCGCGTCCTGCTGATCAGCCTCACCCCCTCCGGCCGCGACCTGCTGGCGCGCTGCGACCCGCTGGTCGAGGCGATCGAGGCGACGATGCTCGGCGCCGTGCCGGAGGTCCAGCACGCGCTGTTCCGGCAGAACCTGGAGCTGTGCTGCAGCGCCCTCGGCGACGAGGCACCGGACGGGTCGTGACGTGCCGGGGAACCTGTCCACGCCCGGAGCCGGCGTGGCCTCGCGCGTGTTCGCCGTCCTCAGTGCCTTCGACGCCACCCACCGCGCGCTGACGCTGAGCGAGCTGACGGCGCGCACCGGCCTCCCCCGCAGCACGGCCCACCGCCTCGCGGGCGAGCTCGTCGAGCTCGGCGGGCTCGACCGCCGCGGCGACCGCTACGTGATCGGGCGCAGGCTCTGGGACGTCGGCCTGCTCGCGCCCGTGCAGACCGAGCTGCGCCACGCCGCGGCGCCGTTCCTCCAGGACCTCTACGCCGCCACGCACGCCACCGTCCACCTCGCCGAGCGCGACGGCACCGAGGCGCTCTACCTCGACCGGATCTCCGGCCACGCCTCCGTGCCGGTGGTGAGCCGGGTCGGGGGACGCCTCCCGCTGTTCGCGACCGGCGTGGGCAAGGTGCTGCTGGCGTGGGCGCCCGAGGCGGTGCAGCGCGAGGTGCTCGGCTCCCTCCACCGCATCACCCCGTACACCATCACGCAGCCGCACATCCTCGCCGCGCAGCTGGACCGGGTGCGCCGCAGCGGCTACGCCCAGACCGTGGAGGAGATGAGCGAGGGCGCGTGCTCGCTCGCCGTTCCGGTGTGGTCGGCGGGTGCCTCCGAGTCCCCGCGCACGGTCGTGGCGGGGCTCGGGCTGGTGGTCCCCGACCTGCGCCGCATCCGGCCGCGCATCGTCTCCGCGCTGCGCGTCGCGTCCGCCGGGATCACCCGGACCCTGGGTTCCGCGGGATGATCCGGCGCATCGAGCGGACGCGATCCTCCCGGGTGGCGCGTTCGAACTCGGTCTCCTGCGCCCGGGGCGGCGCCACCCCGTCGGGAAGGCGGCGGACCGACTCGCTGGTGTGGAACGTGGCCAGCCCGGCGAGCGCCGGGTCGACCTCTCCGAGCAGCTCGCGGAACCGCCGCAGCGCGGGCTCGGCGAGCCTGTCGTAGATGTCCCTGTAGCACGCCCGAGCGCTCGCGCGGGGCCAGTCGGGCGGGAGGAGCTCCGCGGGCAGCCGCGGATCGGTCAGCTCGGCGTAGCGCCACTCGGCGGTCAGCTCGGTGCGCACGCGCAGGGCCTCCCGTGGCCCCACCTCACCCGCGTGGACCCGCCGGCGCACCTGCTCGTAGCGCTCGGCGAACCTGCGGTAGCGCTCGGCCGGATCGCGCAGGTCGAACGCGCGCGCCACGATCTCCGCCTGCGCCATCCCGGCCAGTTCGGTGCGGAAGACCGTCGCGGCGCCCACCCCGTGCCGCTCGAGCGCGGAGTGGGCGGGCACCTGCCGGTCCCACGGCGACACCCACAGGCCGTCGAACAGCGGGCCGAACCCCTGCAGCCGCAGGTCGTCGCGCAGGTTGCGGCGCGCCTCCCGGCCGTCCTCGGGCACCGAGTAGGCCACCCCGGTCCAGTGCCCGTCCCAGGGTGTCTCGCCTGCGACGTCGAACAGCGTCTTCAACCGCGCCACGATGACGTCGGCCGGTCGCAGGGGGATCCCGTACGACGTGGTGCGGCCGGTCTTGGTGCGGCGCACCAGCCCGCGCTGGGTCAGCCTGCGCACCGCGGCCCGGGCGCCCATCGCGGTGATCCCGAACTCCCCGAGCACCGCGACCAGCACCTGGGACGGGACCGGTTCGGGACGCCAGTACCAGTAGTCCCCGAGCACGATGATCAGCAGGCGTTGCGGTTCGGGGCCCAGGCGCGGGCGCGGCGGGCGCGCCGGCGCGGACTCAGCGGCCATCGCGCGGACCCGACGGCCGCAGGAATCCGTGCTCCGGCGGCGGCCCCCACCGGCCGGGCGCGGGCTCGGGCCAGTCCCCGGTGTCGAGCCGGTGTTCCAGTTCGGCGATGCTCCCGAGCAGCTCGGCGGGCAACTCCCGGCAGTGGCCCGGCCGTTCGACGAAGCGCTGCGCGAGCAGGGCGCTGCGGCCCGCCGCTGCGACGACGTCCCGGTGGGCGACCGCCTGCGTGACCACCGGCGCGGCGTCACCGGTCTGGTGCACGGTGAGCGCCGGCACCCGCAGCCGGCCGGTGGGCGTGATCATGGCGTGCATCCGGGCCACCGCCTGGGGGTCGGCCGCGATCCGCGGGGCGTCCGCGAGCCGGTCCAGGTCGGCGAGGAGATCGCCTCGGCAGGAGGCGTAGAGCGATTCGACCAGGTCGCCGTACCCGCTGCGGGCCAGCTGGGCGGCGTAGTCGACCCCGGTGTTCCAGGAGAACGTGCCGCCTGCGCGGGCGCGCATGTCGTTGCGCGGCGCGAACACCGCCCACTCGAAGATCGCGGCCTGCTGCCGCTGCCGTGCGGCCGGCGTCGTGGGCCGCGGCGTGCCCGGCTGGGACCAGGTCGGCAGCTGCCCGACGGCAGAGGCGAGCGCGATCCGGGCCCGCCCGAGCTCCGTCTCCTGGGTCTGCCGCAGCAGGGCGCGCGCCCGGGCGGCGCGCTGCGCGTCCGGCTCCTCCCCGATGAGGTCGACCTTCTCCCACCGGCCCAGCACGGCGACGGCCCACGCGGCGTCGAGCGCCTGGTTCAGCATCGCGACCGGCCCGGCCACGGACCCGCAGAGCGAGATCACGCCGTCCACGCCGGCGTCCGGGGCCTCGGCGACCGCCACCGCGACCAGCCCGCCCATGGACTGCCCCCACACGATGCAGCGCTCGACGTCGCGGCGGCGCCGCAGCGCCTCCACCGTGGACAACGTGGCGTGAATGCCCTCGGTCACCGACCAGCCCGGCGCTCCCGGGACGGCCGCCAGCAGGTACCCGCGTTCGGTCAGCGCCGACACGGGCAGCCCCGCCGGCGCGAGCGGTGGGGCAGCGCCTGCGCCGTAGCCCGGGCAGTAGACCAGCGCCGTGCCGTTCGGCCGCGGCGGCACGGCGAGCAGGGAGGGCTCCGCCGAGCCGTCAGCGCCCATCGCCGGGGAGGACGAACTCGAGGTGGGAGGAGACGATGCCGAGCTCGGGCATCCGCGCCCCCTCCCGGGAGCCGACCGCGGTGAACGACGCGGTGCGCGCGAGCAGTTCCTCCAGCGCGACCCGCAGCATCAGCCGCGCCATCGGCGCACCGGGGCAGCGGTGGCGGCCCCGCCCGAACGCGAGGTGGTCGGCGATGTTGGGCCGGTCGAGGCGGAACTCGTCGGGCTCGTCGAACACGGTCGCGTCGCGGTTGGCCGACGCGTAGGTCAGGGTGACCGGCTCGCCGGGCAGGATCTCCCGGTCGAGCACCGTGGTCGGCTCGGCCACCGTGCGCGCGAAGCCCCGGTAGGGCGCGTAGAGCCGCAGGAACTCCTCGAGCGCAGCGGGCACGAGGTCCGGTTCGGCGCGCAGCCGCTGCTGCAGCTCCTGGTCGGTGCCGAGGTGGGTGGCGATCGAGCCGACGACGATCGGGGGAGCCACCATGCCGACCACGAGCGACTGGCGCAGCGCGCCGACGATGTGCTCCTCGTCGAGCGGCTCGCCGTCCACCCGCTGGGCGAGCAGCGAGCTGGCCGGGTCCTCCTCCACCGGGCGGGGTCGCTCCCGGCGGTCGGCGACGAGCGCCCGGGCCATCTCGTACATGCGGCCGCTCATGGCGTTGACGACCTCGGCGTCCTGCGACCGCCACGCCCGCACCCACCGCGCGGCCGTCTCGGCGAGGTCGGGGGCGAGCTCGGGGTCGAGGTTGAGCCACTCCGTCGTCACCCAAGCCGGGTAGAGGGCGCCGAACTCCTGCGCGATGTCGCCCGAGCCCCGTTCGAGCATGGGGGTGAGCACGCGGGCGGCGTGCTCCCGCAGCGCGGGTTCCAGCCCGGCGAGCCTGCGCCGCGAAAGCGTGGCGTCGAGAGCCTTGCGGAAGGGGGTGTGGCGCGGGGCGTCGAAGTTGAGCGGTGGGCGCCGCAGCCCGCGCGGGTCGCTGGGCACCACCGCCTTCACCGACGAGATGAACCGCGCGTCGTCCAGGGCGGCTTCCCGCACCTCCCGGTGGGTCGTCAGCGCCCAGAAGCCTCCGTAGGCGTCGGTGTGGGCCACCGGGCAGCGCGAGCGCAGGTCCCGGTACAGCGCGTGCACCGCGTCGGGGTCGTCGGTCGCTACCGGGTCGAAGTCCTCGGGGATGTGCCGGGCGTTCACGATGGTGGGTTCCTCCAGGTTGCCGCGAGCTCGGTCGAGGTCTCGGCGAGCCAGCGCTGTGCGTCCGCCCGCAGGTGGTGGTGGTGTGCGACGAGGCGGTCCAGGACCTCGCCCGCCGCGCGCAGGTATGCCGCGGCGCTGCCGTACCGGACCCGCAGGTCGTCGGTGTCCAGGGCGAACTCGTGCCCGCGCGCCCAGTGCGCGCCCGCGGTGATCACCCGGATCCGCGCGAGCGGTACCTCCACGGCTGGTAGCCGCAGCCCGCCGAGCGGGTGCCCCAGCGCGTCGCGGACCAGCAGGCCGCGGGAGTCGGTCTCCAGCCACGGCGCGGGGACGGGCTCCCGGCCGTCGCGGATCCACGCGATGAGCGCCTCGAGCACCGCGTGCACCACGTGCGCGTGCGGGAAGCGGCTCCAGCGCGAGCCGGGCGGTGGGGCGGCGGCGGGTGCGTGGTCGCGCGAGCCCACGTGGGCCATGCCGGGCACCTCGTAGCAGCGGTACGCGGGACTCGCGCAGTCCCGGTGCGCGAGGTCCCGGCCCTGGCCGGGCAGGCCCGCCGCCGAGCGCACCGACTCGATCTCCGACTCGGCCAGCAGCTCCACGGTGGGCAGGTCCAGCTCCGCCGGGAGCGTGCTGCCGCCGCTGTGCAGGGGCAGCAGCCCGTCGGGGCGGGCCGCGCCGGCGAGCGGGCCGCCGGGTGCGGCGAGCCGGGCGTAGCGGCGCACGACGCCACCGGTCTGCGAGCCGCCCGCGAGCACGATCGTCTCCGCCCGCACGCCCGGCAGCCCGCCCGCACGCAGCAGCGCGAACACCGAGGTGAGGACCTCGAACAGCTGCGGGCTGCTCTCCCACCACGTGCGGGCGAACGCGTCGGAGGCCCGGCGGAGATCGGTCCCGGGCTCCACCTCCGGGCCACCGTCCGCCGGCGTACCGGCGAGCCGGATGCCCGCGTACCGGTCCGGGTCGCTGGGGATCATCCGCCGGTACGCGGGCGTGGTCTGGCAGGCGACCTCGAGCCAGGTGTGGCCGGCGCGCCGCAGCTGCTCGTGCGCGTGGTCCCACACGGGGCGGCCACCGCCGAAGTGCATCGGCTCCACGACGACCACCCCGCTCGGCGTGACCTCGGGGCGGCGCACCAGCACCCGCGTCCGGAACGGCTCGCCGCAGGCCATCCCCGCCAGGAGGAACTCCTCCTGGCCGGAGCCGGCCCCGGCGTCGCCCGCACCGAACGCCCGCCCGGCGTCCGGGAGCGCCGTCACACCCGGCAGGTCCGTACCGGGCAGCGCCGTCACCCGGCATCCGCGGCGGCCGCGAACGCCCGCCCCCACGGATCGGTCTGCCCGGACGTCGACACCCCGTGCCACCAGCCGACCCGCTCGTCGACGAACCGGCTGGTCGCCTCGAACCCGTCGTCGCCGAACCGCAGCTGGGTGCGGGCGGCGGGCTCGTAGGCGGGCCAGTCGACCCCGGCACCGGTGCCGTCGGCCGGGTCCCCGCTGCGCGCGAAGGCGGCCAGCGCACCGCCCATCACCGCCGCGGCGCGGTCCAGGGCGGGTCCGGAGGCACCGATCGGGCCGACACCAACCGTGCGGAAGAAGATCGGCACCTCGATCCCGTGGAACGCCCCGAGCGGCTCGTCCCGGTTGAGGTCGCAGAGGTAGCTGTGGACCCGGCCGCCGCCCGCGTGGTGCGCGTCGGCGAGCCGCGCCGAGCGCACCGTGAACTGGTCGCTGAGCACGTCCATCAGCAGGTCGACGTTGCGGGTGCCGCGCCCGGCCCGGGCCCGGTAGCCGGCGACGACGCCTGCGGCGGCCGAGGTGTCGTCGACACCCGGCTCGACCAGGCGCACCACGGTGTCGTCGTCGACGTCCACGCCGGGGTCCAGCCACCCCGGGTGCGTGGCGAGCATGAAGCGCGCCTCGTCGAGCGCGGTGCCGATCAGCAGCGGGACGTCGGCCCCGACACCGGCGGACAGCGCCTCCTGGGGGGAAGCGGGCACCGACGGGGTGCCCAGGACCGGCGCGAACCGCATGCTGTTCTCGGTGGGCCCCCGCCCGACCCCGAGCTCGCCCTGCACGTCGAGCAGCCGCTCGAGCGGCACGTCCTGCAGCGCCGACAGGTCGGCGCGGTCCAGGTCGAGCATGTGCAACGCGCGCTCCGCCTCGAGCGTGGCGCGGCCGGCATCCTTGAGGCCGAACGGCGGCCCGCCGAGGACCCCGGCCCGGTGGAACAGCCCGCGCGCGGCCGGGGACGTCAGCAGCGAGGTGACCTTGCCACCCCCACCGGAGTGGCCGAAGATCGTCACGCGGTCCGGGTCGCCGCCGAAGCCCGCGATGTTGTCGCGCACCCACTCCAACGCGGCCACCAGGTCCAGGATGCTGGGGTTGGCCTCGAACCCCCACTCCGCCCCGCCCAGCTCGGCGAGGTGCAGGAACCCCAGCAGGCCCAGCCGGTGGTTCAGCGACACCACCACCACGTCCTCGCTGCTCGCGAGGGCCGCCCCGGCGGTGTGCGGCATGTAGCCGGTGCCGGTGAAGAACCCGCCGCCGTGGATCCACACCAGCACCGGCCGGTCGCCGGTGAGCGCGGGAGTCCACACGTTGAGCACCAGGCAGTCCTCGCCCGGCTCGGCGAGTGCCGGGCGGCCCGGCACGGTGAACTGCGGCGCGATCGGGCCGGGCTCGGCCGCGGGGCGCACGCCGGTCCACCCCGGGGCGGGTCGCGGCGGCAGGAACCGGCCCGCCCCGCTCACCGGTGCGGCGTACGGGATGCCGAGGAACCGGTGCACACCGTCCTCGACCGTGCCCTCGACCTTGCCCCGCGTGGTGTCCGCGGTCGTCGTCCCTGCGAGCGTCATGGTGCGGGCCTCCAGGTGTGCGTGCCGGTGGGGTCGATCGCCGCGTAGTAGCCGGGGAAGCGCTCGGTCACGGTGACGTTGTCGACGCCCTTCGAGAACACCACGGTGTGCGGGCGTTCGACAGGCGCGAACCAGCCCCTGTCGGCCAACAGCCGCACCAGCGCCTGCCAGGCGGGCCCGGCCGCGTCCTCCCCGGTCGTCGCGAGCTGCTGGTAGGCCGCCTCGATCTCGGGGTCCTGCGTGTCGAAGGGGTTGGCGAGCACGTCCGGGCGGGTCAGGCCCCGCGCCATGCGGAACGCCGGGCCTGCGGACTGGAACATCACGGCGGGTGCCTCTCCGCCGGCGAACTTCTGGTTGAACGAGGAGACCTCCGACTCCTCGTTGATGGTCATGGTGATCCCGGCGCTCGCCAGGGAAGTGGCCACCGCCTGGGCGTAAGGGCAGAGGTTGAGCACCGACGCGCAGGTCACCTCGAAGGAGATGCCGTCCGGGTGACCGGCCTCGGCGAGCAGCTGCCGCGCCTTCTGCGGGTCGTAGGGGTAGATCGTGTCCAGCGCCGGGTCGAACCCCACCTGCTGGGGCAGGCCCATCTGCGAGGTGGGGTCGGCGAAGCCGTCGGGGTTGAGCGCCGCGGAGATCGACTCGCGGTCGATGGCGTAGTTGATCGCCTGCCGGACCTTCACGTCACCGAGCTCCGGCGCGAGGGTGCCCTCGCGGTCGAGCAGATAGAGGCCGACGACCCGGCCGGGCACCGACTGCACCTCGATCCCGGCGCTCTCGGCGGTCGTGGCCGTGCTCGGGCTACCGAGGGCGATGTCGAGCTGCCCCGCCGACATCGCGGACACGATGGTGTTCGGGTCCGAGATCACGTGGACGACGACCTTGTCGTAGACGATCCCGTTCGGGTTCCAGTAGTGCGGGTTCGGCACGTAGGTGTAGTGGTCGCCGGTCACCGTCTCGGCCGGATCGAGCGTGTACGGGCCGGTGCCGTTGGTCGCGGCGTCCAGCGACCCCGGCTCGTTCATCCCGGCGGGAGCGGCCACCAGCCCGGTGGGGTACTGCTGGGACAGCAGCGCCGGGAAGTCGGGGTCCGGCTCGCTCAGCGTGATCTGCACGGTGGTGGCGTCCACGGCCCGGGCCTCGGTCATCGTGGCCAGGTTGGAGCTCTGCGTGGCCTTGCCCTCCTTGAAGTACTTCAGCCACTGCGCGACGCCCTCGGCGGTCATCTCGGTGCCGTCGCTGAACTTCACCCCGGTGCGCAGCGTCAGCTCGAACGCCGTGTACCCGTCGTCGGCCCACCGCCACGACTCGGCAAGGTCCGGCACCAGCGTGCCGTCGGGCTGCATGAAGATCAGGGGGTCGTAGGCGAGGGTGCTGTAGATCATCGACCCCCCGCCGCCCGACTTCGCCGGGTCCAGGCCGGTGATCGGGGGACCGGCGAACTGGATGTCCAGCGTGGTGTCGCCGCCCGCGGCGGACGCACCTCCGCAGCCCGTGAGCGACCCGACCGCGAGGGCGAGCGCGGCCAGTGCCAGCGCCGGTCTCCGCACCACGCTGCGCGTGAACGACGTCATCGTTGCAACTCCACCTCTGACGGGGCGGCCCGCATCCGCCGTCGACGTTGGGCCGCGGGATCCGGGAGCGGGGCGGCCTCGATGAGCGCCCTCGTGTACGGGTCCCGCGGCGATCGGTAGACCTCGGAGGCGGGTCCCGCCTCCACGATGCGGCCCCGGTGCATGACGTACATGCGGGCCGCCAGGTGGTGCACCAGCGCGAGGTCGTGGCTGATGACCAGGTAGCTCATGCCGTGCCGTTCCTGCAGGTCCATCAGGAGGTTGGCCACCTGTGCCTGCACGGACAGGTCGAGGGCACTGGTGGGCTCGTCGCAGATGATCAGCCGGGGGCGGGCCATCATCGCCCGGGCGATCGCGATGCGCTGGCGCTGCCCGCCGGAGAACTCCCGCGGGTAGCGCTCGGCGGCCCGCTCGTCGAGCCCGACCTCCTCCAGCACGGTGCGCACGCGCGCGCCGACCTCGCGGCGTGGCAGCCGCAGGTGGGTGACCGCCTCGGCGAGGATCGCGCGGATCGGCAGCGCGGGGTCCAGCGAGCTGTAGGGGCTCTGGAAGACCGCCTGCGCCCCGGCCGCCACCACGCTCCCCCGCTGCCGCGGGTCGACGGTGCGGCCGCCCACGCGGATGCGGCCCGCGCTGAGCGGCACCAGCCCCAGCGCGGCCATCGCCACCGAGGTCTTCCCCGAACCGGACTCCCCCACGAGGCCGACGGTCTCCCCCGCCGCCACCGCGAGCGAGACGTCCTCCACGGCGCGGACGCGGCGCTTCTTCGGGCCGTAGTCGATGCAGACGCCCTCGACGTCGAGCGCGAGCTCAGATCCCGGCACCGGCGACCTCCTCCCAGCGGACGCACCGGACCTGGCGCCCGTCGGCGCAGGTCGTGAGCGGGATCGGCGCGCGGCCGCACTCCTCGGTGGCCCACGGGCAGCGGGCCTGGAACCGGCAGCCGACCGGCCACTCGGACGGCGCGGGCACCCGGCCCGGGAGCGCGGTGAGGCGCTCACCCGGGTGGGCGGCCGCGGGGTTCGCGGCCATCAGCGCGCGGGAGTACGGGTGCCGGGCGTCGGCGAACAGGTCGTCCACCCCTGCCACCTCGACGACCTGGCCCGCGTACATCACCACGCAGCGCGTCGCGATGTCGGCGACCACGCCCCAGTCGTGCGTGACGAACAGGATGCCCAGCCCGGTCTCCGCCTGCCGCTCGCGCAGCAGGTCCAGCACGCCCTCCTGCACGGTGACGTCGAGCGCGGTCGTCGGCTCGTCGGCGATGAGCACCTTCGGGTTGCCGGCGAGCGCGCGGGCGATGCAGACGCGCTGCGCCATGCCGCCGGAGAGCTCGTGGGGGTAGCGCCCGAGCACCGACTCCGGGTCGCGGATGCCGACCTGTTCCAGCAGCTCCAGCGCCCGGGCCCGCGCCGCGGCGCGGTCCGACCCGGTGTGGCGGCGGACCGAGCCGGTGAGGACGGCCCCGACGGTGAGCGACGGGTCGAGGGCCGCCACGGGCTCCTGGAAGATCATCGCGATGCCGGCGCCGCGCGGGAGGTCGGCGCCGGGCCCGGCCAGGTCGTGGGTGGTGCCGTCGAACACCACCGAGCCCGCGTCGACCTTCGCGGCGCCGGGCAGCAGGCCAGCGGCCGCCCGCGCGGTGACGCTCTTGCCGCAGCCCGACTCCCCGAGCAGCGCCACCGTCTCCCCCGCCGCGATGCTCACGGCGACGTCCTGGACCACCGGCGTGCGGCCCGCGCCGTCGCCGAAGCTCACGGTCAGCCCGTCGAGCACCAGCACCCCGTCGGCAGTGGGCACCGGCCTCGGCCGCGCCGCGGCCGGGACGGGTGCGCTGCGGCGGCCGCGGGTGGTGGGCGGGCCCTGCCACCGCTCGGCGAGCGCGTCGCGCAGGCCGTCGCCCACGGACCACAGCGCGAGCACGACGAGCGCGATCAGGCCACCGGTCGGCACGAGCAGCCACGGCTGCTGGTGGATGGAGTCGGCGGCGGTGCCGACCAGGTTGCCCCAGGTCGGCGTCGGCGGCTGCGGGCCGAGGCCGAGGAACTCCAGGCCGCTCTGGGCGAGGATCGACACGCCGGCCACCAGCGTCAGCTGCACCACGACCACACCGGCGAGCTTCGAGCGCACGTGGTGCCAGATGATCCCCACGTCGCTGATGCCGCTCACCCGGGCAACGTCGATGTACTGCTCGGCGCGCACACCGAGCACCACCGAGCGCACCACCTTCGCGACCGGCGGCGAGATCAGCAGGCCGAAGAAGGCCATCGCCACGGTCAGGTCGTGCGGGAAGACGGCGAGCACCGCGAGCAGGAAGATCGTCGACGGGATGGACAGCACCCCGTCGAGCACCCAGCCGACCACCCGGTCCAGCCGCCCGCCCCGGAAGCCCGAGGCCATCCCGACGGGCACCCCGACCAGACAGGCGATCACCACTGCGAGGGCGGCCGGGCCGAGGGTGTGTGCGCCGCCGTGGAGCAACCGGCTGAAGACGTCGTAGCCGAGCTTGTCGGTGCCGAGCAGGTGAGCGGCCGACGGGCCGGACGAGGCGTCGGCGAGCACGGCCTCGCTCTCGCCGTAGGGCGCGACGAGCGGCGCCGCCACGCACGCGAGGGCCAGCAGGATCAGGAACGCGGCGGCGACGACGGCCACCGGCTTGCGGAGGAACCGCGCCAGGAGGCCGGGGCGCCGGGCGGGCGTCAGCGTGGGTGCGCTCATCGCAGCGCCACCTTCGGGTTGATCCGGCGGTAGGTCAGGTCCAGGACGAGGTTGACCAGGACGACGAGCACCGCGAAGTAGATGACGACGCCCTGGATCGTCGGGATGTCGTGGGTGGCGGTGGAGCTCACCGCGAGCCCACCCAGGCCGGGCAGTCCGAAGATGCTCTCCACCAGCACGGTGCCGCCCAGGGCCCCGACGAAGTGGAGGCCGACCATCGCGATGATCGGCGCGGCCGAGTTGCGCAGCGCGTGCCGGTAGACGATGGCGCGCTCGCTCACCCCGTCCGCCCGGTGCGCGAGCGTGTACTCGGCCGAGAGGCCGGTGAGCATGGCGTCGCGGGTCTGCTTCGCCGTGCCGGCGAGGCCGCCGATCACCATGCTCAGAACCGGCAGCGTGAGCGAGCGCGCCCACCCCGCCGGCGAGTCGGTCAGCCCGACGTAGCCGATCGCCGGGAAGAGCGGCACCGTCACCGCGAACAGCGTCACGAGCACCAGCGCGATCCAGAAGTTCGGCAACGCGTTGCCGACCACCGCCGTGGTGTCGACCAGCCGGGCGAGCCACCCGCCGCGGTGGGCGCTGAGGCAGCCGATCAGGATGCCGAGCAGCGACGAGATCACCACCGCGGGGATCACGATCGACAGCGTCACGCCGAGCCGCTGGTTGAGCGCCTGCGCGACGTCCTGCCCGTTGACGATGGAGGTGCCGAGGTCGCCCTGCAGCGCGCCCGACAACCAGTTCCCGTACTGCACGACGAACGGGTCGTCGAGCCCGAGCTCCTGCCGCAGCGCCTCGTACTCGGCGGGCGTCGCCTCCGGCCCGGCGAGCACCCGGGCCGCGTCGCCCGGCGCGATCGCGATCAGCGTGAACGTCACCAGCGAGACGGCGAACAACAGCGGGATGGCGAACACCAGCCGCCGCAGGACGATCATGCCCATGCGCGCTCCCCGGCAGCGGGGCGGTCGAGGAAGGTGACGTGCTGCCCGCGCCGGACGAACTCGGCGGACAGCCCGGCGTCGCGGGTGATGCACTCGACGTAGTCGGCCGTGGCGTCCGCGTCGGCGCCGTGGCACGGCACCGGCACCGAGTCGGGGTCGAGGTAGCAGGGGATGAATCCGGCCTCGACGATCCCGTCGTCGTCGACCGCGACCCGCGCGATCATCGTGTGCCGGGAGTCGCGGGGGAACGGGAACGGCGCCTGCCCGGGGTCCGGGGTGAAGAAGCCGATGCTCGGGGCCCTGCGCGGCCGCGGCCGCTTCCCGCCGAGCGGGTCGGTGTCGGCGGTGTAGGCCGGCACGAAGTGGTTGATCCCGTGGAAGATCGGGCGACCCCGGTACACCTCGACACCACGCAGGATGTGGGCGTGGTGGCCGATCACGACGTCGGCGCCCGCGTCGACGGCGGCGCGCGCGAGCGGCCGCTCGTAGGACGCCAGCGTCGCGTGGACGAAGCCCATCCCCTTGTGGATCGACACGCACACGACGTCGACGGTCGCCGCGAGGGCCGCGATGTCGGCCCGCATCGCCTCCTCGGACTCCTGCTCCACGCTGGTGAACTCCGCGGGCGCGCTGCCCGGTGAGGCGACGTCGAGCTCGTAGTGGTTGAGCACCCGGATCGGCGCGACCCCGGCCTTCACCGTCGTCGCCCACGACTCCCGCGGCCCCACGGCGTTGTAGCTCAGGAAACCGAACGTGACGCCGTCCCTGCTCACGATGGCCGGGCGACGGGCCTCCTCGATCGTCATGCCGGCGCCGACCGGTTCCATGCCGCGGGCCCGCACGGCGGCGATCGAGTCGGCCACGCCGTTCGGACCCTGGTCGAACATGTGGTTGCTCGCCATCGTGAGCACGCCGAACCCGGCGTCCGCCACGGCGTCGAGGTGGCCCGGCGGGTTCGCCGGGGCGGGGATGTCCACCACGCACACCTGCCCCCGCTCGGTGTGCGGCCACTCCAGGTGACCGACGGCGAGGTCGGCGCCCGTGAGGATCTCCCGCGAGGGCGCGAAGAACCGCGCCGGGTCGGGCGCGGAGAGCATCAGGTCGCCGACGAACAGGACTTCGACGGGCATGGTCACCTACTCCTGGGGAACGCGCGCGCGAACAGATCGCGCACGGACGGGGCGGAGCCGATGCCGAGCAGCTGAGTGGCGATGTCCTCGGGGTCGGCGGGCGGGTGCACCGCGTGCGCGGCGCAGTCGACGAACTTCGCCACCAGCGCGTCCGTGCTCATCGGCGCGTCCGGGCCACCCGGCGGCCGGGCGACCTCGAGCACGTGCGCGCGGCCGTCGGCGTGGCGCAGGGTGAGGCGGCCGGAGGTCATGCGGGCCGGGGTGTCCCACGCGGGCTCGGGGCGGAACGACACCTTCCGCGCCACCGCGAGCAGGTCGGGCCGACTCAGTTGATCGCGGGCGAAGGAGCCGAGGCCGACCCGGCCGTCGACCAGCGCCAGCGCCACCGTGAACGGCAGGCTGAACTTCGCGTCGATCGTCGTGCGCGGGGCGCGCTTGGCCGCGAGCGGCTCGGCGAGCATCCGGTTGACGGGCGCGCCGACGAGCTCGATCGCCTCGACCGCGTCGAGGTCCACCTCCGCCCGCAGCCGCAGCGCGGCGTCGACGAACGCGTGGGTGCCCCGGCAGCTCGGCCAGGCCTTGAAGCTCACCGCGGTGCCCCGGAAGTCCTCACCCAGGCCGTCGAGCAGCCGGTTCGCGTCGAGGCCGGCACCCGCGAACGTGGCGAGGAAGCCCGCCTCGCCCTCGAGCGGGGCAGCGAACCCGCGCACCCCACGGCTTGCGAGCTGCACCGCGCGCACCGCCGCGTGTGCGGCGAACGCGTCCCGGATCCCGCGGATCACGCTGTCCGGGCTGTTCTTGACCTCGCCGCTGGCCGTGCTCTGCGAGATCACCAGCGACAGCGCGTCGACCGCCTGCCCGGCGGTCAGCCCGGCGACGACAGCGCCCGCCACCGTCGCCCCGATCGCGCCGACGACGGGCGGCGGGTACCAGCCCCGCCGCGCCATCCGCTCGCCCGCGAGCTCGGCGACCCGGCAGGTGACGTCGCAGCCGAGGGCCACGGCCGCGAGCAGCTCGGCCCCGGTGGTGTCGTGCTCCTCGGCGAGCGCCAGCACCGCGGGCACGACCTGCGCGTTCGGGTGCGCCGCGAGGCCGTCCACCGCGTCCTCGAAGTCCAGCGCGTGGGCGAGCGCCCCGTTGGCGAAGGCCGCGGCGGCCGCAGGCACCCGGGAGTGGTCCCACAACAGGGTGCTCGCCCCGTGCCCCGCCTCCGCACGGACCAGATCGCTGAAGGCCGCGGTGCCCTCCCCGAGTCCCGTCGCGGCCAGCGAGACGCCCACGGCGTCGAGCAAGGAGCGGGCCGCGGCCTCCTTCGCGGCGCCGGGCACCTGCCGCTCCGAGCAGCCCACGACGACGTCGGCGAGCTGCCGGGACACGCCCCGCGCGCTGCGCACACCCACGTGCACCCTCCGCCCAATCATCAGGAAGCCTGATGAAGGCTGGCAGGGTGAAAGGTGGTTGTCAACGGTGCGACCGGACGAACTTCTGTCGCCTATCGCGGTCCGAGATGGTCTCCCGGCGGCGCCGAGCATCCTCCGAGCGCCCAGGGCCGCGGCCACGACGAGGCCATGATCGCCGGTCTGGTGCGTTTTCCGACGCGTAGCGTCGGGTTTCGCGCCGGAACAACGATCATGTCCTCGATCCGCGGGCGCTGCGGTGCAACAGGCCCTGGACCAGGCCGCAGGTCCACAGTGGCTGGTCGAGCGGCACCAGGTGCGCGGCACCGGGCACCACGACGACCTGACCTGCGCCGGTGGCCTCGGCCAGCACCGCGCCGCCGGTGTGGAAGTCCGGCATGTCCTGCTCGCCCACCGCGACCGTCACCCGGCCGTCGAGCTGTCGCAGTTCAGCCGGTGTCGGGTCGGCGGCCCGGGGCGGCTCGCCGTGCGCCCGCCGCAGCTCCAGGTTGCCGCGCAGCATCTCGGCGACGTGCGCCCGGGTCTCCGGTGGGGCCTCGGGGGACAGCCAGGCGTCGGCCCCGGCGCGCACCGCTCCGTCGAGGTCACCTGCCGCGAGCGCGGTCCGCTCCTGCTCCCAGGCGCGGTCGAGCAGGTCGGATGCGGGCTGGTCGTGCCGGCGGTAGCCGATCAGCAGCAGGCCGTCGAGGCGATCCGGTGCGGCGAGCGCCGTCTGCAGCCCGACCAGCGCGCCGAGCGAGTTGCCGACCAGGGCGAACCGGTCCACGCCCAGGTGGTCGAGCGTCTCGAGCACGTCGTGCGCGGGCGGCGTCTCGTGCCGCTCGGGCAGCACGGCCCCGCCGTAGCCGGGGAGGTCGGGGGCGATCGCCCGGTAGCCCGCGGCGCCCAGGAGCGGGAGGTGCTCGCGCCACATCCGCCGGTCGGTCGGCCGCGCGTGCAACAGGACGACGGTGCGGCCGTCGCCCGCGTCGTCGTGGGGCAGCAACACGGCGGTCACTCCTGCTGTTCGGTGGGGCGGACGAGGATCTCGTTGACCGCCACCCGCCGGGGCCGCGTGACGATGAACCCGATCGACTCGGCCACGTCCTCGGCGCGCAGGGTCTCCATCCGCGCGTAGCGGTCGCGGATGCCGGAGCGGATCCCCGGCCGGTTGTGCTCGGCGAGCTCGGTCACCACGGCCCCGGGCTCGATCAGCGCCACCCGCACGTGCCGGCGGGTGACCTCCCTGCGCAGCGCCTCGCCGAACGCGCCGACGGCGTGCTTGCTCGCGTTGTAGGCGCCGCTGCCCTCCCGGACCAGGCGGCCGGCGGTACTGCTGGTCAGCACCAGATCGGCGATCCGGCGCGGACCGTTCTCCGCGGCGTCGAGGAGGTGCGGGAGCGCGGCGTGGGCCGTGTACATCACGCCGAGCGTGTTCAGCCCGATCATCCGCCGCCAGTCCCCGGTGTCGGCGTCGGCCAGCGGGCCCAGCAGCATGACGCCGGCGTTGGCCACGGCGATGTCGAGCCGACCGAAGCGCTCGACTGCGTGCTCGACGGCCGCGCGGGCCTGCGCCTCGTCGGCGACGTCCGCCACGAAGGCGGCCGCCCGTCCCCCGCGGGACTCGATGCGCTCGACCAGGGAGCTCAGGCGGTCCCGCCGCCGGGCGCTGAGGACGACCGTCGCCCCGAGCTCTGCCAGGTGTTCCGCCGTCGCCGCGCCGATCCCGCTGCTCGCCCCGGTCACCAGCGCCACCGCGCCGCCCAGGGGTTCTGTCTCGGTCATGTCAGCGACGCTAAGAACGACCCGAGCAGGTCGGGAGGGTGCGCGACACCCACCCGTGCCCGTCCGGCCAGTACTGTCACGGACATGGACCGGCACAACGCGCTGGGCGAGTTCCTCACCGCCCGCCGGGCGCTGGTCACCCCGGCCGACGTGGGCCTGCCCGCGGACGCGAGCCGACGGGTGCCGGGGCTGCGCCGTGAGGAGGTGGCGGTCCTGGCCGGGGTCAGCACCGACTACTACATCCGCCTCGAGCAGGGCCGGGAGCGGAATCCGTCGCAGCAGGTGCTCGAGGCCCTCGCGCGTGCCCTGTGCCTCGACGAGGCCGCCACCCTGCACATGTTGCGGATCGGCCTGCCCGCACCCCGGCTGCCCGGCACCACCACCGCCGCGGTGGCGCCCGCGCTGCAGCAGCTCCTGGAGCAGATGCACGGCGTCCCGGCCTTCGTCGTAGGCCCCGGGCAGGACATCCTCGCCGCCAACGCCGTGGCGCAGACGCTGTACCGCGGCTTCGCGCGCTTCGACAACCTCCTGCGGATGATCTTCCTGGACCCGTACGCGCGCGAGTTCTACGCCGACTGGGACAACGCCGCGGCCGTCGCCGTGCGCAACCTGCGCGCCGCCACCGCGGTGCCGGACCGGCGCACCGATCAGGTCGTCGACGCCCTGACCTCGCGCAGCCCCGCCTTCGCCGCGCTGTGGGCCCGCTACGAGGTCCGCCCGCGGACCAACGACGACAAGCACTTCCACCACCCCGACGTCGGGGAGATCCGGCTGCACTTCGAGATGTTCTCCGTCGCCAGCGCACCCGGCCAGCACCTGTCGGTCTACAACGCCCCGCCCAGCACCGCCGACGCCGAGAAGCTGACCCTGCTCGCCGGCCTCAGCGCGAACGCCACCGGGAACGCGCAACCGCAGTCGTCGCACAGCTGAGCCAACGGGTGCGCTCTCGGGCCCCGCCCTCAGTCGGGCGGACCCGCGGCTGCTGATCGTTCCGAGATGCGCGAATCCGCCCCCACGAGGGCGCTCCGCACGATCCCGCAGCGATCAGGACCCCATGATCGCTCCGAGATGAAGGAGATCGCCCTCGCCAGGGCGTTCAGCGCGGTCTCGCAGCGATCATGCCCCGTCCGGCCTCGCACCACGGCTCGCCCCGGCCCCGTCGATCACCGCAACGCGCAACGCGCCACATGCCAACGGATGTCTCCGTGACAAAGCCCGACAGAGCGCCTGGGCCGGATGCAGCCCGTCTCCACCAGACCGAGCGAGGGGCGCCCGAAACCGCGCCAACGCCGCCAATCCGCGGCAGCCCCGAAGTACGAACGGCACCCTCGTCCGATAGAGAGGTACGAGGGTGCCGTTCGTCCAACAGGTGTGCGGCGCCTCGGCCTCGACCTCTTCCAGCTCCACCGGATCGACCCGCAGGTCCGCTCGGCCGTGGCTCAGCGGCCGAGGAGGCGGGACAGCCCCGCCGCGGCGCGGTTGAGCGCCACGAGGTCGTCGAAGAACGACTCGCCGTGATCCCAGGACTCGATGATCGACAGCACGGCCTCGCGCCGCGCCAGGACGGCGTCGCGGTCGGCGAGCCCGAGCGCCTTCTCCAGCTGCTCGGCGTTCAGGTCGGTGCAGTAGGCCGGTGCGGCCATCTGGATGCGCCAGGTGTCCTCGACGTCGCCGGCGTCGACCGGGTCGAAGCCGGTGTCGTCGACCAGGCCCATCACGAGCCGCTTGGCGAGCCAGCCGCCACCGGCGACCGGCACGGCGATGCGGTCGGGGGCGCCCTTCGGCCTGGCCTTGGTCTGGAGCGTGCTCTGGACGACGGAGTTCCACGCGCGGACGACCGGGCGGTCGAGCTGTTGCTCGACCCACATGCCTTCCGCCGTGCCGTTGTCGATCTCCTCGATGCGGCCGTCGCGGTGGCGGTAGTAGTTCGACGTGTCGGCGACCGGCACGGAGCTCGGGAGGCGGTCGACGATCGGCTTGATGTCCGGCATGCGGGCGAACGGGATCGACGTGACGAGGACGTCGACGCCGGCACCGACCTCGTCGAGCGTGACCGGGGTGGCCCCCGCCTCTGCCGCGAGCTGCGCCGTGCTCTGCGGCCCGCGCGTGTTCGCGACCTGCACCGCGTGTCCGGCCGCACTGAGCTTGCGTGTGAGCTCGGCCCCGATGCTGCCGGTGCCGATGATGCCGATCTTCACGGTCGTCCTTCCAGAATTCACGGTCTGCTCCGGCCCATGCTCCGGCCGGGCACGATCGGGCGCGATGACGAGCTGGGTACCGGGCATTACCGTGGCGGTCATGGGTCGGATCGAGGTCCGCGAGCTCGAGTACTTCCTCGCGGTTGCCGACGAGCTGCACTTCGCCCGGGCGGCGGAGCGGCTCGGGATCGCGCCTCCTCCGCTGTCCCGGGCGATCGCGCAGCTCGAGCGGCGGCTGGGCACCACCCTGTTCGACCGGACGAGCCGCCGGGTGGAGCTGACGGCAGCCGGGCGCGCGTTCCGCACCGAGGCGCGCGCCACCCTGAGCTCCCTCGACCGCGCGGTCACGCGGGCCCAGCAGGTCGGGTGCGGCGTGCTGCGGATCGCCACCCCACCCGGAGCCGGGTCCGGCCTGCTGCGGGAGGTCGTCCGCGACTACATCGCCCACCACGGCCGCGACACCGTCGAGTTCGTCTTCACCCGGGAGCAGACGGCCGCGGTGCGCGAGGGCCGGGCCGACGTCGCGCTGGTCTGTTCCGCGGAGGAGCTCACCGGCCTCGACACCCACCACGTCACCACCGAGCGGCCGGTGGCGCTCGTCGCGGCCGACCACCCCTTCGCGGAGCAGGACGCGGTGCCGGCCTCCGCGCTGCTCCACGACCCGGCCTACACCGCCGACCTCCCGGCCCTCGGCCTGGACGCCCTGGTCGACCTCGTGGCCACCGGACAGCTGATCGCGGTGGTCGGTGACAGCGCCGTCGACCGGACCGGTGAGCACGTCGTCGCCGTGCCCGTCACCGGCCTGCCCGTGATCGACGTCCTGCTGGCGTGGCCCGCCGACTCGCACGACCCGCGCATCGCACACCTGGTCGGCCTGAGCGAACCGGCGTGAGCCAGGCCGGAAAGTATCGACAGTCGTCCTTCCGGCCACTCCCGACGCCCCTCGCGGCCCGCCGACACTGGCGCTGTGCCGATGATCCCGCGCGACCACCACCTGACGATCGGTTCCCTGCTGTTCGAGGGGCTCGACCAGATCGACCTCACCGGGCCGTTCGAGGTGCTGTCGCAGATCCCGAACTCCACCTTCTCCGTGTACGCGAAGACCACCGACCCGGTGCGCGACATCCACGGGCTCCGGCTGTCCCCCGACGCGCCCCTGGCTGACGCCCCGCAGCTGGACGTCCTGCACGTGCCCGGCGGGTACGGCCAGGAGGCGCTCATGGCCGACGAGGAGGTGCTGGGCTGGGTCCGTGCGCAGGCCGAGGGCGCGAAGGCCGTCCTCTCGGTGTGCACGGGCGCCCTGATCTGCGGCGCGGCCGGGCTGCTCCGCGGCCGCCGGGCCACCACCCACTGGTCGGCCCTGCACCTGCTCCCCTACTTCGGCGCCACCGTGGTGCCCGAGCGCGTGGTGGTCGACGGCAACTGGGTCTTCGCGGGCGGCGTGACGGCGGGCATCGACGGCGCCCTCCAGCTCGCCGCCGAACTGCGCGGGGTGCCCGCCGCCCAGCGCATCCAGCTGGCGATACAGTACGCGCCCGAGCCGCCGTTCGACAGCGGCACGCCCGAGACCGCACCCGCCGACGTCCTCGCGGCCGCCCGGGACGGGGTGGCCGAACTGACCGCCCGCCGGGAGGCCACCGCGCGCCGCGTGGCCGAGCAGCTCGGGGTGGCCCTGACGACCTGACCCCCGCCGCGCAGCCCCACCCCGTATGCCAGCAAGGTGGCTTTACTGGCGTAATCGGCCGGCAAAGCCACCTTGCCGGCGTAAGGGGCACGCTGTCAGGAGGCCTCGGACCTGGTGCGGAAGGCGCGGCGGTAGTCCGAGGGCGACACGTGCACCAGCTCACGGAACCTCCTGCGGAAGGCCACGGTGGTCTCGAAACCACAGCGGGCCGCGATCTGCTCCACGGTGAGGTCGGACGACTCCAGCAGTTGCCGCGCCCGCAGGATCCGCTGCCGGGCCACCCACCGCCACGGGGACGTGCCGAACTGCGCCTGGAACCGGCGGCTGAACGACCGGGTGCTGTACCCGATGTGCCCGGCCATCTCCGCGACGCTCAGCGGGCGGTCGAGCCGTTCCTCCACCCAGCTCAGGAGGCGGGCCATGTCGATGTCGGCGGGCTCGGCGGGCCGGTGGCCGTACTCGACGAACTGGGCCTGGTCACCCGCCCGGTGCGGGGCCACCAGCGTGCGCCGAGCGATCTTGTTCGCCACCTCGGCACCGAAGTCGGACCGCACGATGTGCAGGCACAGGTCGATCCCCGCCGCGACGCCGCCCGAGGTGAGGAGCCGGCCGTCGTCGACGTAGAGGACGTTGTCCTCCACGGTGGCGGTCGGAAACAACCTGCGCAGGTCGGCGGTGACGGCCCAGTGGGTGGTGGCGCGGCGGCCGTCGAGCAGGCCGGCGTGCCCGAGCGCGAACGCTCCCGTGCAGATCGACACCATGCGGCAGCCCCGCTCCGCGGCGGCGTGCAGCGCGGACGCCGTGCGTTCCGGCAGCGGCTCGAGGATCGGGCCGTAGCCGGGAACGATGACGGTGTCGGCCTGCTCGAGGACGTCCAGGTCGCCGTGCCCGCCGACGGCGGCGCCGCAGGCCGAGGTGACCGGGCCGCCGCCCTCCGTGCACACGACGAGCTCGTAGTTCTCCGGTTCGGGGTCGCGGTGGCGGTGCCCGAAGAACTGCGAGATCGCCCCGAAGTCGAGCAGGACGAGACCGTCGAGGGCGAGGGCCGCAACGCGGTGCACGGCCGGAAAGTATCACCCGGTCCTTCCTCGGCCACTGGTTCGCGGTGGTGGACGCGCGTGGCGCGGCCCGCTAGCGTCCCGATCCACAACAGCACATCGGGCCGTTCGAACCCGGGCGGGAGAGTCCCGCGCCCCAGCGCCACGGCGCACGGGGTGGCGGGCGCCGGAGGAGCAAGACCCCGCCAATCTCTCAGGCACCCACACCGCTCGGGCGAGGCCACTCTGGAAAGCAGGCGTCCGACACGCCTCGCCCACGGTGAAAATCGGCACCCGGTCTGCGGGTCCGGTGAAACTCTCAGGCTCACGACAGAGGGGGCTCCCGCCCCGGCACCCCGCCGGGCGCGCATCGTCGGGGAGCCCGCATGTCGTCGTCCGTCCGATCCCCCTCGCACGACACCCACGCCGCGCTCGGTGCTGCCTTCGCCGGCTGGGCCATGCCCGTGCCCTACCACGACCTCGTCGACCGGCCGGAGGTCGTCAACGAGGACCCGTACGGCGACGGCTGGTTGTTCTGCGTCTCCGCGCCGGACGGGTTGCACGACGCCGCCACGTACCGCCGACTCGTCGAGGAGGACTGAGATGGACCCACAGCTGCTGGCCACGCTCGAGCAGATCGATCCGGAGGTCGCCCTGGCCGTGGACGCCGAGCTCGGGCGACAGCGCGACGCGCTCGAGATGATCGCGTCGGAGAACTTCGCGCCCGCCGCGGTGCTGGAGGCCCAGGGGTCGGTCCTCACCAACAAGTACGCCGAGGGCTACCCGGGGCGGCGCTACTACGGGGGCTGCGAGCACGTCGACGTGATCGAGCAGCTCGCCATCGACCGCGCGCGGCAGCTGTTCGACGCCGAGTACGCCAACGTGCAGCCGCACTCCGGCGCCCAGGCCAACGCCGCCGCGATGGCCGCCTTCCTCGAGCCGGGTGACCGCATCCTCGGCCTCGACCTGGCCCACGGCGGGCACCTGACGCACGGGATGCGGCTCAACTTCTCCGGCCGGCTCTACGCGGTGTCGTCCTACCACGTCGAGCGCGACACCGGTCTCGTCGACATGGCCGAGGTCGAGCGGGTGGCGCGCGGCGAGCGGCCGAAGCTGATCGTCGCGGGGTGGTCGGCCTACCCGCGCACGCTCGACTTCCCCGCGTTCCGCCGGATCGCCGACGAGGTCGGGGCGTTCCTGATGGTCGACATGGCCCACTTCGCCGGCCTGGTGGCCACCGGCCTGCACCCGAGCCCGGTGCCGTACGCCGACGTCGTGACCACCACGACCCACAAGACGCTCGGCGGCCCGCGGGGCGGGCTGATCCTCGCCAGGCGCGAGCACGCCAAGCGCATCGCGTCGGCGGTGTTCCCCGGGCAGCAGGGCGGCCCGCTCGAGCACGTGATCGCGGCCAAGGCCGTGGCGCTGCGCATCGCGGGCTCGCCGGAGTTCCGGGAGCGCCAGGAGCGCACCCTCGAAGGCGCCCGGATCCTCGCCGAGCGGCTCGGCCGCCCCGACTGCGCGGACGCGGGCGTCCGCGTGCTCACCGGTGGCACGGACGTGCACCTCGTGCTCGTCGACCTGGTCGACGCGCAGCTCACCGGCAAGGAGGCCGAGGACCGGCTGCACGACGTGGGGATCACCGTCAACCGCAACGCCGTGCCGTTCGACCCGCGCCCGCCGATGGTCACCTCGGGGCTGCGGATCGGCACCCCGGCGCTGGCCACCCGCGGGTTCGACGCGGCGGACTTCACGGAGGTGGCCGACGTCGTGGCCGAGGCGCTGCTGCCGGGCTTCGACGCCGCCCGGGGCGCTGGGCTGCGGGCCCGGGTCGCGGACCTCACGGCTCGCCGGCCGCTCTACGCCGACCTCGTCCGCGCGGGGTGAGCGCCGTGGCCGTCAGCGTGTTCGACCTCTTCTCGATCGGCATCGGGCCCTCGAGCTCCCACACCGTGGGCCCGATGCGGGCCGCCCGCACCTTCGTGGCAGGCCTGACCGCCGACGGCCTGCTGGGGCGCACCACCCGGGTCAAGGCCGAGCTGTTCGGTTCCCTCGGCGCCACCGGCCACGGGCACGGCAGCGGCCCGGCGGTGGTGCTGGGCCTGCTCGGGGAGCTGCCCGAGACCGTGGACACCGCGGCCGCGCCCGCGCTGGTGGCAGCGGTGCGCGAGAGCGGCCGCCTGCGGCTCTCGCCGCACCACGAGGTCGCCTTCACCGAGCGCGACGACCTCGTGCTGCACCGGCGGCGGGCCCTGCCGGGGCACCCGAACGGGATGGTCTTCCGCGCGTTCGACGGCGCCGCGGAGATCCGCGCCCGCACCTACTACTCGGTGGGCGGCGGGTTCATCCGCGACGAGGACGGCGGTGTCACCGAGGACCGCACCGCGCTCCCGTATCCGTTCGGCTCGGGGGACGAGCTGCTGCGCCGCTGCGCCGAGACCGGGTTGCCGATCAGCGAGCTGATGCGCCGCAACGAGCGCGTCTGGCGCGCCGACGCCACCATCGACGCGGAGCTGCTGCGGATCTGGGGCGTCATGCAGGAGTGCGTGGCCAACGGCACCAGCCGCTCCGGCGTGCTGCCGGGCGGGCTGGCGGTGCGCCGCCGCGCGCCCGGCATGCGCGCGCGTCTCGAGGAGCGCGGGCGCACCGGCGACCCGCTCGACGTGCTGGACTGGGTGAGCGTGTTCGCCATCGCGGTGAACGAGGAGAACGCCTCCGGCGGCCGGGTGGTGACGGCCCCGACCAACGGGGCGGCCGGGATCGTGCCGGCCGTGCTGCACTACTACCGGCGGTTCGTCCCGGGCGCGGACGACGCGGGCGTGGTGCGGTTCCTGCTGACGGCGGGCGCCATCGGGTCGATCATCAAACGCAACGCGTCGATCTCCGGTGCCGAGGTGGGCTGCCAGGGCGAGGTCGGTTCGGCGTGCGCCATGGCCGCTGCCGGGCTCACCGAGGTCGTCGGCGGCACCCCCGAGCAGGTCGAGAACGCCGCCGAGATCGGCATCGAGCACCACCTCGGCCTCACCTGCGACCCGGTCGGGGGCCTCGTGCAGATCCCCTGCATCGAACGCAACGCCGTGGCCGCCACCACCGCGATCCACGCCGCCCGCCTGGCCACGCACGGCAACGGCACCCACGTCGTCTCGCTGGACAAGGCGATCAAGACGATGCGCGAGACCGGCGCCGACATGAAGGTCAAGTACAAGGAGACGTCGCGCGGGGGGCTCGCCGTGAACGTCGTCGAGTGCTGAGGCCGGCGGGACTCAGCTCCGCGAGGAGGCCTCGGACGCGACGACCGGTGCGCCGGCGGGCGTCGGCCGGGAGTCGAGGTCGCGCCGCACGGTCTCCGGGCCGAGCGCGAGCGCGACCAGGGTGAGGGCGGCGAGCACCGCCATGAACACCAGGATCGGCCACCAGTGGCCCGACCAGGCGTAGAGCGCGGTGGCGATGAACGGCGCCAGGCCACCGGCGAGCAGCGAACCGAGCTCGCGGGAGAAGGCGAAGCCGGAGAGCCGGAACTCGGTGTCGAACAGTTCCGCGTACCAGGCCGCCTGCGGCGCGAGCATCGCCGGGTAGCAGATCCCCAGCCCGACGACGAACGCGAGCACCACCCACGCGGTGGCGCCGGTGTCGGTGAGCAGGAAGAACGGCACCAGCCACACCAGCGAGGCGATCGTGCCGGCCGCGTAGACCGGCTTGCGGCCGATGTGGTCGGACAGCAGCCCGCACAGCGGGATCGCGACGACCTGCACGGCGGAGGCGGCCATCACCGCCCAGAGCGCGAGCGTGCGGCCGAGCCCGAGGGTGGTGGAGACGTAGGCGACGCCGAAGACCGGCAACAGGTAGGCGAAGCCGTTCTCCCCCATCCGGGAGCCGATCACGATGAGGGTGCTGCGGGGGTGCCTGCGGATCGCCGCGAACACGCCGCCCGGCGCGGGGGTGCTCGTCGCGCCCTCGGCCTGGGCCTGCGCGAAGGCGGGCGGCTCCTCGACCCGCCTCCGGATCACCCACCCGACGAGCACGCACGCCGCTCCGAGCAGGAACGGCACCCGCCAGCCCCACGCGGCGAACTGCTCCGGCGGGAGCAGGAGGAACAGGAAGAACACGCCGTTGCCGAGCAGGGTGGCCACCGCGAAGCCCAGCGGTGCCGCCGAGCCGGCGAGCCCCCGGCGCCGCGGGTCGGCGTGCTCGACGGACAGGACCACGGCACCGGCGTACTCACCGCCCGCGCCGAAGCCCTGCACCAACCGCAGCAGCACCAGCAGGATCGGCGCCAGCACCCCGACCTGCTCGTAGCTGGGCAGGAGCCCGATCGCGGTGGTGGCGGCGCCCATCAGGAACAGCGTCAGCACCAGCACGCTCCGGCGCCCGACCCGGTCGCCCAGCCGCCCGAGCACGAGCCCGCCGAGCGGGCGGGCGAGGAACCCCACGGCGTAGGTCGCGAACGCCGCCAGCGTGCCCACCAGCGGATCGTCGGAGGGGAAGAACAGCGTGTTCAGGATGATCGCTGCGGCCGTGCCGTAGACGATGAAGTCGTACCACTCGAGCACGGTGCCGATGAGCGCCGCGAGCGACGCCCGCTTCGACTGGCGATGCGGCGACTGCTGTGGCGGTGGAGCGGATGCGGACACGGGCCATCTCCTTCGATCGGCGGGTCGCGCAGGGGGGTGGGTCGGGCGGTCAGGCGGAGGGCGCGGGCCTGCGCAGCACGGCGCCCCGCTGGACGGGCCCGACGAGCGCGGCGTACTGGCCGAGCCAGCCGCGTTCCTCCTCCGGGCGCCCGGAGGTGACGGGGGCGCCGTGGCGCACCGGGTCGGCGTCGAGCGTGCGGGCGTCGAGGTCGATCGTGATGACGTCGCCGCTCTCCACCCCGGCGAGCGGGCCGCCGTCGGCCGCCTCAGGCATGATCTGGCCGACGACCAGGCCGTGGTTGAGCCCGGAGAGCTCGCCGTCGGTCAGCACGGCCACCTGGCCGCCGAGCCCGGCGCCGCCCAGCGCGGCCACGAAGCTCGCCGCGAACACCGTGCCGGGGCCACCCCGCGGCCCCATCCCGCGCAGCACGATCACGGCGCCGGGGTGGATGCGCCCCTCGCCGAGGGCGTCGATGGCGGCGTCCTCCCCGGCGAACACCTCGGCGCGCCCGGTGAAGCGGCGCCGGGCGTTGCCGGCACCGGCGACCTTCACCACCGCGCCGTCGGGCGCCAGCGAGCCGCGCAGGATGAGCAGGCCGGGCTCGGGCCGCACCGGGTCGGAGAGCGGGTGCAGCACGGCGCCGTCGGGCTCGGGAGCCTGCGCCGCGAGCTCGGCGACGGTGCGGCCGGTGACGGTGAGCGCGTCGCCGTGCAACCGGGGCAGCAGGGCGCGCATCGCAGCGCCGGCCCCGCCGACGCGCTCGAGGTCCCACACCTGGTCGGTGCCGTTGGGGCGGATGGCCGCGAGCTGCACGGCGTCGGCGCCGAGGCTCTCGAACAGCCCGACGACGTCGAGGTCGAGGTCTGCCTCGGCCGCCACCGCGGCGAGGTGCCGCACGCAGTTCACCGAGCCGCCCAGGGCGAGGGCCACCTGCACCGCGTTCTCGATCGCCTCCGCGGTGAGGACCTTCCGCGCGGTGAGGCCCTCGGACACCATGCCGAGGATCCGCCTGCCGGACTCGGCGGCCTGCGCGCGCATCTTCTCGGAGTCGGCGCGGACGGGCGCCGCCCCGGGCAGCGTCATGCCGAGCGCCTCGGCGAGCACGTGCATGGTGTTTGCGGTGGCCAGCCCCGCGCAGACGCCGGGGCCGACGATGGCCGAATCCGCGACCTCACCCAGCTCCTCGACCGTCATCGCACCGGAGCGCACGGCCCCGACCGACTCGTACACCGTGTCGATGTCGACCGAGCAGCCGCCCCGCGTGCCCGCCTGCTGGTAGCCGCCGATCACGAGGATCGACGGGACGTCCAGCCGCGCCGCCGCCATCAGGTGCGCAGGCGTGGTCTTGTCACAGGAGGACAGGCAGACCATCCCGTCGAGCACCGCGCCCTCGACCGCGGCCTCGATGTCGTTGACGATCAGGTCGCGGGTGGGCATGAGGTAGCGCGCCTTGCGCCCGGCGCTCGTGACGAAGTCGCTGGGGGCCACCGTGCGGATCTCCAGCGGCAGCCCGCCCGCCTCCCAGATCGCCTCTGACACGACGTCGGCGACCCCGTCGAGGTGGGAGAAGCACACCGCGAGCTTCGACGAGGTGTTGACGACCGCGATCTTGGGCCGGCCCTGGTCCTCCGGGGCGTAGCCCATCGCGGTCCACTGCGCCCGGCGCACCGCCCAGCGCGTGGTGCCGGGGGTGAACTCGCTGCGCACGCCGTCCGGACCCGGACGGTCGACGTCGGGCACAGTTCGTCGATCGCTCATATATTGGTTATACATGGGAGATGTGGCGGCGGTCCAGAGGCGGTCTGGGAGGATGGGCCGGCACGAGGGGGAAGGGAACGACGTGGCCGAGCAGCCGAGCAACAAGACCTACCAGGTGTACGCCCTGCTCGAGGAGATGATCACCTTCCAGGACCTCGCGCCGGGCGAGGCCGTGTCGGAGTCGCAGCTCATGGCGCGGACGGGCTTCGGCCGCACGCCGGTGCGCGAGGCGCTCCAGCGGCTCGCCCGGGAACGCATGGTCGAGATCCACCCGCACCGCGGCGTCTTCGTCGCGCCGGTGTCGGTGGAGGCGCACTTCCGGCTGCTCGAGCTGCGCCGGGGCCTCGAGGAGATGGCCGTCAAGTTCGCCACGTTCCGCGCCCACACCCGGCAGAAGGAGCAGATGCTGGCGCTTGCCGCGGAGCTCGACGCGTTCACCGGCACGGACGTGCGCGCCTTCGGCGGGCTCCTCACGCGATCCCACGCCGCGATCGTCGAGGCCGCCCACAACGAGTACCTGCAACTCGCCATGGCACCGCTGCAGGCGCTCTCCCGCAGGTTCTGGTTCGCCCACCTGCCCGACGTCGCCGAGCACCTGCGGATCGCCGCCGACCGCCACGCCCGCATCCTGCGATCGGTCGCCCACGGAGACGCGGAGGCAGCCGTCGACGCCGCGCTGGCGCTGAACGACTACCTGACCGACCTCACCTACGCCGCGCTCGGGCGGCCGGCCTGACGCGTGGCGGTTAGAACGCCGGTACGTCGCTGCTCGTGGCGTTCCCCCCGATCACCGGGGTGATCGTGATGCTCCAGGCGCTGTTCGCGTCGAAGACGTCGTCGAACTTCTGGAACGCGCAGTCGCGGGTGAACTTCAGCTTGTCCTGGTCCCAGTCGGCGCCGCTCTTGAAGTAGACCTGGTACGTGCCGGCCAGCCCGGTGAGCGTGGCCGAGGAGTACGCCTGCACGTAGATGCTCCCGCTGGGGGAGGCCGGGTCCGACACCACGGCCGCGATCACCGCGTCGGAGTCACCACCGTTCTTGATCTCCAGCGTGCCGCGGCCGCGCGGGCCGTTGCGCTGCAGCACCGCGCCGTTCTCACCGCGCCGGTCCTGGTCCGGGGGCAGGGCGACCTCCGGCGGCACCAGGTTGCCGTTGAACGTGAGCCCAGCCCGGGCGAATTCGGCGCTCGTCACACCCGACGCCGCGCTCGCCAGCTCCTGCTGGACATCGGACTTCGCCAGCGTGGTCTGCTCCTCCGCGGTGGGCACGATCCCGCACTCGTCCGGCGTGGCGTCCGGCGGCGTGAGGGCGAGCAGCCCCGGCGCTGACCGCAGGAACGCCAGCACGGCCTCGTGCTGCGCCCGTGCCTCGTCGGGCGGCGAGACGTCCTCGAGCGCCTGCTCCTGCGTCTGCATCGCCGCCGCGAGCTCGGACCTGGCCGAGTCGACCTCGGCCACCGACGTGGCCGACGCCAACCGGTCGATCGGCGGCTGGACGGCCTGCTCGAACCCGGTGAGCAGCTCCTGGTACTCCTCCGGCGAGAGGCTCGAGGCACACCCGGCGACGCCCATCACCACCGCGCACGCGGCAGCGGCGACCCGTACCGCCCACCCCGTGCGCACCCGACCTGTCGACGCCGATCCCCCGAGCACCAGACCCCCCTGCTGCGTGCCGCCGGCGGCCACGACCGCAGGCGGTGATCACCCGGGGCGCCGGTCGGCGCCTCATTCCACCACGATCATCCGCGCGGCGCGAGGCGCACCGACGCGGCGGCGTCGTCGAAGCCCCGGTCGCCCAGATCGTCGACGTCACCGTTCAGGCGCACGCTGCGGCCAGTGCAGTTCCGGCCGGTGTAGAGCGTGTAGGAACCGCTGGCCGACACCGACGACGCCCGGCCGGCACGCGGGATGTCGACGCACCCGTCGCCCCCGGCCCGGGAGTTGGAGACGCCCTGCGCCGCGCCGCTGCCGCTGCGCCCCGGGTCGTCGAAAAGGGTGACGCTCTCCGCGGTGTTGCGGCCCCCGCCGTTGTCGCGCCCGCGGTTGCCGTCGCCCCGGTCCTCGTCGTTCCTGTCCTTGTTGTCGTCCTTGTTGTCGTCCTTGTTGTCGTCCTTGTTGTCGTCCTTGTCCTTGTCGTCGTTGCGGTTGTCGTCGTCCCGGTTCTCGTTCCGGTTGCCGCCGCGATCGGCACCCGCCTTCCGGCCGTCCGGGGCGATGGCGAACCAGGTGCCGCCGACGCCCTGACCGTTGGCCTGCCCGCTGCGCGAGTCGCCCGAGAAGCGGTAGACCGGCCGGCCTGCGACCGTCAGCTGGTACGTGCCGTTCCCGGCCGGGATCGACCCGACGACGGCGCGGTCGATGCCCTCGTCGACGAACAGGCGGCTGTCGTCCCCGAGGAGGACCTTGGGCCAGGTCTCGGCGCACTCACCGGAGCAGTTCGACGTCGGCGGGTCGGCGGAGTCGCGGTCGAACCGGTAGAGCGTGAGGCCGGAGGCGTTGGTGAGCACGCGCTCCAGCCCGCGGACGTCACCGACCTCCAGCCCGACCCAGCGCTGCGACGCCCGGCGGACCTCCTCGTCCCGGGGCGGCGGCCCGCCCTCCGGCACGGCGAAGTCGCCGGTGGCCGGCTGTGCCTGGTTGGACTCGGCCGTCCCGGGGAGCAAGGTGATCTCCCCGCTGAGCGCCGTGGGGATCTCCACGGCGGAGCCGCACGCGGCCAGGGCCAGCACGCACCCCGCCGCCGTCGCCGCCCACAAGGATCTCCGACGCCTCATCTGGACCTTTCCGTTCCGTGGTCGAGCTTCACTCGAGGGAGGTCTGGGGGATCTGGACCGCTTGCAGCGCACCGTCCCCGAGGTGCAGGTACGCCCGTCCCGGCTGCGGCGCTCCGCCCACGAGGCCGCGCCGCAGGCGCACGCCGATGGCCTCGCCGTCGGTCATCGACTGCGGGCTGATGAGCAGGCCGATGCGGTTGCGCCGGGCCTGCGCGGCCCAGCCGCCGATCGCGCTGGACAGGGCGTCGGCGTTGCCGCCCGTCACCAGCGCCCAGCCCTCGCCCGCACCCCCACGCGCCAGCAGCGCGAGATCGGAGGCCACCTCGGTCTGCAGCACCAGCTCGGCGTCGTCGACGATGACCGCACCGGTCGGCTCGGCGACCTTCCCGAGCATCGCCCGGAAGTCCGCGATGGACACCTCCGCGTC
This sequence comes from Pseudonocardia zijingensis, assembly GCF_042657305.1. Classification (NCBI taxonomy): domain Bacteria; kingdom Bacillati; phylum Actinomycetota; class Actinomycetes; order Pseudonocardiales; family Pseudonocardiaceae; genus Pseudonocardia; species Pseudonocardia zijingensis. The sequence continues at coordinate 5,951 of NZ_JBHSKO010000017.1, read as the reverse complement.
GGTGACGACGCCCGCGACGCCGGGCCGGCCCACGAGGTCGCGCAGCGGTGAGCGGCGCGGCGCCAGCACGAGCACCCCGGTGCCGCGCTCCAGCAGGGAGAGCGCGACCGTGAGCAGCGCGGTGCTGCGCCCGCTGCGCGGCGGCCCGGCCACCATGAAGGTCGGGGTGTCGGCGAGGTCGGGCCCCATCGCGTCGAGATCGTCGCCGCCGACGCCCACCAGCGCCCACAGCGGGCCGGGGGTCCCCGGCACGGCCGCGGCCGCCTCGGCGTACCCGATGCGCGACGGGAGGGGCAGCAGCCGGAAGGGACGCCGGTCCGCCGGGACGACGGCCTCCCGCTCCGCGAGGCGGCGACCCCGGTCCGCCAGCGCCCGCGCCTGGCCGGCACCAGACAGGTCGGGTTCCCCCTCCCCGGTCGCGAGGACGGCGATCTGCACCTCGGTGACGTCGCGCGGGCGCAGGGCCCGGCCGGGTGGCATGTCCCCGGGCAGGTCACGCACCCGCAGGCCGAGCATCTGGTAGTCGGAGTCGTCGTTGAGCCGCAGCACCAGCTTGTCCTCGGTGGTGCCCGCGTAGCGGCTGGAGCCGAGGATCCGGTCGCCGGTGAGCACGAGGTGCACCCCGACGCTGCTCCCGTCCCGCAGCAGCGCCTGGACCTTGTCCAGGTAGCTGCCGTTGTCGAAGTTCGCGTAGTCGCGGTCGAACACCTCGAAACGGTCGACGACCACCACGACGTGCGGTGGGCGCTCATCGGGCGGCAGGAGCCCCCGCAGCTCCGCCAGGTCGGCCACACCCCGCCCGCCGAGCTGTTCCTGGCGACGCACGACCATCGCCGTCAACCGGTCCAGCAGCCGCCCGAGCCGCTCGGAGCTGCGGTGGTCGACCACTGCCCCGCAGTGCGGGAGCTCGGTGAGCGCGAGCAGGGCGCCGTTGCCGCAGTCGATGCCGTAGATGTGCAGGTCGGCCACCGAATGCGCCTCGGAGAGCGCCGCGCACAAGGTGCGCAGCGCCTGCGAGCGGCCGCTGCGCGCCGCACCCGCGAGGTGCAGGTGTCCCATCGGGTCGAGGTCCAGCACGAGGTCCTGGCGGGCCTGCTCGGCGGGCAGGTCGATCACGCCCCAGGCCACCGGCGTCATCCGCCCGTCGGTGCCGGGCGGGGCCGGCGGCGTCAGGCTCTCCAGCACGACGCTGTCGGGGATCGGCGGCAACCACGGGCTCGGCTGGCGCGGGATGCCGCTCGCCGCCGCGGCGTCGGCGACCGCCGCGGTGAGCACGGCCAGGTCGGTGACGGCCTCGACGGCCCGCTCGTCGGACCCGCTGCGGGTGACGCGCACGGGTTCGCTCAGCTCGGTCCAGGTCTGGTCGCTGAGCTGCGCCGTCGGCACCACGACCGTGTCCCCGCCACCGCCACCGCCGCCCCGCGCCGCCGCGGACAACCGGCGCCCACCGATGCGCCCGACCTGGAAGGGCAGCAGCGCCGACGCGGACAGCCGCGCGTAGGCGCGTCCCGGCGTGGCCGGCGAGAGGTCACCTGCGTCCGGGGCGTCGATGATGTCGCGGCTCTCGTTGCCGTCGGTGGTGCGCAGCGCGATGCGCAGGTTCGTGTTGGCGCGGATGTCGGGCGTGACCGAGCCGGACGGTCGCTGGGTGGCGAGCACGAGGTGGATGCCCAGCGAGCGGCCGCGCTGGGCGATGTTCACCAACCCGCTCACGAAGTCGGGCAGCTCCCGGATCATCGAGGCGAACTCGTCCACCACGAGCATCAAGCGCGGCAGCGGCCCCAGCCGCGGGTCGCGCGACCGCTTGTCCTGGTAGTCCACGATGTCCTTGGCCCCGGCCGCGGCGAGCACGTGCTCCCGGCGCCGCAGCTCCGCCCCCAGCGACACCAGCGCCCGCTCGACGAGGTGGGTGTCGAGGTCGGTGACGAGCCCGACGGTGTGCGGGAGGTCGGCGCACTCGGCGAACGCACTCCCGCCCTTGTAGTCGACGAGCACGAACGTCATCTCGTCCGGCCGGTTGCCCACCGCGTACGTCGCGACCAGCGTCTGCAGCAGCTCCGACTTCCCGGCGCCGGTCGTGCCGGCCACCAGCGCGTGTGGGCCGTCCTGCACCAGGTCGACGCTGAAGTCCCCGTCCACACCCACGCCGAGCTTCGCCCGGGTGCTGCGCGGCGTGGTGATCCAGCGAGCCCGCAGGGCGTCGGCGGTGGGCGGTTCGAGCCCGAGCACGTCGAGCAGGCGCACCGAGCCCGGGACGCCGGAGCCCTCGTCCTCTCCGACCGGCCGCAGCGCCGCGATGCCGCGCGCCACCGCGTCGTACCAGGTGGGCAACGGGCGGTCGGGGTGCAGCCCCACCGCGTCGCGGCGGCCCTCGACCCGCAGCCGCAGGCCCGTCCGGTCGACGGTGACCACGGCCCGGCACTCCTCCGGGAGCAGGCGCTCGTCCTCGTCGAGGCAGAGCACGTGGATGCCGACCGCGGGCCCGTCGCGCAGGAGGCCGACCACACCCGGCAGCGCACGCAGCCTCCGCGCCCCGTCCAGCACGAGCAGGATGTCGGGCAGGCCCGCCGCGCCGCCCCGCTCGGCGTCGGGCTTGAGCGCGGCGCGGGCCGTGAGCTCGGCGGTCAGCTCGGCCACCCGGGCCGCGACGGTCTCGGCCGAGGTGCCCGTGGACAACGTGGACCGGGTGCCGCGCGCCTGCAGGTGCGGCAGCCAGCGCGTCCAGCCCCACAGCGACTCGCCCGAGCCGTCCCGCAAGCCGGTGAGGATCACGATCGACAGGTCGTCCGGGCTGTGCAGCAGGGCCGCCTCGGCCACCATGAGCCGCGCGATCTGCGCGTCCGAGACGCCCACCACGCCGACCTCGCGCAGCGGCACGGCCGCGGGCACGGCGTGGACGAGCCGGTTCTCCGTCCTGCGGTGCTCGTCCTGCGTGGGGTCCTCGACCTCCACCGAGGACCGGATGGACCCGGTGCCCACCCGCAGCTCGAGGAAGTCGGGATCGCGGAAGCGCCGCTCCCACAGCCGGTCGGACGGACCGAGGGCCGCGGAGAGCAGGGTGGCGGGATCGGGATGCGCCAGCCGCAGCGAGCGCTGCTCGGTGAGCAGCGCCTCGGCGATCTCGTGGTCGAGGCGCTCGGAGGTCGTGGTGTACTCGGCCACCTTCTCGCCGTGCTCGGCGAGCGTCCGCTTGCGCCCGCTGTTGCGCATCAGGTACGCGGCGATCGGCGAGACCAGGCCCAGGAAGATCAGTTGCCAGTTGCCTGTCACGAGCACCACCACGATCGTGCTGATGATCGGCAGCAGCAGCACCACCACGATCGGCACCGGCTGGCGGGGCTCCGGACCCGGCGGCCGGGGCAGCCGGAAGCGCAGCGTGGGCAGGGCAGGCACGAGGCGCGGCGGGCGGTTGAACCGCAGCGCACCGCTCTCGTCCTCGACCACCAGCTCCCGGCGCGAGTGCACGCTGACGGCCACCTCGAGGGCGCTCCCGCCCGCGGTCAGCTGCTCGCCCTCCGCCCACGCCACCGCACCGCCCAACGGATCGAGCTCGCGGTCGGCCAGGCGCAGTGGCACGTGCGGCCGGATGTGGACCACACCCGGGTCGGTCACCACCAGCCGCGCCGCCCGCCCGGGCGCACCGGCGGGCAGCACCACCCGGCACCGCCGGTCGGAGCCCATCTCGTACTCGCCCGGGGTCAGGACGACCACCGTGCCGGCACCCTCACCGCCCACCACCCGCAGCTCCACCACGCCGTGCGGCACGTGGTCGTCGGGCGCGGGCACGCCCAGCCCCACCGCCGCCCCGTCGTGCAGCCCGGCGCGGGCGAGGGGCGTCGCGGGGTCGAGCGGACGCCCGCCGCGGAACAGCGGGACGTCCTCCGCCACGCCGCTGCGGCGCGCGAGCTCACGCGTGAGCAGCCCGACCGGCATCGACCGGTCGGCGTCGACGGTGACCGCGCTGGGCCCCGCGGATCCGCCCTCGTGGACGGCGAGAGTGACGCGCACGGTTCCGTCCCGGTTACGACAGGCGCTGGCCGAGCTGGCTGTCGGCCTCCTCGAACGTCTGGCCGACGCCCCGCACGTACTCACCGATTCCCTGCAGACCCTCGTTGACCTGCTCGAATCCGCGGCCGAACTCCTCGAAGAACGGCTGGAACCGCTGCTGCGCGGCCGGCGTGCGGTATCCGTTGGCCAGCAGCGCCTGGACCTTGTTGCGCACCTCGCTCAGCTTGTCCTGCAGCTGCGAGAAGTCGTTGAGCAGCGCAGCCGACGTCTGCTGGGTTTCGTCACTGTTCACGGCGAAATCGGGCATCGGTCATCCCCTCGAATGTCGGATCGGAGCGTCAGAGCGCGGCGGCTCCGCCCGAGACACGCACCCGTGGCGTCGAAAGGTTCACCCGACCGCGAGTTGTGGGGCCGAAGTCCGAATGATTCCGCGTGCGAGTAAGCATGAAAGGCGGCACACGTGTCCCGGGTCGGCAGACACGGCCGGTCGAGAAGGAGAAACAGCTGGTGGAACCCGTTCCAGTGGTTCGGAACCGCATCCCGGCGCCGGCGGCGGTGGCACTCGTCACGGCCCTCACCGCGCTGCTCACCCTGCTCGGCGGCCCGGTCGCGCTCGCCCAGCCCGCACCGCCGATCGAGATCAACGTCTACGTCGTCGAACCCCCCGAGCAGAACGGGGGCCGGCCCGACACCCTGCGGTCGATCGCCCAGCGCACCCTCGGCGACCCGGACCGCGCCACCGAGATCTTCGCGCTCAACCAGGGCCGCCGCCAGCCCGACGGCGGCGCGCTGACCACACCCGACGACCCGCTGCGGCCCGGCTGGCTCCTGCGGCTTCCCGGCGACGCCTCCGGACCCGACGTCCGGCGCGGGCTCCTGAACGAGGACGCGCCCGCCCCGGCCGCCACCGCCGGCGGCATCCGGATCCCGATCGTCCTCGCCCTCGTGGCCGGTCTCGTCCTGCTGCAGCTCACCCTGGCCATCGTCTTCCGCCGCAGGCTGAGCCGCGGGATCCGCGCCCTCAGCGGCGCCGTGGCCGCCCGCTGGGCCCGGCTGCGCGCCCCGGCCCGGCAACGCCGCGAGCTCGCCCGCAACCGCACCATCGCCGCCCCGTGGCGCCAGGACGACCGCGCGCTCGCGATGGCGTCCACCGTGTTCGCCGAGCTCGCCGGTGTCGACCGGCCCCCGCCCGCGCTGGAGATCCACCCCTCCGCGATCGCCGTGCGCACCGCCCCAGGCGCGGCCCTGCCCGCGCCGTGGAACGAGGTGGAACCCACCTCGTGGCGACGCCCGCTGCCGATCCGCGACGACGTCGCCGGTCCCCCGGTCGCCCGGGTCGGCGGCACCCCCGACTGCCAGGTCGTACTCGACCTGAGCTGGTGCGACGGCGCCGTAGCGGTCGATGGCCCACCCACCGTGGCGCGCGCGCTCGCCGTCTCGGTGCTCGCGGGCCTGTCGCGGCGTGCCGGGATGGGCTTCGCCGTGCTGGGCACCCTGCCCGCCGTCACGGCCCCGGTCCGGCCGCTCGGCAACCTCGGCGATCTCGCCGCGCTCGTTCAGGGTCACGGGGCGAGCGCCCCGGCAGGCGGCCCGCTGCGCGCCGGCGCCCGGCGCCGTCCGGTGCACGGCGTCGTCGTGGTCGGCGACGACGTCGACCCCGGCACCGCCGAGGCGGCCGCGGAGATCTGCACCCGGCCCGGCAGCACGTGGGTCGCGATCGTCCTGGGCAACCCGGTGGCGGCGCACTGGCACTGGACCGTGCACCCCACCGGCGTCGTCGAGATCACGATGCTGGAGCGCGACCTGGTCGCGGCCCTCTGAGCAGCCTATGAGGACGAGGTCAAGTCCAGTCTTGGTGTGGTGAGGGCGTGGGGGGTCACCGCGGTGGCGTGTGCCGCCGTGGTTGATCGTGTTTGTGGTGGTCGTTGACGTGGGCGGGGTCC